>NZ_JBXQQB010000020.1:0-160318 GCF_057220535.1 Kitasatospora sp. NEAU-CNBT7 | reverse complement strand
CCGGACGTGCGTCGTGCGTGGGCCTTACTTGGTGAGGCCGGCCTTGACGGAGCAGACCGGCCAGGCGCCGGGGCCCTGGGAGGCGAGGACCTTCTCGGCGACGTTGATCTGCTGGGCCTTGGTGGCGAGGTCGGCGCGCGGGGCGTAGGAGGTGCCGCCGAAGGCGGCCCAGGTGCTGTTGGTGAACTGCAGGCCGCCGTAGAAGCCGTTGCCGGAGTTGATCGCCCAGTTGCCGGTCGACTCGCACTGCGCGACCTTGTCCCAGGTGGAGGCCGGGGCGGCGGACGCCCCGGTGGCCGTGACGAGTCCGGCCACCGGCAGGGCGATGACCGCACCCGCCATGACGGCCATCCGAACGCGCTTGCGCTTGGTGGCGGTGGTGGTGGCAGCGGAAGTCTCGTTACGGAAGATCATGCGGTTCCTCTCGGAGAAGGTGCCGGGCAGGCAGCCGGGAGCAGGGCCGTGGCGGCCCGGTCTCTCAGGTCCTGTCCGCAGTGGCGCGGGCACCTGCTGCGCACCGGTGGAATCCGGGGGCGATGCTCGCTGCGGTGATTTCGAAGTTACGGACGCCCGCCGGAGGTTTCAAGGAAACGGCCTCCAGGTGCAGGTCAGAGGCCGGATACCCGAGGTAACTCGAGGTTCCGGCCCCCGGAACGAAGGGCCGGGCCGGCCGCCCGGGCACCCCGATGTGGCCGCCGTCACCGCGATCGGCACGTGAGGCCGGGCACATTCTGCACGGACCGTGACGGCGGGCCGACGCGCCGCCGACCGCACGGACCGCCGCCGGCGGCGCCCGGATGGCCCAGGTCACATCCGCCCCGGCCGGCCCGTCCCCGCCGCCCGCCGGCCGGTCGCCGACGGGCGCGCCGCCGCACCGGACGTGGCGGGACGGTGGCGTACGGTGACGCCATGAAGGCGATCGTCCACAGCAGCGCCGGCGGACCCGAGGTCCTGCGTCTGGTCGAGCGTCCGGTGCCGGAGCCCGGCCCGGGCGAGGTCCGGGTCGCGGTCAGGGTGTCCGGGGTCAATCCGACCGACTGGAAGAGCCGCTCGGGTGCGCTCGCGCCCGGGGTCACCGAGCAGGTCCCGAACCAGGACGGCGCCGGGGTGATCGACGCGGTCGGTCCCGGGGTGGACCCGGGCCGGGTCGGCGAACGGGTGTGGGTCTGGGAGGCCGCCTGGCGGCGGGCGGGCGGGACGGCGCAGGAGTACACCGTGCTCCCGGCCCGGCAGGCCGTGGCGCTGCCGGCCGGTGCCTCCTTCGACCTCGGTGCCTCGCTCGGCATCCCGGCGCTCACCGCGCACCGGACGCTGACCGTCGCCGAGGGCGGCCCGGCCAGGCTCGCCCCGGGCGCGCTGGCGGGCCGGACGGTGCTGGTCGCGGGCGGCGCGGGGGCGGTGGGCAACGCGGCCGTCCAGCTCGCGGTCTGGGCCGGGGCCACCGTCGTCACCACGGTCAGCGGTCCGCGCAAGGCCGAGCTCGCGCACGCGGCGGGCGCCCACCACGTGGTGGACTACCGGGCGCAGGACGCCGTGGCCGTGATCCGGTCGGTGGCGCCCGGCGGCGCGGACCTCGTGGTGGAGGTCGCCCCCGCGCAGAACGCCGTGCTCGACCACGCCGTCGCGGCCCCCGACGCGGTGATCGCCTTCTACGCGGACAACGGCGGCCCCGCGGTGGGCTTTCCGGTCCGGGAGGCGATGACGGCCAACCTGCGCTGGCAGGGCGTCCTGGTCTACACCGTGCCCGCGGCGGCCAAGGACCACGCGGTGGCCGCGGTCCGGGCCGCCGTCGCGGACGGCGCGCTGCGGGTCGGCGAGCAGGCCGGCCTGCCGCTGCACCGCTTCCCACTGGCCGCGACCGGCGCCGCGCACACCGCGGTCGAACAGGGCGCGGTGGGCAAGGTGCTGATCGACGTGGCCGGCCCGGCCGACGGCGGCCTGCCGGGCTGAGAGCCCGGCACCGGCCCGCTACCCGTCGGTGGCCCGGGCCCCGTCGCCCGCGGCGGCGGTCTCCGTCGCCTCGGTGGCGGCCCAGCTGGCCAGCAGGCGCAGCGACTCGGCCGAGGGCGAGCCCGGCTCGGCGTGGTAGGTGAGCAGCACCTGGTCCGGGTCGGCGGGCAGCCGCAGGGTCTCGTACTGCAGGGTCAGCCGGCCGACCAGCGGGTGGTGCAGTTCCTTGGTCCCGTGGCCCTTGTCGCGGACGTCGTGGGCAGCCCACAGGCGGCGGAAGTCCTCGCTCCTGAGCGAGAGTTCACCGATCAGCGCGGCCAGCCGGGGGTCGTCGGGGAAGCTCCCGGCGTCGAGCCGCAGGAAGCCGACGACGTCGGTGGCCTTGCCCTCCCAGTCGTCGTACAGCTCGCGGGCGGCCGGGTCCCGGAAGACCTGCCAGGCCATGTTGCGCTGCTCCGGCGGCAGGGCGCCGAAGTCGCCGATCAGGGCGCAGGCGAGCCGGTTCCAGGCGATGATGTCGAGCCGGCGGCCGATCACGTACGCGGGGATGCCGTCCATCATGTCCAGCAGCTGCTGGAACGCGGGACGCACCCGCTGCGGGCGGGCGGCGCCGCGGGGGCGGCGGTGGACCGGCTTGGTGAGGCGGTACAGGTGCTCGCGTTCGGCGGTGGTCAGGCGCAGCGCGTTGGCGACGCCGTCCAGGACGGCCGTCGACACGTTCTCCCCGTGCCCCTGTTCCAGGCGCACGTAGTACGCGGTGCTGACGCCCGCCAGCTGGGCGAGCTCCTCGCGGCGCAGGCCGGGCACCCGGCGCCGGCCGCCGTAGTCGGGCAGACCGACGTCCTCGGGCCGCAGCCGGGCGCGGCGGGAGCGGAGGAACTCGCTCAGTTCGGTGCGCTGGTCCATGACGGCAGTATGAGGGTGACAACGCCAGTGGTAGGAACGGCGGTCGTACGACAACCCGGGACCTGGTTGCGGCGGCGGCCGCGCCGCAGGCTGGAGCACATGACGCACACGACCGTCGCCGCATACGCCGCTCCTTCGCCCAAGGCCCCGCTGGAGCGGACCACCATCCCCCGCCGGGCCCTCGGCGCGCACGACATCCTGATCGACATCAAGTTCTCCGGCATCTGCCACTCGGACATCCACCAGGTCAACGACGGCTGGGGTCCGGGCACCTTCCCGATGGTCCCCGGGCACGAGATCGCCGGTGTGGTCGCCGAGGTCGGTCCCGGCGTCACCCGGTACGCGGTCGGCGACCGGGTCGGTGTGGGCTGCTTCGTGGACTCCTGCCGGGAGTGCGAGAACTGCCTGGCGGGCCAGCAGCAGTACTGCACCGGCACCGGCATGGTCGGCACCTACAACAGCACCGGCCGCGACGGGCAGCCGACCTACGGGGGCTACTCCACCCACGTGGTGGTGGACGAGAACTACGTCCTGCGGATCCCCGACACCATCCCGCTCGACATCGCGGCCCCGCTGCTGTGCGCGGGCATCACGCTGTACTCCCCGCTCTCCCACTGGGGTGCGGGCCCCGGCAAGAAGGTCGCCGTGGTCGGCCTCGGCGGGCTCGGCCACCTCGGGGTGAAGATCGCCCACGCCAAGGGCGCCGAGGTCACGGTGCTCAGCCAGTCGCTGCGCAAGCAGGACGACGGCCTGAAGCTGGGCGCGGACCACTATCGCGCCACCTCGGACCCGGCCACCTTCCGGGAGCTGGCGGGCAGCTTCGACCTGATCCTCAACACCGTCTCCGCCGACCTCGACCTGGACGCCTACCTCGGCCTGCTGAAGACCGGCGGCACGCTGGTCCAGGTCGGCGCGCCCGAGAACCCGGTGCCGATCTCGGTCTTCGCGCTGATCGGCGGCCGCAAGTCGCTGGCCGGTTCGATGATCGGCGGCATCCCGGAGACCCAGGAGATGCTCGACTTCTGCGCCGAGCACGGCATCGGCGCCGAGATCGAGCTGATCTCCGCCGACCGCATCAACGAGGCCTACGCCCGGGTCGAGGCGAGCGACGTCCGCTACCGCTTCGTCATCGACACCTCGACCATCTGAGCATCCCCGCCACCCGCCCCACCCGGGCCCCGGACCGCACCAGCGGCCCGGGGCCCGGCGCCGTGCGGCGGCACCGGCGGCACCGGCGGCACTGTCCGAGCCTGCCGCTACGGTCGGGCCCGACGCACAGAGAGTGAGGGGGGGTCGCCATGGAGGTGCTCCGGATTCCGGCGGCGCACGACGGGACCGCGGGCCCGGTGCTGCTCGGCGCCGGACCGGCGGGCGAGCGACTGCTGGTGTCGGCCGGACCCGGGGGTGTGTACCGGTGGGACACGGCCACCGGTGAGCTGCTGTGGCACGGGGACGGCTCGGGCGGGGTCAACGCGCTCACCGCCGTGCACACCGCGGACGGGCAGTGGGTGGTCGCGGCCGCCACCGCGGACGGTGTCGACCGCTGGGACGCGCGGTCCGGCAGGGCGCTGCCGGCCCGGGACGGGGAGACGGTGTGGAGTGTGGCCGGCCTGCGGCTGCCCGACGGGAGCGCCGTGATCGCCGGCGCCGGGTACGAGGGGCTCGGCCGGTGGGACGCGGTCTCCGGCGAGCCGGTCGGGCCGCCGCTCGGTCCCCGTTGCGGCACGGCTGCCGCCGCCGTGAGGCTGCCGGACGGGACCCCGCTGATCATCTCCGACGGTGCCACCGGTGAGCTCGACTGCTGGAACGCGCTCACCGGCGAGCCGGTCGGGCCACCGCTCGGAGCCCCGTCCTCCGACTACTTCCTGCTGGCCACGGTGGCCCTCGCGGACGGCACGGTGCTGGTCGCCGCAGTCGACGCCGAGCAGCTCCTCCACCGGTGGGCGCTGAACTCCCGCCTCCCCGTGGGCGACCCGGTCGCCGTCGGTCCGGTGGCCACCCTGTCCGCGGTGCTCCTCGACGGCGTACCGGTGCTGGTCGTCTCGGGGGACGACGAGGTGGTGCGGCTGCGGCACGCGGTGACGGGCGCACTGCTCGGCCGGTCGTTCCACGGCGTGGCCGCGGCCTGCGCGGCCTACCCGGACGGCGGTGTCCTGCTCGCCACCGGATCGTTCGCCGGCGAGGTCGCGCTGCACGTGTTGACGGCCGCCGCGGGCTGAGCCCCCGCAGGGGCCGGGCCGCTACCCCATCGGCGCGGGCTCCGTCAGCGGTGTGGTGGTGCCGAGGGCGGTGGTCCTGACGAACTGCCAGGTGATGCCGTTGACCACGCCGAGGTCCAGCGGGGCGAGCCTGGCGAAGGCGGGCTTGCTGAGGTCGATGTGCTTGGCGTCGCAGGACGGGCACTTGTCCCTGACCGGGACGGTGATGCTCCGGCCCTGGTAGGTGACCTTGACGGCGATGCCGCCGCAGAGCGGGTCGTTGTTGGGGTTGGCCGAGGTCCACCAGGTGTGCGAGACGGCGACCAGCAGTTGGGTGGAGGCGTTGATCTGGGTGCCGCAGGCGCCGAACCCCGCGTCCGTGTAGTAGGTCATGCTGCCGGTCATCGGCTGGTTGACGGGTATCGCCGCGGCGGCGGTGCCTGCTCCGAGCACGGTGAGCGCGGCGGCGGCCAGCGGGACTCCGGCCAGGACCTTCAGGTTCTTGACGATGCGCACGGCCCCTCCAGGTCAGGTGGAACTCCGGACGACGCAGGGCAAGGGGAACCTCAACATCCGCCCACAGCAGTGGAGTTGCACCCCTCCAGGCCCCGCCTGCCTCCGGACGCTACCCCACCTTCCACAAGTGGTCCACACCTTTGACCAATTGTCATGCTCACAGCTCGCGGTCCGTCGCCCCCACCCTCGCCGGGGGCTGGGTAGGGTGGGTCGACCAACCGCAGCGAGAGGCTTTTCCGCCCATGGCCAAGACGACCGCCGCGCCGCGCGGCACCCTGCTTCAGCTGTCCGGCGTCAGCCACTCCTACGGCCCGCGGCAGGTCGTGCAGCCGGTGGACCTCACCCTCGCGGCCGGCGAGTGCGTGGCCCTGCTCGGCCACAACGGCTCGGGCAAGTCGACCCTGCTGCGGATCGCGGCCGGCCGCGAGGTGCCCACCTGGGGCAAGGTGACCTTCGACGGCCTGCCGATGGACGAGAACGACCCCCGGATCCGGGCCAGGGTCGCGGTCGTCGGCGACACCGTCGCCTGCTACCCCGACCTGTCGGTGCGCGAGCACCTGCTGCTGGTGGCCGTCGCGCACGGCGTCGCCGACGCCCCGGGCTGGGTCGAGCACGTCCTCGCCGAACGCAACCTGGCCGACCGGGCGGACGCGCTCCCCTCCGCGCTCTCCTCCGGGCAGCTGCAGGCCCTGCTGCTGGCCTGCGCCATGGTCCGCCCGCGCGACCTGCTGCTGCTGGACGAGCCGGAGCAGCGGCTCGACCCCGACGCCCGCCGCCGGCTCGCGGACCTGCTCCGGGCCGAGCTCGCCGACGGCGTCGCGGTCCTGCTGGTCACCCACCACACCGACCTGGCGCTGGAGGTGGCCGACCGGGTGCTGGTGCTGGAGGACGGCAAGGTGCTGGCCGAAGGCCCGCCGCGGACCGTCCTGGACGCGCCGCTGCGCACCGGCGCGGGCGGCGGTGGCCGGTGAGCGGCCCCGCCGGCACCCTGCCGTCCACCGACGACCTGCCCGACCCGGACTCCGGACCCCCCGCCGACACCCCCGCCGACCACACTCCGGCCACCGACGCGCCGATTGCCGACGCGCCGATGACCGATGCCCCGGCCGCCGACGCCGCGGCGGACGACGGCCCGCCCGAGCCGTGGAGCGCCGACGACGACTGGACCGACGAGACCCTGGCCCTGCTGCGGGAGATGCGCGCCCCGCACCGCCGGGGCCGGGCCCGGCAGATCGGCTTCGCCGTCTACTGCGCCCTACTGGTGCTGGTGGTGTGGGGGGTCACGCCCAGCTTCGGGCTGCTGCTGCAGTCCTCGATGGGCGCCGACTACACCGCCCACGGCCCGGCGATCCTGGCCGCCCTGCCGAGCGGCATCGCCGCGCTCTCGCTGGCCACCCTGCTGCTGGCGGCCCGCGACGGGCTGTGGCGGGGCCCGGTGGTGCCGCCCCGGGCGGCGACGGACTGGCTGCTGGCCCACCCGCTGCGCCCGCGCCGGGTGCTGCGGCCGTGGTTCTGGCTGTCCGCCGGGCTCGCGACCGTCCCCGGGGTGCTGGCGGCGGCCGGCGCGATGGTGGTGCTCGCGCTGACCGTACGGGCGGGGCTGCCGGCCGCGTTCGGCTGGTGCCTGCTGGGCGGGGTGTGCGTGCCGCTGCTCGCCACCTGCCTGGGCCTCGCGGTGGAGCTGGACGACCGGGTGGCCGCCGCCGTCCGCCGGCTCACCCCGTACGTGACGGTGCTGGTGCTGCTGCTGACGGCGCAGAGCGTGCTGGCCGCCCGCGGACAGCGGATCGGCTGGCTGGAGCGCGGCGAGCTGTGGTCGGGGCCGTGGGGCTGGGCGGGCCTGGCGGCGCTCGCGCCGACCCCGGCGGCCCGGGCCGGTGCCTGGGCCGCGGCCGGGCTGCTGGTGGCCGTCACCGCGGTGTGCGTGGTTTTCGCCGACCGCGCCTGCGGCAACGTCCCGGTGGGCCGGCTGCGTGAGCGGGCCAGGACCGCGGCCGGGGTGCTGGCGGCGCTGCGGACGGTGGAGCTGCGCGCCGCGCGGCTGGCGGTCTCCGGGTCCGCGCCGTCCGCGGTGATGCGGCTGCGGCTGCCCGCACCGCGGGCGCCCTGGCTGGCCGTGCCGTGGCGGGACGCCCTGGCGCTGCTGCGCTCCCCGGCCCGGCCGGGCCGGGCGGTGCTTCTGACGGCGCCCGCCGTGGGCTGCGCCGCCCTGGTGCCGTCGGCGACGGGCCTGGCCCGCTGGGGCGGCACGGCGCTGGCGCTGGTGTTCGGCTACCTGGCGGTGGCGCAGCTGCTGGAGCCGGCCCGGATCGAGACGGACGACGTCCGCCGGGCGTCCTGGTCCCCTTACCCGGTGGCCGGGCTGATGCTGCGGCACGCGGTGGTGCCGACGGTGCTCGGGGTGCTGGCGGGCCTGGCCGGGGCGGGCGCCGCGGTGGCCGCCGGGGCGGGGGCGCGGGTGTGGCTGGTACCGGTGGCCGTTCCGGCGCTGGTCGGGGCGGGGCTGGTGAACGCCTGCCGGGGTTTCGTGCGCCGGGACCTGATGTACGGCGGCGCCTCCCGGACGCCGGGTTCGGGCGGCGGCGGCCCGGTGCTGTTCCTCGCCTGGTACGCGGCGGGCCCGGCGGCGGCCGTGGTGGTGCTGGCGGCGCCGTTCGGCAAGGCGCTCGCGGAGGGGTCGGGCCTGTCGGTGCTGGGCGCGGCGGCGTGGAGCGCGGTGTGCGCGGCGGTGCTGCTGGGGTGGGCCCGCCAGCGGGCCGGGCAGTTGCGCGCCGCCCCCCGGGCCTGACCGGACCGGTCCCGCCGGCCGTCCGCGTGCTGCGGACGGCCGGCGGGCGGGCCGGGCACCGGGCCGGGCCGGTCAGCCGGTCAGCCGGTCAGCGGGTCAGCCGGTCGCGGCCTTGGTGACGAACTCGGTGGTGTAGGTCTTCGCGAGGTCGACCGAGCCTTCCTTGCCCTTGACGTCGGGGTGGAAGGCGGCGAGCACGGCCAGCACCGTCTTCGGCCCCTCGGCGGGCATCACGCCGTCGGTGGTGAACATCGGGAGGGTGGCCTTGATCGCGTCGGCGTACCCGGCGGCGCCGCCCTGCGCGTAGTCGGCGGGCATCTGGGCGGCGATCTCGGCGGGCGAGTGGGTGGACATCCACCTGAGGGTCTTGACGAAGGCGTTGGCCAGCTTCTGGGTGGTGTCCTTGTTCTTCTCGACCCAGTCGCTGTTCATGTAGAGCGACGAGGACGGGTACAGGCCGCCGAGTGCGGCGCGCGAGCCCTCCGGGGTGCGCATGTCGTAGAGCACGGTGCCGATCTGCTGGGACAGGATGGCGGCGACCGTGGGGTCGGTGGTCATCCCGGCGTCGATGCTGCCCTGCTGCATGGCGGCGATGAAGGTCTGGCCGGCGCCGACCGCGATCGGGCTGAACTCGCTGACGTTGACGCCGTTCTTGACGGCCAGGTACTTGGTGAGGAAGTCGGTGGAGGAGCCGATGCTGGTGACGCCGAGCTTCTTGCCCTTGAAGTCGGCGCCGGTGCGGATCGCGCCGGCCTGCTTCGCCGACACCACCTCGACCTCGCCGGGGGCCTGGGCGAACTGCACAACCGACTCGACGTGCTTGCCCTTGGCCTGGAGGTCGATGGTGTGGTCGTAGAAGCCGACGGCGCCCTGGACGTCCCCGGCGAGCAGCGCGGTGGTGGCGTTGACGCCGGCCGGTTCGCTCATCAGCTCGACGTTGACCCCGGCCTCGGCGAAGAAGCCGAGCCGCTGGGTGAGCATCGCGGGCAGGTAGATCACCTTGTCCAGGCCGCCGACCATGATCTTGACCTTGGGTCCCGCGACGACGGGGCCCGCGGGGGCGGCTCCGGTGTGCGAGGTGGCGGCGTCGTCGGCGCAGGCGGCCAGGGGAAGGAGCAGCGCGGCGACGGCGGCGGCTGCGAGGGTGCGGCGCATGGGGGGTGGCCTTTCCGGTGGGTGGACGGGCTGGTGGGGGGAGTTCGGTTCAGCGGCCGTCGCCGGCGTCGGCCGGCTTCCAGCGGAACAGCCGCCGTTCGGCGAGGGTGAGCAGGCCTTCGGTGAGCAGCGCGACCACGGCGAGGATGGTCATGGCGGCGTAGACGCCGGCCGCGTTGAAGGTGCCCTGGGCGGCGGCGACCAGCAGGCCGAGGCCCTTGGTGGCGCCGATGTACTCGCCGACGATGGCGCCGATCAGCGCGAAGCCGAAGCTGACGTGGAGGCTGGTGAAGATCCAGGTGGTGGCGGCGGGGACGACCACCTGGAGGGTGACCCGGCGGTTGTCGGCGCCGAGGATGCGGGCGTTGGCGACCAGGTTGCGGTCGACCTCGCGGGCGCCCTGGAAGGCGTTGAAGAAGACCGGGAAGAACACCAGGACGACGGCCGAGGCGACCTTGGAGGCGGGGCCGAGCCCGAACCAGATCAGGAAGATCGGCGCCAGCACGATCCGCGGGATGGCGTTGAGCACCTTGATGTAGGGGCCGAACACCTCGGCCAGGAAGCGGATCCGGCCGAGCGCGATGCCGAGCAGGATGCCCGCGGTGACGCCGATCACCCAGCCGGTGAGCGCCTCGTACAGGGTGTAGCCGATCTGCTCGCCCAGTGATCCCTGGGCGGTGCCGTGGGTGGTCCACTGCCAGATCTGGTCCCAGATCCGGGACGGCTGGGAGAAGTTGAACGGGTCGATGACCTCGGTGCGGGCGGCCAGTTCCCACAGGCCGAGGAAGGCGGCCAGGACGGCGGCGCGGGCGCCGTACACGCCGAGCCGGCGGTTGCGGGCGGCGCGTGCGCGGGCCTCGGTCCTGGTGGCCGGGGCGGGGGTGGCCGCGGGTGCGGGTGCGGTCGGGGCGGTCTCAAGCGGCACGACCCGCTCCTCTCTCGCGGGTGATCCGGACCTCTTCGCCGAGCGAGCCCCAGATCTCGCGGTACAGCTCGACGAAGCGGGGCTCGAGGCGGACCGCCTCGACGGTGCGGGGGCGGGGCAGGTCGACGGTGAAGATCTCCTTGACGGTGGCCGGTCCCGCGGTCATCACCACCACCCGGTCGGCGAGCGCGATGGCCTCGTCCAGGTCGTGGGTGACGAAGACGACGGAGGAGCCGGTGCCCGCCCACAGGTCCAGCAGCTGGTCCGACATCAGCGCCCTGGTCTGCACGTCGAGCGCGGAGAACGGCTCGTCCATCAGCAGGATCCGCGGGTCGTTGACGAAGGTCTGGGCGAGCGCGACGCGCTTGCGCATGCCGCCGGACAGCTGGTGCGGGTAGCGGTCCTCGAACGCGGCGAGGCCGACCCGGGCCAGCCAGTCGCGGGCCCGCTCGCGGGCCTCGGCGGCGGGCACGCCGCGGAACCGGGGGCCCGCCATCACGTTGGACAGCACCGTGCGCCAGGGGAAGACCGCGTCCTGCTGGAAGACGAAGCCGACCCGCCCGTCGATCCCGGCGACCGGCTCGCCGTGCACCCGTACCTCGCCCTCGGTGGGCTCCTCCAGTCCGCTGACCAGGGTCAGCGTGGTGGACTTGCCGCAGCCGGTCGGACCGACCACCGCGACGAACTCCCCCTCGGCGACCGTCAGGTCGAGCTCCCGTACCGCGGTGTGCAGTTCCCCCGAGGGGGTCCTGAACCGCTTGGTCGCCCCGGCCAGTTCGATCGCCGGGGCCGCCGTCCTCGGCACGCCCATGTGCACCACCGCCTCTGTCCTCCCGGCGCCGTCGCCGGGGTCCGTTCTGTGTGGTCGCAGGCTAGGAGCGGCGCCGGTCCGGGCGGCAGCCTTCTCGGCCTACTGCCGGTTGTGCGCGTTGAGGGCTGTTCTGCTCGTTCTGCTTCCGCTACAACAGCGGGGGCGGTCCGGCCGCGCGGCGACCGGGGCACGGTGACAGAAACACGCCGGAAACATAGGGTGACCGTCCATTCCCCCGACGAGCGGCGAGAGGAGATCCGCGATGAGACGTCCGCACTGGCCCCGGCGGGTCTTCGCGCAGCTGCTGCTGAGCCAGACGGTGGTGACGGTCGGGGTGAGTGCGGTGACGGCCGGGCTGTTCCTCGCGCCGGTCAGCCGGGAGCTGGACCGGGACGCGATGCAGCGCGCGCTGTCCATCGCGCAGGCCACCGCCACCGACGAGGTGCTCGCCCGGGCGGCCGCGGCCCGCGACAGCGCCGCCGCGCAGCGCAACGCCGAGCAGATCCGGCTGGCCACCGGCGCGAGCTTCGTGGTGGTCACCGACCTGGACGGGATCCGGCTCTCGCACACCGACCCGGCGAAGATCGGCTTCCGGGTGTCCACCGACCCCGGTCCGGCGCTCGGCGGGCGCAGCGTGACCGCGATCGAGCAGGGCACGCTGGGCCGCACCGCCCGCGGCAAGGTCCCGCTGCGGCTGTCGGACGGCCGGATCGTGGGCGAGGTCTCGGTGGGGATCAGCGACGACTCGATCCGGCGCCGGCTGCTCGGCATGACCACCGGGATCCTGCTGTGCGCGGGCGCGGGGCTGGCGGCGGGCACGCTGGCCACGCTGGTGCTGGCCCGGCGGCTGAAGCGGCGCACCCACAACATCGCGGTGGCGGACATCGCGGCGCTGCTGGTCGAGCGGGAGGCGATGCTGCACGGCATCCGCGAGGGCATGGTGGCGCTCGGTGCGGACGGCCGGATCCGGCTGGCCAACGACGAGGCGGTGCGGCTGCTGGCGCTGCCGGACGGCTGCGCCGGGTGCGCGATCGAGCAGGTGCTGCCGCCGGGGCGGCTGGCCGGGATCCTGGCCGGGCGGATCACCGGCACCGATCTGCCGGCCGTCCGCGACGACCGGGTGCTGGTGGTGAACCGGATGGCCACCGCGGACGGCGGCGCCGTGGTCACCCTCCGGGACCGCACCGAACTCGAGTCCCTGGTCCGCGAGTTGGACACCACGCGGTCGCTGACCGAGGCGCTGCGGGCGCAGGACCACGAGCACGCCAACCGGATGCACACGCTGCTCGGCCTGCTGGAGCTCGGGCTGCACGAGCAGGCCGCCGAGTTCATCTCCGAGCAGTCGGGCTCGCACGCGGCGCTCGCCGCCGAAATCGCCGGGCAGGTGCAGGACCCGCACGTGGCCGCGCTGCTGGCAGGCAAGGCGGCGGTGGCGGCCGAGCGGGGGGTGCGGCTGGCGGTGGGTGCCGGGAGTCATCTGCCGGACACCGTGGTGGATCCCCGGATGCTGGTCACCGTGCTGGGCAACCTGGTGGACAACGCCCTGGACGCGGTCACCGGCGGGGTGGTCGAGGTGACCCTGCGGGCCGAGGGCGCCGCACTGCTGGCCGAGGTCGCCGACAGCGGCCCCGGGGTCCCGGCGCGGCTGCGGGAGCGGATCTTCGAGGAGGGCTGGACCAGCAAGGACGCGCCCGCGCACCGGCCGCGGGGGCTGGGCCTGGCGATGGTCCGCCGGCTGGCCGAACGGGCCGGCGGCCGGATCACCGTCGGGGCGGGCCCGCTGGGCGGCGCCCGGTTCACCGTGGTCCTGCCCGAGGCCCTGCACCCGGCGGCGGCCGGGGTGCCCGAGCTGTCCGTCGCGGAGGCGTGATGATCGACGTTCTGGTGGTGGACGACGACTTCCGGGTCGCCGAGGTGCACGCCGCGTACGTGGCCAAGGTCCCCGGCTTCCGGGTGACCGGGCGGGCGCACAGCGCGGGCGAGGCGCTGGCGTCGCTGGAGCGCCGCCCGGTCGACCTGGTGCTGCTGGACCACCACCTGCCCGACGAGACCGGGCTGGCGCTGGTGCGCCGGATGCGGGCGGCCGGGATCGGCTGCGACGTGATGATGGTGACGGCCGCCCGGGACGTGTCGACGGTCCACGCGGCCATGCAGCACGGCGCGCTGCAGTACCTGGTGAAGCCGTTCGCGTTCGCCGGGCTGCGGGAGAAGCTGGTCGCCTATGCGCAGCTGCGGCACGCGCTGGCCGGGCCTGCGGCCCGGGAGGCGGGGCAGGACGAGGTGGACCGGCTGTTCGCCACCATGCGCAGCGCCGCCCCACCGGTCGCGCCGCTGCCCAAGGGCCACTCGGCGCCCACCACGGACCTGGTGCTGGGCGCACTGCGGCGGGCCGGGCGGCCGCTGTCCGCGCAGGAGGTCTCCGGCGACACCGGGCTGAGCCGCTCGACCGCACAGCGCTACCTCAAGCAGCTGGAGCGGGAGGGGCGGCTGCGGCTGAGCCTGCGCTACGGCGACACCGGCCGCCCGGAGCACCGGTACGTGCTGCCCGGCCGGCGCTGAGCCCCGGGACGGCGCCGCCGGGGGCACGACCGGGGCCGGGGACCTCCCGTGGCGGGCGGTCCCCGGCCCGGAGCGGCGGGTCGGCGGAGGTCAGCGGCCGAGCACGTCCTTGACGGCGTCCTTGGTCTTCTCCGCGGCCTGCTTGACGTCTCCCCCGGCCTGGTCGGCGCGGCCCTCGGCCTCGAGGCGCTCGTTGCCGACCGCCTTGCCGGCGGCCTCCTTCAGCTTGCCCTTGGCCTTCTCGGCGGTGTTGTGTGCCTTGTCGCCGGTGCTCATGGTTGCCTCCTGCGGTCGGATCGGCCGGGTCGGTGGTTCGTCTGCCCCGTTCCGGGCGGTTCATCCGGCCCGGGCGGCGCGGATCCGCTCGCGGCGGGCCCGTTCCCGGCGGGGGCGGAGCAGCTCGTGCCGCTCGTCCTCGGTCAGCCCGCCCCAGACGCCGTACGGTTCGCGGGCGTCCAGTGCGTACTCCAGGCAGCGGGCCCGGACCGGGCAGCGGGCGCAGACCCGCTTGGCGGCGTCCTCCCTGCGGTCGTGCGGTCCGCCGCGTTCGCCGGACGGGTGGAAGAACAGGTTGCTGTCCGTGCCGCGGCAGGCGGCCTCGAGCTGCCAGTCCCAGGCGAGCTCGAACGGGCCCGGCAGTCGCGATATGTCGGTCATCGGTAGGACCTCCCCGGTTGGTCCCGGGTCGCCTGCCCCGGCAGCACGATCCGAATCCGGGCACGATCCGGATCGGGCGCGGTACGGATCCGGGGTGGCCCGGCGGCCGTTCGAGCGGCGGCCCGGCTACCGGCCGCGGGCGGGGGCGCCGCGGGTCGCGCCGAAGCCGCTCTCGTGGTCCCACACGTGGGTGCAGCCGGGGCACTGGAGGTGCAGCACGCTGCCGGTGTTGGCGAGCAGGTAGCGCCAGTGGTCGTTGCAGTTGCGGCGCTCGGCGCAGTCGGCGCAGTCGCGGATGTCCTGGCAGGCCGGGCAGGCGACCCAGGCGCGGCGGCCGAGGTCGGCGTGCGGGTCGATGGGGAGCACGGCCCGCCTCATCCCGCGTCGGGCTGCTCGCGGCCGGGCAGGACGCCGGCCGCGACCAGGTCGTCGTAGGTGCGCTGCTGCTCGGCGTCGAGGCCGGAGTAGAGCAGGGCGTACGCCTCCTGCTCGCCGCGCAGGACCTCCGCCGGGTCCCAGTCGGGGCCGAGCGCGGCCATCACCTCGGCGCGCCGGCGGACCTCCTCGGCGGTCAGGTCGATCTCGAAGGGCACAGGGTTGGCTGACATGGGAAGGAAGTTAGGTTGCCCTTACTTTTGCTGTCAAGTAGCTGTCCACGTTCCGGATGTGAAGATCGGATATCTCGGACATGCTGGGAGGGCCAGGAATCCCCGAAGGAGGACCGCTCATGTCCATGCTCGACAAGCTCAAAGGCATGATGAAGGGCCACGAGGACACCGCCCGGCAGGGCGTCGACAAGGCGGCGGACGCCTTTGACGCCAAGACCGGCGGCAAGTACGAGAGCCAGGTCGACTCCGCCCAGCAGAAGATCAACGACCAGCTCGGGCAGCAGCAGCCCCCCGAGGGCCAGTAGGCACCGGACGCCGGAGGCGGCCGACCGCAGGTGCGGTCGGCCGCCTCCGGCGTGTGACGAACACGACAGCGCCCCGGGGCTCCCGGCTCAGCCCGGCACCAGCAGGGACAGCGACTTCGGCGCCACCCGCACCTCGGCCGGCAGCGGGCCGGCGAAGTCGCCGTCGGTGTAGGCGTTGATCCCCGCCGACTCGATCCGCAGCGACGCGGTGCGGTGGGTGGTGACCTCCGGGTGACGGACGTGGGTGCCCTTGAAGACCGTCGGGAAGAAGCGCACCAGCCGTCGCCGGCGCATCGCGCCGACCAGCGTGATGTCCAGCAGGCCGTCGGTGTGGTCGGCCTCCGGGCAGATCAGCATGCCGCCGCCGTAGCTGCGGGTGTTGCCGATGGCGGCCAGCGTCAGCGGGCGCTCGACCACGGTGCCGTCGGCCAGCACCAGCCGGAACGGCAGCGGCCGCAGCCGGACCAGCTCCAGCAGGATGGCCAGGTTGTAGCGCATCCGCCCGCGCGGGCGGCGCAGCCGGTTGGCGCGGTCGCTGACCAGCGAGTCGAAGCCCGCGGCCAGCACCGAGCCGAAGTACCGGGAGACGCCGTCGGCGGTCTCGACCCGGCCGGTGTCGACCCGCAGGACGTGCCCGGCGGCGACCACCTCGGCCGCCGCCTCGGGGTCCTTCAGCGGCAGCCCGTACTCGCGGGCGTGGTCGTTGCCGGTCCCGGCGGGGATCACCCCGAGCGGTACCGCGGTGCCGGCCAGCGCCTGGATCGCGAGCGCGATCATGCCGTCGCCGCCCGCCACCACCAGGGCGTCGACGCCCCGGCCGACCGCTTCGCGGGCGAGCCGGACCGCGTCGTCGGGGTCGTTGCCGCTGACGGCCAGCACCTCGATGCCGAGTTCGCGCAGCCGGGCGGTGGCCCGCCGGGCCGCGTGGTCGGCCCGGCCCCCGCCGGCGGCCGGGTTGGTCAGGACCACCACGGTGCGGATCCCGTGGCGCTGCGCCTCCCCGGCCGGGGCCGCGGGTGCGCCGTCCGGCCCGGCGGCCGGGCCGTCCGCCCCGGCCGTCACGGGATCAGCTTTCCGGGGTTCAGGATCCCGGCCGGGTCGACGGCGCCCTTGACCGCGCGCAGCACGGCGGCGCCGAGCTCGCCGATCTCCTGCGGCATCCACGGCCGGTGGTCGGTGCCGACGGCGTGGTGGTGGGTGATCGTCCCGCCGTTGGCCATGATCGCGTCGCAGGCGGCCGCCTTGGCCGCGGCCCACTGCTCGATCGGGTCGCCCTTCTGGGCGCCGAGCACGGTGAAGTACAGCGAGGCGCCGGTCGGGTAGACGTGCGAGATGTGGCACATCACCAGGGAGGTGGTGCCGCCCGCCTGCAGCGCGCCCTGCAGCGCCTCGGTGACCGCGCCCTTCAGCCGCTCCAGGTTCGACCAGGAGGTGGCGGTCTCCAGGGTCTCGCACAGCGCGCCGCAGTCCAGCAGCGCGTCGCGCAGGTACGGCGCGTCGAAGCGGCCGTGCTCCCAGGCGCGGGCCGGCTCCTCGCCGAGCGAGGTGCCGCCGGCCGCCAGCAGCAGTTCCCGGGTCAGCCGGTGGCGGGCCGCGGTCTGCTCGGCGGTGCCCTCGAAGACGGTGACCGCCAGGCAGCCGGTGGCCACCTGCCCGCCGCCGATCTTCGAGGTCATCGCCAGGTTGACGCCGGTCTCCGTCTCGTCGGACAGCCGGAGCACGGTCGGCCCGGTGCCCTGCTGCTCGACGGCGCGCAGCGCGGCGGCGCCGGTGGCGAAGTCCGGGAAGTTCCACGCCTCGTGGACCTTGACCGCGGGTACCGGGTGGACCCGCAGCCGGACTGCGGTGATCACGCCGAGGGTGCCCTCCGAGCCGATGAACAGCTGGCGCAGGTCGGGGCCGGCCGCCGAGGCGGGACCGCGGCCCAGGTCGAGGACGCCGGCCGGGGTGACCACCCGCAGGCCGCGGACCATGTCGTCGAAGCGGCCGTGGCCGGCCGAGTCCTGGCCGGAGGAGCGGGTGGCGGCGAAGCCGCCGATGGTGGCGAACCGGAAGCTCTGCGGGTAGTGGCCGAGTTCGAAGCCGCGCTCGGCGAGCAGTTCCTCGGCGCGCGGCCCGGTCAGCCCGGCGCCCAGGGTGGCCTCGCCGGAGACCTCGTCCAGCTCCGTCAGGGTGTCGAAGCGGCTCAGGTCCAGCGAGACGACGGCCGTGAAGCCGCCGCGCACCGGGTCCAGGCCGCCGACCACGCTGGTGCCGCCGCCGAACGGGACGACGGCGATCCGGCGCTCGCCGCACAGCGCGAGCACGGCCGCGATCTCGTCCTCGGTGCCGGGCAGCACGACCGCGTCGGGGGCGTCCTGCTCCTCGCGGCTGCGGCGGCGCAGCAGGTCGGGGGTGGACTTGCCGCCGGCCCGGGGCAGCCGGTCGGCGTCCGCGGCGCTGACGTGGCCGTCGCCCACGATCGCGGTGAGGGCGGCCAGGTCCTCGGCCGTGAGGCTGCTCGGGCGCAGCCGGACCTCGGCGGCGGTGGGCGCGGCGCCCTCCTGCGGCGAGACGCCGAGCAGCTGCTCCAGCAGTGACCTGATGTCGGCGGAGAGCGGCTTGGCGAGGGCCGGGTCGCCCCAGGCGTTCCACGCCATGGGCGGCTGGGGCAGTGTTGCCGGTCGGCCCGGTCCGGTGTGCGCTTCAGATGGCATGCGTTACAGTTTTCCACATCATGTCAAGTAGTCACATCGAGCCCTCGGGGCCCGGCGGCAGCGACGGCGCCGCCCGCAGTGTCGACGACGCGATCCTGGACGCGGCCGCCGACCTGGTCGTCGTGCTCGGCCCGCGGCGCACCCAGCTGGCCGAGATCGCCCGGCGCGCCGGGGTCAGCCGGCCCACCGTCTACCGCCGCTGGCCGGACGTCCGCGCGGTGGTCGGCGCGCTGCTGACCCGGGAGATCCGGGCCACCCAGCAGGCCGCGGTCCGGGCCGGGGACGACCGCGAGTCGGTGGTCGCCTGGATCGTCGAGGTCGCCGTCGCCGTCCGCGACCACCCGGTGCTCGGGGCGCTGCTGCGCTCGGACGCCGACCTGCTGGTCGAGTACGTCGTCGAGCGGCTCGGCACCAGCCAGCGCGGCCTGCTCGACGCGCTGTCCGAGGCGGTCGAGCTCGGCCAGCGGCACGGTTCCATCCGCCCCGGGGAGCCGGCCGAACTGGCCGCGATGGTGCTGCTCATCGCCCAGTCCACCGTCCAGTCCCACCGCATGGTCGCCCAGCTGCTGCCCGAGGCGGCCTGGCGCCGCGAACTGGCCATCGCCCTGAACGGATACCTCACGCCATGACCGACCGCCCCGGTACGACCGCCCTCAACGCCCGGCGCCGTGCCGGGGACCTCGACGCGCTGGCCGCCGGCGAGCCCGTCGACCTGCTGGTGATCGGCGGCGGGGTGACCGGCGCCGGTGTCGCGCTGGACGCCGCCTCCCGCGGCCTGCGCACGGTGCTGGTGGACGCCCACGACCTGGCGTTCGGCACCAGCCGGTGGAGTTCCAAGCTGGTCCACGGCGGCCTGCGCTACCTGGCCTCCGGCCGGATCGGGGTGGCCCGGGAGAGCGCCGTCGAGCGCGGCATCCTGATGACCAGGACCGCACCGCACCTGATCCGCGCGCTGCCGCAGGCCGTCCCGCTGCTGCCCTCGGTGGGGCGGGGCATGTCGGCGCTGGTGCACACCGGCTTCCTGGCCGGGGACGCGCTGCGGGTCAGCGCGGGCACCCCGGGCTCGGTGCTGCCGCGGGCCCGCCGGGTCGGGCCGGCCGCGGCGGCCGCGCTGGTGCCGGCCGTACGGACCGCCGGTCTGCGCGGCGCCCTGGTCGCCCACGACGGCCAGCTGGTCGACGACGCCCGGCTGGTGGTGGCCATCGCGCGGACCGCCGCGCAGCACGGCGCCCGGATCCTCACCCGGGTGCGGGCCGGGCAGGTCACCGGCACCTCTGCCGAGCTGACCGACACCCTGACCGGCCGGAGCGTCCGGGTCACGGCGGGCGTGGTGGTCAACGCCGCCGGGGTGTGGGCCGACCAGGTCGACGACTCGATCCGGCTGCGGCCCAGCCGCGGCACCCACCTGGTCTTCGACGCCGCCGCGTTCGGCCACCCGCGGGCCGCGCTGACCGTCCCCGTCCCCGGTTCGACCAGCCGGTTCGTCTTCGCGCTGCCGCAGCAGCTCGGCCGGGTGGTGCTCGGCCTGACCGACGAGGACGCCCCGGGCCCGGTGCCGGACGAGCCGGTGCCCACCGACCGGGAGATCGACTTCCTGCTGGCGACGGTCAACACCGCACTGGACCGGGAGCTGACCCGGGCCGACGTCCGCGGGTCCTTCGCCGGGCTGCGGCCGCTGATCGACGCCGGCGGCGGCGAGACCGCTGACCTGTCGCGCCGCCACGCGGTCCGGCGCTCCCCGTCGGGGGTGGTGACCGTGGTGGGCGGCAAGCTGACGACCTACCGGCGGATGGCCCAGGACGCGGTGGACGAGGCGCTGCGCGGCCTCGGCGCCGCGGCCGGGCCCTGCCGGACCGCCCGGCTGCCGCTGGTGGGCGCCCCGGCGCATCCGGACAGCGAGCCGGCGCCGGACGGCGCGGTGCCCGCGTCGCTGACGGCCCGGCACGGCGGTGCGGCGCGGGCGGTGCTGGCGGCGGCCGCCGGGCTGGACCGTCCGCTCGAGCCGATCGCCGACGGGCTGGACGTCACCCGGGCCGAGGTCGCGTACGCCCTCACCCACGAGGGCGCGCTGGACGCGGCGGACGTCCTGGACCGCCGGACCCGGATCGGCCTGGTCGGCGCCGACGCGGACCGGGCCCGGGGCGCGGTCGAGGAGATGGTCGCCGCGCTGGCCGGCTGACACCCGCCGGCCGCGGCGGGTCCCGGTGGACCCCGCCGCGGCCGGGGCGGGGTCAGTGCCCCTGGGCCTTGAGCTTGGTGAGCATCGCCGTCATCGCGGCCGTGGTCTGCGTGCGCAGGTCCGCGGGCGAGGCGTTCTCGGCGCCGTCGAGGTAGGCGTTGAGGGTGACGCCGCCCTTGCGGACCGTCAGCTGGTAGTAGGGGAGCAAGGCGCCGGTCCTGTCGTCGGCGTACCGGACCTTGCCCTCCTGCGCGTAGGCCTCGTCGGCGAGCGGCAGGGCCGGGGCCGGCACCTCGTGCTCGTCGGTGTCGGTCTCGCTGCCGTCGTCGCTGGTCCAGGTCGGGCAGCGCTTGACCACGCCCCGCGAGGTGGTGAAGTCCTTCTGCGCGTCGGCGACGTCGCCGAAGACCAGGGCGCTGGTGGAGCCGAGGTGGTCGACCAGGTCGGCCTTGCCGGGCACCGGGACCTTGACCAGGCGGGTCATCGCCCCGGCGAGGCTGGCCGGCGCCTTCCCGAGCACGCCCTTGCAGTTCGCGTCGGTGACGTAGTAGTCGAGGCTCGGGTCCTCGTACGGGTCGTCCTCGGCGTAGCCCTTGCCCCACTCGGCCGGGGTGAGCGTGATCCCGGCCGCCGCCTTCGCCGCGTCGCCGCCGGCCGGGCCCTTGCCCGCGCCGGCCGTACCCGCACCGGCCGTTCCGGTGGCGGCGCCGCCCGCGGTCGCCGCGGCGGAGGCCGCCGGCGGCGGCGTGCGGAGGCCGCCCTTGTCGGAGTTGCAGGCGGTCAGGAGCAGGGCGGGGGCGAGTCCGCCGACGGCGGCCAACGCGGCTATTCGCATACGTGTCTGATTCACGGTCACCCAGTGAACCACCGCGCCGACCCGGCGAACAAATAGGTTCGACCGCCACCCACCGGGTGCCGGTCGAACCTGGGAGTGCCCGCGGCCGCGGGCCGGGTGCGGTCAGCCGAGGTAGCCGAGCCCGCCCAGCGCGCCGATGCCGCCGAGCACCATGAAGACCGGCGTCAGCACCTTCAGCTCGACCCAGCTGCCGGCCCGGAACCGCATCGCCTTCGGCGGACCGATCGGGTACCAGCGCTTGCGGCCGATCGGGATCGGCCACATGATCGGGCAGCCCGAGACGGTCAGCGCGTCACCGATGCAGTGCACCAGCGCACCGAGCACGATCGGCAGGCCCACCCACAGGTACTGCTGCCCCGGCGCGGTGAACAGCCAGTCGGAGCCGTTGCCCGGCTTGTCGAGGATGTCGGCGATCATCCAGGCGCTGCACACCCCGAGCAGCCACACCAGGATGTCGCTGGACATCCGGGCGGCCTTCCACAGCAGGCCCTCGATGGCCAGCACCATGTGCACGAACAGCACCGCCAGCACACCCCAGCGGCCGCCGAACCAGCAGACCGCCGCCGCGCCCGCCCCGCACATCACGGCCCACACCCAGGTGTGGGTGAGCGTGCGGTGGCCGCCCGAGCGGCGCGGGTCGCCCGGCTTGCGGGTGGACTTGTAGGCCGCGTACGAGAGCTTGTCGATGATCTCGCACAGGTTGCGCGAGACCGGCCCGAAGGCCCTCGATATGGTGGCGGCCTTGTGGTCGAGGTCGGGTGCGAGCGCCGCTCCGGCGCAGATCAGCGCTCCGGCGAGGAGCACCGGCCACGGCATCGGGTTGTCGAGGGCGGCCGCGGCCGCTCCCACCCCCAGCCAGGCCGCTGCACCGGAGAGCGCATGCGCCGGTCCCATCATGGCGATAACCGTCCCTTGGTCAGTTCCCAGGTGCGCCGCGCACCTGACGGTGCCGCAGCATACCGGCCGCCGATCATGGCCGGTCACCGGGTGTCCGGACGGCCGGGCGGCGGCCCGAATTCGATGGCCCGGCGGGTGCCGCCGGACCTACCCTGGCCTCGGCCGACCCATCCGTCACCGGGAGCACAGCATGCGGACGCACTACCCACGGACCCCGCATCTGCCCTGGTCACCGGGTGCCACCCCGGACGATCTGCGGACCGCCGACCTGGCCGGGCTCCGGGGCCTGGAGGTGGTGGTCACCGAGAAGCTCGACGGCGAGAACACCACCCTCTACCCGGACGGACTGCACGCCCGTTCGCTGGACTCCGCCCACCACCCTTCGCGCGCCTGGGTCAAGGCGCTGCAGGGCCGGATCGCCCACGCCATCGGCCCGGGCCTGCGGGTCTGCGGCGAGAACCTGTACGCCCGGCACTCGATCCCCTACGACGACCTGGAGAGCTACTTCTACGCCTTCTCGGTCTGGGACGGCGGGCACTGCCTGGACTGGGACGCCACCGTGCGCTTCGCCCGCCGCCTCGGCGTGCCGCTGCCACCGGTGCTGTGGCGCGGGGTCTTCGACGAGCGGGCGCTGCGCGCGCTGCGCCTGGACACCGCCCGCCAGGAGGGCTACGTGGTACGGACGGTGGCCGGCTTCGAGCGGGCCGAGTTCCCGCACCGGGTCGCCAAGTGGGTCCGCCCCGCGCACGTCCGCACCGACACGCACTGGATGCACGCCGCCGTCGTCCCCAACGGCCTCGGGCCGCGCGCCGCGCTCTGGGACACCGCCTCGGGCGCCCCCGTCGACCCGGACGCGCTGCTCGCGGCACTGGCACCGGACCCCGGGAAGAACGACGGCCCCGGGAAGGACGACGGCCCCGGGCGGCGCGAGCGCGCCGCGGCGGCCGTCGAGGAGGTGACCGGCCGGCTGGACGTCCTGGGCCGCTCCGGCTCCGCCCGGCTGGCCGGTGTGCTCGCCGCGCTGCTGCACGAGGGACGCCGCGCCGAGCTGGCCGCCGCCCTGGTGGCGCCGCTCGGTATGCCGGCCGCCCGCCGGGTCGCCGACCTGGTCGGCCTCCACCCGGCGCTGCACCGGCCGTACCCGGACCAGGACCGGCGGGCCGGGCTGGCCCGGCTCTCGTTCGCGGCCGACCTCGGGGTGCTGCACGCGGTGTCGCTGTCCGCCCTGGCCGGCCGCACCGACGAGGAGACCGCCGCCGCCCGCGAGCAGGCCGAGTGGTCGGCGCTCTGCGCCGAGGACGCCGGGCTGCTGGGCGAGGCACCGCTGGAACCGCTGCGCGCCCGGCTGCGGACCGCGCTGGCCGGCCTGCCAGCGGAGGCCGGCGACCGCTGCTGGGCGCAGGCCAGGGAGGGCTGGGCGCTCGGACGGATCACCACCGCCGAGGAGGCCGTCGCAGCCGGCTGGCGGCACCGGGCCGCGGACTTCCCCCGACTGATCGTCACCACCGGCCCGGCGGGCAGCGGCAAGAGCGGCTTCGTCCGTGCGCTGGAGGGGGTCGACGAGGTGGTCTCGCTGGACGACCTGCGGCAGGCCCGCGGTTCCCGGGCCGACCAGCGGGCCAACCCGGAGGTGCTGCGGGCCGCGCTGGAGCGGCTGGACGCGGCGCTGACCGGCCGCCGCACCGTGGTCTGGGACGCCACCTCGCTCAACCGGCAGCAGCGTTCGCTGGTGCACGCCGTGGCGGAGCGCCGCGACGCGCTGACCACCCACGCCGTCCTGCTGGTCGGCGCGGACGAGCTGGCCAGGCGCAACGCGGTGCGCGAGCACCCGGTGCCGCCCGCGGTACTGGCCGCCCAGCTCGCACGGTTCGGCCCGCCGTACCCGGGCCAGGCGCACCGCACCTGGTACATCGGCCCGGACGGCGTGGTCGGCGACACCGACGGCTCGCTCGGCGCCCCCGACCCGGCCGGTCCGCACCGGCCCGACCCCGAGGAGCTGTGATGCGTACCAGCGAGCAGGTGTACCACCGGATCCGCTGGGACGACCGGTTCGACCCGGCGCGGTTCGTGGTCGGGGTGACCATGCGGGGCGCCGCGCCCAAGCGGGTGCCGCTGCCGGCCTTCGTCCCGGGCGGCGACCTCCCCTGGCACCGGGTGGTGTTCTTCGAGGCCGACGGCGAGCTGGTCTGGGACCGGGCCTCCGGCCTGGACCTGCTGGACACCTCGCCGGCCGGGCGGGCGCGCGATCCGCGGCGGCTGCGGGCGCCGTTCTTCACCGCGCGGACCCCGCACGCCTGGGCTGGTTCGGCGGGCTGGCGGCCTGTCACCGAGGCGGGTCCGCCCGCACCGCCCGCGTCCGGGCTGCGGGTGGTCAGCTGGAACACCCTGTGGGACCGCTACGACGGCGACCGGATCGCCACCGCCCGGCGCCGGCCGCTGCTGCTGGCGGCGCTGGAGCGCGCCGACGCGGACGTGATCGCGCTGCAGGAGGTCGAGCCGGCCCTGGTCGCGCTGCTGCTGGCGGCGCCCTGGGTGCGGGCGGGCTACACGGTGGACACCGACCCGGCCGGACCGGACGTCGCCGACAGCGGGCTGCTGCTGCTGAGCCGCCTGCCGGTGGTCGAGTCGGCCCGGCACGGGCTCGGCCCGTACAAGGCGGTGGCGGCGGTCGCCGTGGAGGGTCCCGCCGGGCCGCTGGTGGTCGCCACCACCCATCTGACCAGCGATCACACCGAGAACGGCGCCGGGCGCCGGGCGGCCGAGCTGGACCGGCTGGCGGAGGGTCTGGCCGCGCTGGAGGGCGAGGTGGTGGTGGTCGGCGACTTCAACGACGGCACCGACCTGCCCGCGACCGCGCTGGGCCTGCGCGACGGCTGGTCCGAGGTGCACGGCCCGGACGACCGCACCCCCACCTTCGACCCGGCCGCCAATCCGCTGGCCGCCGTCTCCTCGCTGTCCGGCCGGGCGTCCCGGCTGGACCGGGTGCTGCTGCGCGGGCCCGGCCTGCGGGCCTCGGCGGCCGCCCTGCTGGGCGACTCCCCCGCCACCGCGGACGGGCTGTTCATCTCCGACCACTACGGCGTGCAGGTCGATCTGGCCCCCGGCGCCGCCGGGCCGGGCGCCGTCCTGGACTGTCCGCCCACGGCCCGCACCGCGCTCGCCTGGCTCCCGCCGCAGGAGCTGTGGCCGGCGATCCAGCGGGTGCGCCGGGCGCACGACCCGCAGGTCGACCGCTGGCCGCCGCACGTCAACCTGCTCTTCGGCTTCGTCCCGGAGGCGGAGTTCGAACGGGCGGCGGAGCTGGTCTCGGCGGCGGTCGCGGAGCACCGGCCGTTCACCGTCCTGCTCGACGGGGTGCGGTCCTTCCGCCACCGCGCCGACGCGACGGTGTGGCTGGACCCGGCGGCGGCCGGGGCCGGGCCCTGGGCCGAGCTGCACCGGTCGCTGGCGGCGCGCTTCCCGCGCTGCCGGGGGCGGGCGGAGGGCTTCACCCCGCACCTGAGCCTGGGCCGCACCACGGATCCGCAGCGGCTGGCCGGCGAACTCGGCGCGCTGCTGCGGCGGCTGCCCGCCGGGGTCGGCGAGCTGGTGCTGCTCTCCCGCCGCGGCGAGGAGCCGATGCGGGCGCGGCTGACGGTCGCCCTCGGCACCGGCGAGGTGCGGCCGGCGGCCGGACCCGCGCCCGAGGCGGCGGCGCCCGCCGACCCGGATCCCGGTCCGGTCCTGCGGCGGCTGACGGCGGAGCTCGCCGAGGGGGTGGTCCACCCGGTCGGCTCCCGCCGGCTCGGCTGCGAACTGCCGGGCGCCGACCTGGACCTGGTGGCCGCCCTGCCGGGCACCGCCGACCCGGCGCGGCTGCGCGCCCGGGTCGAGGCGGCCGTGCCGGGCGCAGCCGTACGGGAGGTCACGGGCGCCCGGGTGCCGGGGCTGCGGCTGTCGGTGGACGGGCTGACGGTGGATCTGGCGGTGGTCGCCACCGGGTCGCTCGCCCCCGCGGAGGCGGTGGAGCGCCGGGCCGAGCTGGGCGAGGCGGCGGCGACGGCGCTCAGCGCGGTCAGCGACGCGCGGGCGCTGCTGGAGCTGGTAGGCCCGACCGCTCCGGCGTTCGTGGGCCTCGCCCGGGTGGTGAAGGCCTGGGCGCGGGCGCGCGGCCTGGACTCGGCGCCGTTCGGCACGCTGCCCGGTCTGGCCTGGGCGGTCCTGGCGGCGCTGACGGTCCGCCGGTCTCCCGGTGCGTCACCGGACGAGCTGGTCAGGGAGTTCTTCGGGACCTGGGCGGCCTGGGACTGGCGGGAGCCGGTCGTGCCGGTACCGGGCGCCGCCGTGGATCCGCCGCCGGACCTGCCGCTGGCGGTGCTGACGCCGACCGCGCCGGTCCGGCCGTGCACCGGGCAGGTCGGCCCGGGCGGGCGGGACCTGCTGGTCCGGGAGCTCTACCGGGCCTGGGAGATCACCGAGGCCGGTCCGGGGCCGTGGCCTCGGCTGTGTGCGCCGCCGCAGCTGCACCTTCGGCACGCGGCCTGGGCCGTGCTGACCGTCGGCGCCCGTCCGGGCGAGCCGCCGGCGGTCACCGCCGGCCGGTTCCGGGGCCGGCTGCGGGCCCTGCTCACCGTCCTGGAGCAGGCCGGCTGCGCCGATGCCCGGGCCTGGCCGCGTCCGCTGGACGACGGGACCGGCAGCGCGGGCCCGGTCCGCTACGCGGTCGGGCTCGGCCGGACGCCGCCGGACGCGGTCCGCCTCGCCGCGCTGGCCGAGGAGTGGCTGCGGACGGTGCCGGGGGTGGCGCTGAGCTGGGCCGACGGCGGTGCGGTGCCGACCCTGCGCTGACGTCCCGTCGCACGTGCGGGGGCCCGCGCCGTGCGGCGCGGGCCCGGTGGACGGGGGGTGGTGGTGGTCAGGGACGGCCCATGTGGGTCGGGTAGTAGCCGCTGCTGAGCTTGGAGATCCGGACGACGGTGCCCGGGCGGGCCGCCTCGACGTACTGGTTGTTGCCGAGGTAGATCGCCACGTGCTCGATGTCGGCTGCGGCCCCGGTCTCGGACCAGAACAGCAGGTCGCCGCGGCGCAGGCTGCTCGCGCTGATCGGGGTGGTGGCCGCGTACTGGTCGTTGGCGACCCGCGGCAGGCTGATGCCCGCGCGCCGGTACGCCTGCTGGACCAGGCCGGAGCAGTCGTAGCCGCCGGGGCCGTTGCCGCCCCACAGGAACGGCACCCCGACCTCGCCCAGGGCGAACTGGACGGCCGCCTCCAGGGAGCCGGCGTTGGTGCCGGTCCCGGTGACGGGCGCGGCGGCGGTGCCGGATCCGCCGGAGATCCGGCTGAGGTAGACGTCGTAGTGGGTGGTCCAGCGCCACTGGCCGGCGGCGTTCTTGAACCAGTACTTCGAACCGTCCCAGCCCTGCTTGATCCCGCCGCCGCTGTTGGTGCTCGCGGCCGGCGCCGGGACGCCCGAGATCCGGGCCAGGTAGACGTCGTAGTGGACGGTCCAGCGCCACTGGCCGGCGGCGTTCTTGAACCAGTACTTCGAACCGTCCCAGCCCTGCTTGATCCCGCCGCCGCTGTTGGTGCTCGCGGCCGGCGCCGGGACGCCCGAGATCCGGGCCAGGTAGACGTCGTAGTGGACGGTCCAGCGCCACTGGCCGGCGGCGTTCTTGAACCAGTACTTCGAACCGTCCCAGCCGCTGTGCGCCGGGGCGCTCTCCGCACTGGCGCCGACCGCGCCGCCGAGGCCGAGCGCTCCCGTGCTGGCCAGCACCGCGGCGAGCACGCCGGCCCGGTGCAGGATCCGGCTCGCGCGGCGCGGTCCGGGACGACGGGGGGCCTGCGGGTCACTCGCGGTCGGTATCGTCCGGGCCGGGGTCGGGGCTGACGCGGTGTCGGGGAGGGCCGGGACGATGTTGGTGTTCTTCTCCATGCCTGCACGCTAAGCAGAACTGACGCCCCCTCGCCTCGTGGTGTCCGCCGAGGGAGGGTTCACGCTTCGTGAGCGAATCCATCACGCCCCCTGTACGCGGCCTCCGCCCTGTGTTGCCATGGACACGTCAAAACGACGCCGGACCCCGGCGCCGCACCGGGCCGCCCACGGCTGCCCGGCCCAGGAACGATCGGAAGGAACGCCCATGATGCTCCGTCTGCTGGCGACCACCGGCCTCGTCAGCGCCTCGCTGCTCGGCTCCCCGATCTTCGGCACCGGCCAGACCCCTCCGCCCGACAAGATCGTCATCGATGTGGCGTCGGTGAACGGCTCCGGCTGCCCGGCCGGGACGGCGGCCGTCGCGGTCTCCCCCGACAACACCGCCTTCACCGTCACCTACAGCAGCTACCTGGCCCAGGTCGGCGTCGGCTCCAAGCCCACCGACTTCCGCAAGAACTGTCAGCTCAACCTGAACGTCCACGTCCCGCAGGGCTTCACCTACGCCATCGCCTCCGCCGACTACCGCGGCTTCGCGCACCTGGAGAAGGGCGCGAGCGCGGTGCAGCGGGCCAACTACTACTTCCAGGGCTCGGCGCAGACCGTCTACTCCAACCACCAGTTCAAGGGCCCGGTCGACGACAGCTGGCAGTCCACCGACTCGGTCGACGTCGCCGCGCTGGTCTACGCGCCCTGCGGCGAGATGCGCAACTTCAACATCAACACCGAGCTGCGGGTCAGCGCCGGCACCTCGGACACCTCCAAAACCACCAGCTTCATGACCATGGACTCCACCGACGGCGACATCAACACCGTCTACCACCTGGCCTGGAAGACCTGCCCCTGACCCCGCCCCGCCCGCGGACTTCGCCGCGGTGCCGCCGAGGCGCCCCGGCGGCGGCCGGCCGCCGTGGCAGGATGACGGCGGATCACACGTCGGCATCGCGGACGAAGGACGGTGGCGATGGCCCCGCACAGC
Source organism: Kitasatospora sp. NEAU-CNBT7 (assembly GCF_057220535.1). Lineage (NCBI taxonomy): Bacteria > Bacillati > Actinomycetota > Actinomycetes > Kitasatosporales > Streptomycetaceae > Kitasatospora > Kitasatospora sp. NEAU-CNBT7. The sequence continues at coordinate 131,422 of NZ_JBXQQB010000020.1, read as the reverse complement.
GGTACCCCACGGCGAGCCCTGCTCGGCAGCTGGCCGACCCCGCTCGAACCGATGCCGCGCCTCGCCCGCGCGCTCGGGCTCGGCGCCGAGGACCTGTGGGTCAAACGTGACGACCTCACCGGCCTCGGCGGCGGCGGGAACAAGGTCCGCAAGCTGGAGTGGCTCTGCGGCGCGGCCCTGGCCGACGGCGCCACCGCGCTGGTCACCACCGGCGCGCCGCAGAGCAACCACGCCCGGCTGACCGCCGCCGCCGGCGCCCGGCTCGGCCTGCGGGTCGTGCTGGTGCTGGCCGGCGCCCCCGGGCCGCCGGCCACCGGCAACCTGGTGCTCGACGGCCTGTTCGGCGCCACCGTGGTGTGGACCGGCACCGCCGACCGCGAGACCCTGGGCGCCGCCGCCGAACAGGCCGCCGAAGAGCTGCGGCAGCAGGGCGAGGTACCGGCCGTGCTCCCGTTCGGCGGCTCCAGTGTGCTCGGCGCGCACGGCTACGCCGAGTGCGGGGCCGAACTGCTCGACCAGGCACCCGACCTGGCAACCGTGGTGGTGGCGGCCGGCTCCGGCGGCACCATGGCCGGGCTGCTCGACCCGCTCGGGCCCGGGCGGGTGCTCGGCGTCCACGTCGGGGCGGTCACCGACCCGGCCGGGACGGTCGCCGCGCTCGCCTCCGGCCTCTCCGGTGAGAGCTGCGCCCCGCAGAGCCTGCGGCTGAGGCTCGACCAGGTCGGCGACGGCTACGGCGCCCTGACGGAGCAGGTCCTGGCCGCGCTCACGTTGACCGCCCGCACCGAGGGCATCGCCCTCGACCCGGTGTACACCGGACGGGCGATGGCCGGGCTGATCGCGGCGGTCGAGGAGGGTGACATCCGGGCCGGTCAGCGCACGGTCTTCCTGCACACCGGCGGGCTGCCCGGCCTGTTCGGCCACCCGGCCGCCCTCACCCGGCTGGGCGAGGCACTGGCGCCCACCGGGCTATAGCCGACCCGCCGGGTCCGGCGCCGTCCGCGGCCAGGGCCGCCGGCGTTCGAGCTCGGCGGCCAGCGCGAGCAGCCGGTGCTCGCCGCCGGGCGGCGCGGCCAGCTGGACGGAGAGCGGCAGTCCGCGCCGCGCCGCCGGGCTGTGCACCGGCAGCACCAGCGCGGGCCAGCGGGCCAGGTTCCAGGGGTGGCTGAACGGCGCGTAGCGGACGTTTGCCCGAAGGTTGGCGGCCCAGCCCCTGGTGTGCCAGGGGTCCGCGGGCGGCGCGGGGTGGGCCAGCGCGGGGGTGACCACCACGTCGTGGTGGGCGAAGAACCCCTCCAGCAGCGCCTGCCAGCGCTCGCGCGGCCCCGGGCCGACCAGCCCGGCCCGGGCCACCGCCCGGCCGAGCGCGGCGTGCCGGCGGGTGCGCGGCGCCAGCAGCGCGGGGTCCAGCGAGCGGGCGTCGGCGGCGGTACCGGCCAGCCAGTTGGCCACCGAGGCGGCGCCCAGCCAGGCCGGGTAGGGCAGTTCGGCGTCGGCCACCCGGTGGCCGGCCGCCGTCAGATGGCGTCCGGTGTCGCGGACGGCGGCCGCACAGGCGGCGTCGACCGGGATGCCCGGCGAGCTGGACCGGACGGACAGCGCGATCCGCAGCGGCCCGGGGTCGGCGGGCGGGACGGCCGGTCCACCCGTCAGGACGCCGAGGAGCAGCGCCGCGTCGGCGGCGCAGGTGGCGATCGGGCCGTTCTCGGCCATCCCGGACCAGCCGTCGACGCCCAGCCCGGCGGGCACCCGGCCGGCGCCCGGCTTCAGGCCGAGGACCCCGCAGTTGGCGGACGGGATCCGGATCGAGCCCATGCCGTCGTTGCCGAGCGCGACCGGCACCAGGCCCGCGGCCACCGCGGCGGCGCTGCCGCCGGAGGAGCCGCCGGCGCTGCGCGAGAGGTCCCAGGGGCTGCGGGTGGTGCCGTGGACGCCGTCGGTGGTGCCGAACACACACAGTTCGGGAACGTTCGTCAGGCCGATCACCACCGCACCGGCCGCGCGCAGCCTGCGGACCGTCTCGTGGTCGGCGGCGGCCGGGGTGTCGGGGGTGGCCGCCGAGCCGTTGCGGGTCGCCTCGCCCTCGACCGGCAGGTTGTCCTTGACGGCGACCGGCACCCCGGCCAGCGGCAGCGTGCCGAGGTCGGCCCGCCCGGCCAGCGCCTGCGCCTCCTGCAGCGCCCGCGCGCCCAGTACCTTGCGGAACGCGCCGATCCGCGGGTCGAGCCGTTCGATCAGCGCCAGGTGTTCGGCCACCACCTCACGGGGCGTCACCCGGCCGCCGCGGACGGCCTCCGCGATCTCGGTGGCCGTGCGCCTCGTCCAGCCCGTCATCGCCGCTCCCCGCCCGGTCGGATCCGAGCCGTCAAGATAGCCAGTGGCCCCGGTCCCGGCAAGGGCGCCGCGGGCCGGGCCCGGGCGGACGGGCTCAGGCGGACGGCTGCGGCTCGCGCAGGTGCTCGGGGACGATCCGGTGCAGTCCCTTGCGGTCGTAGTAGGTGGTCATCGCGAAGCCGAACGCGAGTGCCAGCACCGTTCCCACGCCGATCATCATCCAGGCCCGGTTCAGGCCCGCGTCCGCCCGCGCGTCGAAGTAGAGGATCGCCCGGACGCCGTCGGTGAGCTGGCGCATCGGCTCGAACCAGGACAGCACCCGGTAGAAGTCCGGCAGTGCCTGGAGCGGCACGGTGGCCCCGGAGGAGGGCAGCGCGAGCGCGATGAACACGAACATGCTGACCAGCTGTCCGATCCCGCCGAACGCGGCGAGCAGCGCCTGCACGCCGAGGCCGACCGCGGCGGTGGCGCAGACCGAGAAGATCCACAGCAGTGGGAGGTGGGAGGCGTCCATCCCCAGGATCGCCACGCAGGCCAGCATGATCAGACTGGAGGTCAGCAGCGACAGCACCACCGACATGGTGCAGGTGATCGCGAGGGTCTGGGTGCGGCTGATCGGGACGGTCGGCAGCTGGCGCCGCCACGGACCGAGCTCGCTGGCCGCGTAGCCGAGCGCCACGTCCACGCCGTTGGCGATCACGTTGCCGCCCAGGAACCCGGCCAGCACCAGCAGCAGGGTGTAGTAGAACGCGGTCAGGCCGAGCCCGCTGTGGGTACCGATCGGGTGGCCGACGGCGGTGTCGACGGTCACCGGGTCGGACAGCTGGAGCCGGGCGGCGTTGGTGGCCGCCGCACCCCCGGCCGGGAGGCCGGCGGTGAGGTTGCGGCCGAGTTCCAGCGAGGCGCTGTGGGCGGCCGCCTGGGAGATCGAGCTGGCCAGCGAGGAGGCCAGGCTGCCCGCGCCCGGGTTGGTGAACACCGTCATGGTGGGCCGGGCCACCTCGGTCTGGCCGGCGGCCGGGAGCGCGGAGACGGCCGCCGTGAAGCCCTGCCGGACCGTCAGGACGGAGTACAGCTTCCCGGAGGCCAGCTGGTCCATCGCGGCGGCCTCGTCCAGCTGCCGCCAGGCGATCTGCGCCTGCGGGTCGGGCGCGGCGGCGATGCCCGCGACGACGGTGGCGCCCAGGTTGGTCGGCTGTCCGGCCACGACCGCGCCCTGGTCGGCGTTGACCAGGCCGATCGGGAGGCGGTGCAGATCGCCGCGCGGGTTGAGGATGCCGCCCATGTAGACCAGTGAGAGCAGTAGCGACACCAGGCCGACGATCACGGCGGGGAGCACCCAGATCCGCGGGTTCCGCAGCACCTGCCCGGCGGTGACCTGGCGGACGGTGTGGTTCGAAGGCATGGCTCTCCCGGGGTGGCGGCTGCCGCGTAGAACCGCAAAATATCCGAATCAGGACATTCCACCCCGGCGCCTCGCCCGAGGGCCCGGGCCGGGCCCCGGGTCGGCCCGCGTCAGCGCCCGGGGCGCCGACCGCGGACGGGGGCGGTCAGTCGGCCTGCCAGAGCTCGATCCGGTTGCCCTCGGGGTCGGTGACCCAGCCGAAGCGCCCGACGCCCGCCATCTCCTGGGTCTCCCCGGCCACGTCCGCGCCCGCGGCCCGCAGCTGGGCGAGCATCGCATCCAGGTCGCGGACCCGGAAGTTGAGCATGACCCGCTGCTCGCGGGAGCCGAAGTAGTCCGTCCCGGACTCGAAGGTGGCGAAGACCGTCGGCCCGGAGCCCTGCTGCCACAGCCCGTGCTCGTCCGCGTCCAGGCCCAGGCAGTCGCGGTACCACGCACCCAGCGCCGCCGGGTCCGCGGCCCGCAGGAAGTACCCGCCGATTCCCAGTACTCGTTCCATGCCGCCATCCTGCCAGGAGCCTCCGACAGCGGCGGGCGCCTCGCCGGGCCCGCGCGCCCGGACCGGTGCCCGGCCGTCCCGCGCGGGGGCGGCCGCCGGCGCCGGCCGACCCGGCGTCACCGGTAGGCCTGCGACGGGTACCAGCCGGACCGGACGGCGTCCAGGTACTGCGCGTCGCGCCGGGCGCCGGCCTCGTGCGCGAGGGTCGTGAAGCCCGCGATGAGCGTCGCGGCGAGCGAGATCGCGGCCGGGACGGCCCACCAGATGCCGCCCGCCCCGATCGGCGCGGCCCAGACGCCCGCCAGCGCCGCCGCGAGCAGCGGGAGCACCGCCACCCGCACGCGCTGCGCCACCCGCCCGGCGGTGACCAGCGCGAAGCCGTACCCCAGGAAGGCGGCCGGGCCGATGACGACGGCGAGGCCGACGGCCAGCCAGACGCAGTAGATGATGATCATGTGGCGCTCTCCGTTGCCGGCGAAACCCTGAAGGAATTGGGGCGCACACCGCAGTGGCCGCCGACCCCGTACGGGCCCGCCGGCCTCCCCCGGGATCATCCTGCCAGAGCTTTTGAACGCGTTCAATCCTGGGGTGGCTCGGCGTGCGGCGAGGGCCCGGGCGTCTGGAAGACTGGGGTGCGCCCCCGGCTCCGCCCGGGGCAGCCGCACGGGGGGACGGGGCACGGCGCCGCCGCTCCCGCCCGCGCCCCCGGAACGCCGGGGGTGTCCGGCCCACACCGACCACAGGGGAGAGCACGCGTCTTGTCCGAGAACCACCCGTCCGCAGGCCCCGCCCCCGTCGGCGGGCTCACCGTGCTGCAGTCCGACTGCGGGAACTGCTTCGGGCTGTGCTGTGTCGCGCTGGCCTTCACCGCCTCCGCGGACTTCGCGATCGACAAGGACGCCGGGCAGCCGTGCCCCAACCTCCAACAGGACTTCCGCTGCGGCATCCACACCCGGCTGCGGCCCAGCGGCTTCGCGGGCTGCACCGGCTACGACTGCTTCGGCGCCGGCCAGCGGGTCTCGCAGGCGACCTTCGGCGGGCAGGACTGGCGCCGGGCACCCGGCACCGCGCAGCAGATGTTCAAGGTGCTCCCGGTCATGCGGCAGCTGCACGAGCTGCTCTGGTACCTCACCCAGGCGCTCGCCATGCCGGCCGCCCGGGCCGTGCACCCGCAGCTGCGACTCGCCCTGGCGGAGACCGAACGGCTGGCCGGGCAGGACGCCGACGCGCTGCTCGAACTGGACGTCGCCGCCCGGCGGGCCGAGGTCAACACCCTGCTGCTGCGCACCAGCGAGCTCGTCCGGGCCGGCCACCCCGGGCGCAAGAAGGACCGCCGCGGGGCCGACCTGATCGGCGCCCGACTGAAGGGCGCGGACCTCCGCGGGGTCAACCTGCGCGGGGCGTACCTGATCGGGGCCGACCTGCGCGGCGCGGACCTGCGCGGCGCCGACCTGATCGGCGCCGACCTGCGCGACACCGACCTGCGGGGCGCCGACCTGACCGGGAGCCTCTTCCTCTCCCAGGGGCAACTCAACACCGCCCGCGGCGACGCCTCGACCAGGCTGCCGGACGGGCTCGGCCGCCCCTCGCACTGGTAGGACGAGGGGCCGCGGTGTCGACCCGGGAGCCGGCGCTGGCCCGGCTGTGCGCGGTACCGGTCCCCGAGGACGGCTCCGGCGGGCTCCCGGACGGGCTCTTCGATGCCGTGGAGGACCTGATCACCGCCCACGGCGCGGACGACATCGCCGAGATCGTCGCCCTCGCCGTGCACGCGGGACGCACCACGCTCGCGCGGGCGAGCACGTTCCTGAACGTCGCGACCTGGTCCGGCACCGACAACGGGGCCTCGATGCAGCGCACCCTGGACGGCTGGGTGCGGCGGGCGGACGACACCGTCCGGCTGCACCTGGCCCTGCACCACGAGGCGTACCCCCTGCGCGGCGGCGCGGAGATGAGAGCGGTACTGCCCGGGATCGCCGCCCGGTACCCGGAGCACCGCGCCGTCTGCGAGGCCCTGCTCGCGGCGCGCCCGGACGGCTGATCCCGCGCGGCCCGGGGCGCGCGGTGGCGCGGGGCCCGCGGGCGATCAGCGCCGCGCCGGCGCGGGCCCTCCGTGGACCGGGCGGCGGGCGGGGAAGGCGTGGCGGCGGGCCAGGGCGACGACGGCCGTCGCGGCGGCGGCGGGCGGCAGCGCCGTCCACGGGAGGGCGCCGGGGCCGGCGGCGCCCAGGGCGAGGCCGCCGGTCAGTGAACCGGCCGCGATGCCGAGGTTGTAGACGGTGGCCTGCAGGGCGGTGGCGAGGTCGGCGTGGCGGGGGCCGGACAGGTCGATCAGGGCGGTCTGCAGCATGGTCGGCGCCGCGCCGAAGGCGGCGCCCCAGGCCGCGACCGCCGCGACGGTGACCGCGGGCATCCCGCGGGACAGGCCGAGGGCGAGCAGCGCGGCCGCGATCAGGGCGAGGCCGGCCAGCAGGGTGGGCCGCAGGCGGCGGTCGGCCAGCGCCCCGCCGGCCACGATCCCGGCGATGGTGGCGGTCCCGAAGACCGCGAGCAGCCCGCCCGCCGCCCCGAACCCGGCCCGGGCCGCGAACGGCACCAGGTAGGTGTACACGGCCTGGTGGCCCAGGAGGAGCAGCAGGGTGACCGTCAGGACGGTCCGCAGGCCCGGGATCAGCGCGATCCGGCGCAGCGGTACCCGTTCGGCGGCGGGCTCGCCCGGGAAGTCGGGGACCCGGTGCAGGACCCCGGCGGCCGCGGCCAGCAGCAGGGCCAGGGCGGCGAGTGCCCCGAAGACCGCGCGCCAGCCGGTCAGTGCGGCGAGCGCGGTGCCGGCCGGGATGCCGAGTGCGAGGGCGACGGTGATCCCGGCCAGGACGATCGCGGTGGCGCGCCCCCGGTGCTCGGCGGGCACCATCCGGGCGGCGTATCCGGCGAGCATGGCCCACAGCACGCCGCCGGTGGCGCCGGCCAGCAGGCGGGCGGCGAAGGTGAGCGGGTAGTCGGCGGAGAGCGCGGTGACGGCGTCGGCGAGGGCGAAGGCGAGCAGGGCGCCGACCAGCACCCGGCGGCGGCGGGTGCCGCGCAGGGCGGCGGTGACCGGGATCGCGGCGAGGAAGGAGGCGGCGGCGTAACCGGTGACCAGGTAGCCGGCGCGGGCCTCGGAGACGTGCAGGCCGTGGCTGAGTCCGGGCAGCAGCCCGGCGGGCAGCAGCTCGGTCATCACGGCGCAGAAGGCGGCGGCGAACAGCACCGGCAGTCCGCGGAGCGGGAACGTCGGGGCGGGGGCGGGTGCCGGGACCCGGGTCCCGGTGGGCGTTGCGGTGGGCATAGGCTCATGGTGAAACCTTCACATCAGTGTGAAGGCAAGCACGTCCGGCCCCGTCCGGACGGTCCCCCGGGAGCCTCCATGAGGATCGGCGAACTCTCCGGCCGTACCGGTGTGCCCGCCCGGATGCTGCGGTACTACGAGGAGCAGTCCCTGCTCCACCCCGAGCGGGGCGGGAACGGCTACCGCAGCTACCGCGAGACCGACGTCCACCTGGTCCAGCAGATCCGCGGCCTGCTGGACTCCGGGCTGACCACCGAGATCATCCGCCGGATCCTCCCGTTCCTGGACCGGCCCGAGGAGATCCACGTCCATCCCGAGTGCCTGACCCCGGAGACCGCCGAGCTGATGCGGCGGGAGGCCGACCGGATCCACCAGCGGATCACCTGTCTGGCCCGCAACCGGGACGCGATCCTCGCCTACCTGGCCGCGGTCGGCCCGGCCGCCGGGCCCGCCCGGTAGACGCCCCCGAACCCGCGCCGGGGGCCGCCACGCGTTGACATGTGACCAAATGGTCACCTATTCTCGTGAGTGTGGACCTGGTGTTCAAAGCCCTCGCCGACCCGACCCGGCGCAGCCTGCTCGACGCGCTCTTCCAGGAGGACGGGCAGACCCTCAGCGCGCTCGAGGCGCGCTTCGAGATCACCCGCTTCGCCGTGATGAAGCACCTCAAGCTGCTCGAGGAGGCCGGACTGGTCGTCACCCGGCGGCAGGGCAGGGAGAAGCTCCACTACCTGAACCCGGTCCCGATCCGGCTCGTCCACGACCGGTGGGTGAGCAAGTACGCGGGGCCGTGGGCGGCTGCGCTCAGCGACCTCAAGAGCCGACTGGAGACTCCCATGCAGAAGGTCTTCGAGATCTACATCCGCACCACACCGGAGCGGCTCTGGGAGGCGATCACCGACCCGGCCATCCGCGCCAGGTACAACTTCGGCGCCGAGGTCACCTCGGACTGGACCCCGGGCTCGCGCTACGAGATGGGCTCCCCCAAGGCCGGCATCGTGCTCGGCGAGGGCGTCAACCTGGAGGTCGACCCGCCGCGCCGGCTGGTCCAGAGCATGGTCGCGCTCTGGAGCGACGAGGTGAAGGCCGAAGGCACCAGCCGCGTCACCTGGGAGATCGAACCGGTCGGCGACTCCTGCCGGCTCACCGTCACCCACGACGAGCTGCGCGAGGGCGCCAACGAGGAGCTCTACGGCGGCTGGCCGATGATCCTCTCCGGCCTGAAGACCTGGCTGGAGACCGGCGAGCTGCTCACCACCCCGGGGTCGCTTCGGTACACCTGAGGCGCCCGGGCCCGGGCCGCCGCCGTACGGACCCCGATCCGGCGCGGCGGCTCGGCCAGGTGGCGTCGCGCCGTCACCCTGCCCGGCGGTACCGACTCGCAGGCCGTCGCACCCTGACGGATAGTCGGGGCACGGAGCCCGACACGAGGAGGACCATGCTCAGCAGGACCATCGGCGCAGCGCTCGCCCTGGGGGTGGGCGGCCTCGCGCTGACCGCCATCATCCCGGCCCTCGCCACCGGCACCGGGCCGGCCCCGTCCGAGGACGGCCCGGCCCCGGCCGCCGCCCCGCTCTCCCCCGGCACCCCGGCGGACCCGCCGGCCGCCCCCGATGCCTCGGCGCAGGCGCCGGTCGTGGCGCCACCGGCCACCCCGCCCGCCCCGGCCACCGTGATCGGCTTCGACGCCGCCGCGATCGACCCCAAGATCCCCGGCCGGGTCCGGGTCGACCTGCACTACACCTGCTCCTCGCCCGAGGGCGAGCGCTCGCTCAACACCTCGGTCGAGCAGACCGACCCGGCCGATCCGGCGTCGATCGCGTTCGGCTCCACCCGCACCTCGCCGACCGTGATCGTCTGCGACGGCACCCAGCAGCGAGGTTCCGTCACCGTCCAGTCCAAGACCAGCAACTGGCTGGACGACGTGGACGCGGTGCTGGTGACCACCGTCTCCGATCTCGGCGCCACTCCCCCGGCCGCCGCCGACGCCGCCAAGCTCCGGCTGCACACCGCCCCCGCCGCCGTCACTCCCTGAGCGGTCCGCCCCCGACCCCGCCCGTACGGCACCTCGACGGGAACCGGCCGACGGCCGGGACATGTCCTGGTGTCCGGGCCGGGGTCTACACTCGCGGCCTGACACTCGGTCAGCTGACCGGGTGCGGCCGGGATCCGGGGACGTTCGGGGGGCTGCGTTGGCACAGGGGACGGCACACGGCGACGTCGGGCTCGGCGGGCTGCCGACCACCGCCAAGTACGAGGTCGACACACTCTTCAAGGACCTGATCGACCAGTTCCGCGGCGCCCGGCTGCCGATGCCGGTGGTGGTGCTGTACGCGGAGGAGCCCGACACCGCGCTCGACCGGGAGGTCCGGGACGTGGTCCGCGCCGTCCAGGAGGCGCAGGAGGGCGGCGGGCTCCCCTACCGGGTGGCCGGCGGGCCGGACACCGGCGACCCGCACCTCAACGCGATCGGCATCCTGGACGGCGTCGCCCGCGGCCCCTGGGCGCGGCGCGGACCGTCCTGGTACCGGAACTACGCCGTCCCGCGCTCCCGGCTGATCGCCGCCATCGAGGCGGCCGCCCAGCACGTGCTGGCGGCGGCCGGCGGGCGGACGCAGCCGCTGGACGACCAGGTCGAGGCGGTGCTGACCCGGCTGCGGGACCTGCACTGGCGGCCCGAGCGGCGGACCGCCGGGGCCACCCTCCAGCAGACCCTGTCGCCGCTGTTCAACTCCACCACCCTGATCGGCGCGGTGGTGCTGGCCGGCGTGACCACCCTGCTCACCCAGGCGCACTGGGAGCTGGTGCTCGGCGTGCTGCTGGCCACCTTCCTGCTGCTGGTGCTGACCGGCTGGGTGCGCCGCAACACCGTGCCGCTGTCCTGGCTCGGCCAGGCCAGCCGGTGGTTCGCCACCACCACCTTCCTGGCCGCGTCCGGGCGGCAGGCTGCCGCCTGGTCGATCTGGCGGCCCCGGATGTCCTGGGACGTCACCCAGGCCCGGGCCCGCGAGGTGGCCGGCGAGATCCTCAAGGCCCAGCTGGCCGGCACCCCGGCCGACGAACGCGACCGCGCCCAGCAGTTCCACCTCCAGCTGCGCACCCTCGCCCTGCTGGAGGACCTCCGCTCGGCGCACCGGCCCTGGGCGCCCGACCTGCGCGGCCGCAAGCGCCGGGTGCCGCCGGTGGTGTTCCTGCCGCAGGCCGACGCCGCCAACGGCGGGCTGAAGGTGCTCGGCGCGATCAGCGACGTGCGCAGCCGCCGCAGCGAGCAGGACCCGCTGCTGGTGCTCGCCGGGGTCGCGCACGCGGACGTGGCCGGCTGGCTGCGGGCCGGCGCCGCCGGTCCGGCGCCCGTCCACCCCGGGCCGCGCCGCGCCAGCCCGTACGAGAGCTGGGTGAGCAACCTGCGGGTGCGCCAGGCGCCCAGCCGGGGGCGGGCGCTGGCCTGGACGCTGCCGATCGGGCTCGGCCGCGTGCAGCTCGGTGCGGGGAACACCACCGGGCTGGCGGCGGTGCCGGTGCGGCGCTCGCCGTGGTTCCTGTGGTCGCGCTGGACGCTGCTGCTGGTGCTGCTGCTCGCGGGGGCCGGCGGGGTGGTGCGCAGCGGGCAGCTGTCCGAGCAGTTCTGCGAGGGGCGGCTGCTCGGGTCGAACCACGACGCGGTGTGGCGGGTCGACCAGGGCGGTGCCCGCGAGTGCGTCGGGGTGGCGACCGGCGGGGTCTCCTTCGCCACCGGGCACGACGTGCGGCTCAGCGGGGCGCTGCCCGGGCACGACGGCGACGGGGCGAAGGCCGGTGCGGGGATCGGGGTGGCGACCGTCGAGGAGGCGATCCGCCGGGAGAACGAGCGGGTGGCGGCGCTGCCGGACGTCCGGTTCGTCACCGTGGTGTACGCCGGGTCGCTGACCACCGCGCCCGGCCAGGAGTCCCGGGCGCTCAACAGCCTCAAGGAGCTGACCGGGGTGCACCTCGCGCAGCTGCGCAACAACGCCGGCGACCCGTTGAAGATCAAGGTGCTGGTGGCCAACGGCGGCCAGGACATGTACTTCCAGACCGAGATGACCGAGCGGATCGTGGAGGTCGCCCGGCGGGACAGCTCGGTGGTCGGGGTGGTCGGGCTGGGCCGGGACACCGCCGACAGCGACCAGGCGGTCGGCCTGCTGCAGCGGGCCGGTCTCGCGGTGGTCGACACCACCAACTCCGGTACCGACCTGGCCCGGCGGCACGTCAACTACTTCGGGCTGGCGGCCACCGACCAGGAGGAGGCGGCCGAGCTGCGCAAGATCGCCGACGGGCTGGCGCCGGCCCCCGAGGACCGCTGGGCGGCCGTGCTGACCAGGAGGCCCAGCAGCGACGACAAGTACAGCCCCGAGCAGGCCGCGTACGGTTCCCGGATGCTGCGCGAGGCGGGCTTCCGGCTGGCCGAGGACCGGCCGCTGGAGTACGGCCTGACCAGCAACGGCGATCCGGACTACGAGGACGCGCTGCGCCGCAGCTGCCAGTCCGGGCACCCGCCGGCCGTGCTGTACCTGGCGGGCCGGGCCGACGACGTGAACCAGCTGATGCGGCGGCTGGCCGCCGACCCGGGCTGCAACCGCCCGCTCACCGTGCTGACCGGCGACGACCTGACGAAGGCCCAGTTCAGCACCGGGGCGACCTGGATGGCACCGCAGGCCACCCTGTACTACATCGCGCTGACCGATCCGGCGGTCACGGCCCGCGCCTCCGACCTGGCCGAGACCGCCTCCGCCGGGCTCGGCATCACCCCGCAGCCGGCCGGGGGCAACCCGTACGAGGACGACGTGTTCTCCGACGGTTCGCTGGCGCTCGCCTACGACGCCACCGCGGCGCTGCACGCGGGGGCGGAGAACGCCGGTGCCTCGCAGGACGGCGGGCGGGGCGCGGTGATGGCGGGGCTGCGGGCGGTGGAGCTGAAGAACCGGGCCACCGGGACGATCGACTTCCGTGACACCCGTCCGCTGCTGGCGACCGGCAGCCAGCCGGGCCACGGGATCAACATCATCCGGGTGGTGCGGGACGCCGACGGCCGGGCCAGGCCGGAGCGGATCTGCGGCCGGCCCGCAGGTGACACCGCCGAGTTGCAGGGCTGCCGGCCGTGACGGGGGCCCTGCGGCGGCCGCGGGTGCGGCGCCGCAGGGCCCCCGGTCACGTCCTGGTGCGGCCCGGGGACCGGGTCACGGCATGGTGCAGAAGGAGGCCTTCACGGCGCTCGCGACGACCTTGCCCTGGGCGTCGTTGAGGGTGACGGCGCCGCCGCTGAACTTGGCGGCCGCCTCCTTGGCCACGGTGGCGTCGTCCTTGCCCGCGTGGATCTCGGCGCAGACGTACTGCGCGCCGGCCACGGCGGTGGCGGGGTCGGCGGCCAGAGCGGGGTTGACCGCCTTGAGACCGGCCAGCAGTCCGGCCTGCTGGGCCGCGTTGGGGCTCGGCACGACCGGGGCGGGCTGCTTGCCCGCCGGGGTGCCCGCGCCGCTGCTCGCGACGGGAGCCTGCGGCGCGGCGGTGGTGCTGCCGCTGCTGCCGCAGGCGGTCAGGGAGAGCAGTGCCGCGGCGGCCAGGCTGATGGTGATGACTCGAATACGCATGTCCTCACCGTGGCACAGCCGGGCGCCGGAACCCGCCGCTGTGACAGGCCCGTGACGGCCCGGCAGACGCTTCGGTACGGATCCGGGGGCGCTCGGGGCCGTAGCGGCGAGGTATCGGGGCCATAGCGGGGATGTATCGGGGGCGCACTATCACAGCACCCGTACAGACAGATGAAGAATCAACCTCAATCCACTCGATCCGGCCATATCTGAAGGCAACTGTCCGATGGACGGACGGGGTGTGTCCGAAAGACGGACGGATCGCCTCCACCCCCGCCGATCGGCGGACGGCCGCCTGCTGACGGGCCGGGCGGGCGCGGGGCCGGGTGCGGGCGCCACCACCCGGACCCCCGGGGTGAGTTGTCCGCGGGCGACGGCCGGGGCGGGAGAGACGACCGGAATCGTTCCGGACGTTTGCCCGGCATAGCGCTCTTCACCGACAGTCGAACAGATGAACATCATTCAGCGCCTCGGACGGGGCCCGCTCTTACGGCACCGCGACTTCCGGCTCCTGCTCTCCGGTGCCGCCACCAGCCAGTTCGGCAGCCAGGTGACCCTGGTGGCCCTGCCCCTGGTCGCCGTGCTGGAACTGGACGCCTCCCCCTTCCAGGTCGGCCTGCTCACGGCCGCCGAGACCGCCGCCTTCCTGCTGGTCGGCCTGCCCGCCGGCGCCTGGCTCGACCGGGTACGGCGGCTGCCGGTGCTGATCCGGGCCGACGTGGTGCGCTGCCTGGCGGTCGCCTCCGTCCCGCTGGCGGCCGTCACCGATGTCCTGACGATGGCCCAGCTGTACGTGGTCGCGCTGGTCACCGGGGTGGCGACGGTCTTCTTCGACGTCGCCCACCAGTCCTTCCTGCCGCAGCTGCTGCCCCGCGAACAGCTGGTGTCGGGCAACGGCGCCCTCGAGACGGTCCGCTCGGTGGCACAGGTCGGCGGGCCGGGCCTCGGCGGCGGGCTGGTCCAGCTGCTCGGCGCGCCGCTGGCGATCGTCGCCGACGCCCTCGGGTACCTGTCCTCCGCGCTGCTGCTGCTCGGCATCCGGACCCGGGAACCCGCGCCGCAGCCCGTACCGGGCAGCTCCCTGCGGGCGGAGATCGGCGAGGGCGTCGGCTTCGTCCTGCGCCACCCGCTGCTGCGGGTGATCGCCGCCGCGACCGCCGCCTCCAACCTGTTCTCGGCCCTGCTGATGGCGGTGCAGACCGTCTTCTGGGTCCGGGTGCTGGAGCTGTCCCCCGGCGCGATCGGCCTGCTGCTGTCGGTCTCCGCCCTGGGCGGGCTGGCCGGCGCGCTGTGCGCGGGACCGCTCGCCCGGCTGGTCGGACAGGCCCGGCTGATCTGGCTGTCGGCCCTGGTCAGCGCACCGTTCGCGCTGCTGTGGCCGCTGTCCGGCCGGGGCGCCGGGGTGCTGCTGTTCGGCACCGCCTCCGCGGTGGTGCTGTTCGGCGCGGTGGCCTACAACGTCGCCCAGGTGAGTTTCCGCCAGGCGATCTGCCCGCCCGCGCTGCTCGGCCGGATGAACGCCACCATGCGCTTCCTGGTCTGGGGCACCATGCCGCTGGGCGCGCTGGCCGGCGGCGCCATCGCGGCCTCGGCCGGCGCCCGCAACGCCCTGTGGGTGTGCGCCCTGGGCTTCCTCGCCGTGCCGCTGCCGCTGCTGCTGTCCCCGCTGCGCACCCTGCGCGACCTGCCGACGGCGCCCGGGACCCCGACTGCGGCCGACGGCGCCGCGGCGGACGACCCCGTGCCCGCGAACGCGCCCGCGACCGGCTGACCACTCCCCCGAACCCCGACCGGAGACCCTCCGTGGCTTCCCGAACCACCGGCACCACCACCGTTCCCGCCTCCGCCACCATCACCGGTGCCTACCTGGCCCGCTTCCGCTCGCTCACCGACGGCTCCGCCGGGATCCTGCCCGTGACCGGCGCCCAGCGGCGGTTCCTGCTGGCCCGCCGGCTCGATCCGCTCGGCCGCCCGGACGTCGTCCCGCTGTTCTTCGCCTTCCCGCGCGGCGCCGTCGACCCGGACCGCCTCCGGGCCGCCGCGCTGCGGCTGGCGGCCCGTCACCCCGCCCTGCGCGGGCGGTTCGACTCGCTGCGCGGCACGCCCGTCCTGCGGCTCGGCCCGCCCTCGGCCGAGGTCCGGCGGATCGCCGCGGGCCCCGGCGAGACGGCCGACGACGCCCTGCGGCGCGAACTCGCCGCCTGGCGGCCCGACGGCCCCGCGCTGCGGCTGCTGCTGGCCGCGGCGCCCGGCGACGAGGAGGAGGTCCTCGCCGTCGCGCTCGACCACGCGGCCTGCGACGAACAGTCCCTCGGCATCGTCACGGCCGGCCTGAGCGCCGCGTACGGACAGCCCGCGCACGAACCGGAGCACGGCCGGGAGGCCGACGGTGCCGAGGAGTACCGGGCGGCGGTGGAGCTCCAGCTCGCCGCCGAGGCCGCCGCCTCCGGCGCGGCGGCCCGGGCGCACTGGGCCGCCCGGCTGGGCGCCCTGCGCGGCGGGCACCTCGCCCAGCAGGGCGCGCGGTCGGCGGAGGTGTCCACCGGGATGCTGACGCACCGGCTGCCCGCCGCCACCGGCGCCGCCCGGGGCGCGGTGTTCCCCGCCCTGCTGGACGCCGTCTCGGCGGCGGCCCACCACCTGCTCGGCCCCGGTGCCACCCCCGCGTTGGGGTACCCGTGGGGCGGCCGGCCGGCCGCGGCGCCGCCCGCGCTGGGCTGCTTCCTGAACACCCTGGTCCACCCGGCCGCCGGCGGCCCGGCACCGGCCGCGCGGACGGCCGGGCCGACCCCTCCCGGACCCGCCCTCCCGGTCACCCTCGAGGAGCTCGGCGCCCGCTGGTGGGACGACCTCGACCACGCCGACACCCCGTTCGACGAGGTGGTGCACGCGGCCCGCTCCGCCGGCGCGAGCTGGACCGGCGCCCTGGACGGCCTGCTCACCTTCGAGGACCTGCACCGCCGTCCCCCGCTGGTGCTCGGCGGCGCCGCCGGCCGGGAGACCCACCTCGCCGGACGGCCGCTGGCGGCGCCCTTCGCGGTCTCCGCCTCGCACGGCGAGGACCTGCTGGTCCGCTTCGCCTGGGACCGCGCGCACTGGCCGGACCCGGCCGCGGCCGACGCCTTCGCCGCCCTGCTCGACACCCTCCGCCGCCACCTGCGCGCCACCGCGCCCGGCGCGGCGCACTGAACCACCGGCCGCCACCCCCGGCACCCCGGGTACCCGGCCCCGCACCCTCCGGCACCGCCGGGCACCACCACGTCCGCACGTCAGCACGCCATCGCGTCCGTACGTCCGCACACCACCGCGTCACCACCACTCTCGCCACAAGCAAGGGAAGACCACCCATGTTCGCTCTCTCCTCCTCGCAGGAGATCGTCTGGCTGCACGAGCAGTTGCTGCCGGGCAGCCGCGCCTACAACTTCACCGCCGCGTTCGACCTGTGGGGCCCGCTGGACCGGGCCGCGCTGCGCGCCGGACTGGCCGCCGTGATCGCCCACCACCCCGGCCTGCGGCTGGAGTTGACCTCCGACGACGGCGGCCTGCCGGACCAGCGGGTCCGCGCGGACGCCGAGGTCCGGCTGCGGGACAGCGACCTGTCCGGCGAGGCCGACCCCGAGGCCGCCTTCCAGCAGCTGCTGCGCGCCGAGGCCGAGGAACCGCTGGACACCCGCGAGGCGCCGCTGCTGCGCTGGCACCTGGTCCGGCTCGGCGAGGACCACCACCGGCTGGTCCACGTCGAGCACCACCTGATCCACGACGGGCACTCGTTCGCGATCCTGCTGCGCGACCTGTTCACGGTGTACCGCGCCGAGGTGCTGGGCGAGCCGTACCGGCTGCCGGACGCCCCCTCGTACGAGGAGCACGCCCGCGCCGGGGCCGGGCGCGACCGGTCCGCGAGCCTGGAGTTCTGGCAGCGGGAGCTGCGGGACGCGCCGTTCGACCTGGCGCTGCCCGGCCTGGCCCGGCCCGGCGCAGTCCGCCGCCACCGCGGCGGCCAGCTGCGCCAGTCGATCGGCGCCGACCTCGCCGGCCGGCTGCGCGAGCGCGCCAAGGCCGACGGCCACACCCCGTTCTCCACCCTGCTCACCCTGTTCGGCGAACTGCTGCGCCGCCACAGCGGCCACCGCGAGCTGATGGTCGGCACCGCGGTCGGCAACCGGCCGGTCGGCTTCGAGGGCACCGTCGGGATGTTCGTCAACACGGTGCCGCTGCGGCTGCGGCTGGACCCGGCCGCGGCCGGGGTGGACAACGTCGACGAGGTGACCGACACCCTGCTCCGGGCGCTGCCCCACCAGGACGTCCCGGTGCAGGAGTTGACCCGCTCGCTCGGCCTGCACACCAGCGGCGCCGACAACCCGCTGTTCAGCGTGATGTTCAGCGCCCACGACGCCGCCCTGCCCGAGGTCGACGCCCCCGGCCTGGAGATCTCGCTGTACGAGGGCTTCAACACCGGCACCACCCGCTTCGACCTGGACCTGGTGCTGCTGCCCGACGACCGCCGGATGGTCGGCGAGCGGCAGGGCGTGGCCGGGATGACGCTGGTCTGGGACTACGACGCCGACATCTTCGGCGAGCCGGTCGCCGAACTGCTCGCCGGCCGCCTGCTCGACCTGCTGCGCGCCTACCTCGACGCCCCCGGGGCCGAACTGGCCGCCCTGGCCGCCGCCGAGGAGCAGCCCGCGCCCGCCGGTGCCGCGGCCGCCGACCAGGCCGTGCTCGACCCGCTGACCGGCCGCGACCCGTCCGCCCTGGCCGTGATCGCCGGCGCCGAGCGGCTGACCTACGGCGAGCTGGACCGCCGGGTCGCCGAGCTGGCCGGGCGGCTGACCGCCGCCGGGGTGCGGGCCGGCCAGCCGGTGGCGGCCGTGCTGCCGCGCGGGGTGGACAGCGTCGTGACGCTGCTGGCCTGCCTGCGCACCGGCGCCGTGTACGCGCCGCTGTCGCCGGAGGACCCGGCGGCCCGGCTCGGCCTGCTGCTGGAACGCCTCGACCCGGCGCTGGTGCTGGCCACCCGGCAGAGCGCGCTGGCGCTGCCGGTGGAGGGCCGCACGCCCGCGCTGCTGGACGGCCCGGCGTTCCCCGCGGCGGGCGACGCCGCGGTGCTGGACGGCGCCGCGTACCTGATCCACACCTCCGGTTCGACCGGCGTGCCCAAGCCGGTGCGGGTCGGCCGGGCCGCGCTGGCCGGCTACGTCGCCGCGCTGGCCGCCCGGTACGGGCTGGACGCGGCCGACCGGGTGCTGCTGTTCGCCCGGCCGTCGTTCGACGTGGCGCTGGAGGAGGTGCTGCCCTCGCTGGCGGCGGGCGCCTGCCTGGTGCTGCCGCAGCGGGACGTGCCGACCGGTCCGGAGCTGGTCGCCGTGCTGGCCGCCCGCGGCGTCACCGTCGCCAACCTGCCGACCAGTTACTTCCTGGCCGTCCGCGAGGAGCTGTCCGAGGCGCTGGGCGACGGCCGCTGGGCGCCCCGGCTGCTGGTGCTGGGCGGTGAGCGGCTGCCGGCCGCCGCGCTGGCGGGCCTCGCCGAGCGCACCCGCGCCACCGTGCTGAACGCGTACGGCGTGACCGAGGCGACCGTCACCTCGACGGTGCACGAGGTCACCGCGGCCGACCTGGCCGGTTCGGCGGAGATCCCGCTCGGCACCGAGCTGCCCGGCACCCGGGTGCACGTGCTGGACGAGGGCCTGCGCCCGCTGGCGGCCGGCGGTATCGGCGAACTCGCGGTCGGCGGCAGCGCGCTGGCCGACGGCTACCTCGGCCTGGACGAGGTGACGGCCGCCCGGTTCGTCACCGTGCCCGCGCTCGGCGGGGAGCGGGTCTACCGCACCGGCGACCGCGGCTTCCGCGACCTGGACGGCCGGCTGTGGTTCCTCGGCCGCCAGGACAACCAGGTCAAGCTGCGCGGCTACCGGATCGAGCTGGAGGAGATCGAGGCCGCCGCCTCGGCCGAACTCGGCGGCCGCTCCTGCGCCGTGGTGCTGGACCGCGAGTCGGCCGGCGGTCCCCGCCTGGTCGGCTTCCTGGAGGGCGCGGACCGGCCCGACCAGGCCGCGCTGCACGCCGCACTGTCGCTGCGGCTGCCCGGCGGGCTGGTGCCCGGCAGCTGGGTCGCGCTGGAGACCATGCCGGTGCTGCCCGGCGGCAAGCCGGACCGGGCCGCGCTCGGCCGGCTGCTGGCCGAACTGCCGGAGCCGGGTGAGGAGCCCACCGGGGCCGCGGAGTTCACCGAGCCCGGTCTCGCGCTGGTCGCCGGTGCCTGGCGGGAGGTGCTCGGGCACGACCGGTTCGCGGCCGACTCGCACTTCTTCGAGGTCGGCGGCCACTCGCTGCTCGCCGCCCAGCTGGCCGCCTGGCTGGAGCCGCACCTGGGCAGCCGTCCGCCGCTGCGCGTCCTGTTCCAGAACCCCGTCCTGGCCGACCAGGCCCGCGCCCTGACCGGAGGCCGCTCGTGAGCTCCGCCCCCTCCGCCGTCCTCACCGCGGACCACCGCGAACTGGTCGAGGCCTTCGAGAGCTTCATCCGGCGCGAACTGGTGCCGCTGGCCGCCGAGTTGCCGGAGACCGCGGACCTGCCGCCCGCCGACCTGCGGGCGTACGTGCGCAGGCGCTCCGCCGCGCTGGGCTTCTACGCCGGCGACTACCCGGAGGAGCTGGGCGGCGCCGGGATGCCGTTCACCGCGGTGGTGCTGCTGCACCACGCGGCCGGGCGCAGCGGCTGCTCGCTGGCGCCGTACGCGCTCGCCGGCTCGGACGGCCCGAGCCCGCTGCTGCGGCACGGCACCCCGGAGCAGATCGAGAAGTACCTGGTGCCGCTGGTGCGCGGGGAGTCGGCGCGCTGCCTGGCGCTGACCGAGCCGCAGGCCGGGTCGGACGCGTTCCGGCTGACCACCACGGCGGTCCGCGACGGCGAGGGCTGGGTGATCAGCGGCCGCAAGACCTTCGTCTCCAACGCGGACCGGGCGGACCTCGCCCTGGTGGTCACCGCCACCGACCTGGGTGAGGGGCCGACCGGCGGGGCGACGGCGTTCGCGATCCCGATGGACACGCCGGGCCTGCGGATCGGGCAGCGCTACGACGGCATGTCCGGCGAGCCGATGTTCGAGCTGCTGCTGGAGCGGGTGCGGGTCCCGATGGCGGCCGTGATCGGCGGCGAGGCGGGCGTCGGGGCGGCGATGGCGCTGGCCATGGACAGCCTCTCGCGCGGACGCCTGGTGGTGGCCGCGATGTGCGACGGCGTGGCCGAGTACGCGCTGCGCCTGGGCGTGGAGTACGCCCGGGAGCGGGAGGCGTTCGGTGAGCGGATCGGCGCCTACCAGCACGTGCAGGAGCACCTGGTGCGCAGCCGGGCGGAGGTGGAGGCGGCGAAGCTGCTGACGCTGGCCTGTGCCCGGCTGGTGGACGAGGGCACCGAGGCGCCGGAGAACGCGGCGCTGGCCAAGCTGACCTCGTCGGAGACGGCGGTGCGGGTGGTGGACCGGGCGCTGCAGGTGCACGGGGCGACCGGGTGGGTGCGCGGGCATCCGCTGGAGTTCCTGTACCGGTACGTCCGGATGATGACGATCATCGAGGGGACCTCCGAGGTCCAGAAGGTGATCATCGCTCGGGCCATGGGCCTGGGCTGACCGCCAACGACTGTTCGGAGAACACGACATGACTGTTGAACGATCCATCGTCCGCGGCCTGCCCCAGGGCACGCCGGTACCCGACGCCGCCGTCCTCGACCTGTTCGGCGACTGGGTGCGCCGCACCCCCGACGCGCCCGCGCTGATCGACGGCGGGCGGGAGTGGAGCTACGCCGAACTCGACCGGCTCGCCGACGAGGTGGCCGGGACGCTGCGCGGCCGGGTGCGCCCGGGCGAGCTGGTCGGGGTGTGCCTGGACCAGTCGGCGGCGCTGGTCGCGGTCACCCTCGCGGTGGCCCGGCTCGGCGCGGTGCACCTGCCGCTCGGTCCGCGGCCCGGCGAGCGGCGGCTGCAGGCCGTCGCGGAGAACCTGTGGCTGGGCTGTCTGATCGGCGACCCGGCACTGCTGCCGCCCGCCTACCGGGCGGTGCAGCAGCTCCCGCTGCCGGTGCCGGCCGAGGGCGCGACCGCGGCGGGCGCCGTGGTGGCGGCCTTCGGGCCGTCGGCGGAGGGCGCGGCCGCCGCGCCGGAGGGCACCTTCTACGCGGTGCTGACCTCCGGCTCGACCGGGGTCCCGAAGGCGGTCGCCGTCGGCGAGCCGTCGCTGGCCGCGATGCTGCACTGGTACCGGGGGCTGACCGGGCTCGGCCCCGGCGACCGGCACAGCCTGCTGATCGGGGTCGCCTTCGACCCGCACCTGATGGAGCTGTGGGGGGCGCTGACCTCCGGCGCCGCGCTGAGCGTCGCCCCGGACGCGGTGCGCTGGGACCCGGCGGCGCTCACCGACTGGTGGCGTTCGGCGGGGATCACCGTGGCCGTGCTGCCCACCCCGCTGGCCGAGCCGGTGCTCGACCTGCCGTGGCCCGAGGGGCTGGCGCTGCGCCACCTGTCGATCGGCGGGGACCGGCTGCGCCGGTACCCGTCGCCGCAGGTGACCGCGCACGTGCACAACGCGTACGGGCCGGCCGAGGCGACCGTGGTGACCAGTGTGCACACCATGCCGGCAGGCGCGGGCGGCGCGGGCGCGCCGCCGATCGGCCTGCCGGTGCCGGGCGCGGTGCTGCTGGTCACCGACCCGGACGGGGTGCCGGTGCCGCGCGGCGAGAGCGGTGAACTGCGGGTCGGCGGCGGTCTGCTGGCGCTCGGCTACCTCGACGAGGAGCTGACGGCCCGCCGGTTCGTCGCGGCGCCGCCCGGGATCGACGGCGTGGACCGGGTGTACCGGACCGGCGACCGGGTGGTGATGGGCGCCGACGGCGTCCTCGAGTTCCTGGGGCGGCTGGACGACCAGGTCAAGATCAGCGGGGTCCGGATCGAACCGGCCGAGGTGGAGGCCGCGTTCGAGCGCGATCCGCGGGTGCGGCGGGCGGTGGTCGCGGTCCGCCGCGACGCGGCCGGCACCGCGCGGCTGCTCGCCTTCGTCCAGCCGGGCGACGCCCCGGTGCAGGGCGCCGACCTGCTGCCGGAGGTCCGCCGCTGGCTGCCCGAGCAGGCGGTGCCCACCGTGGTCCGGACGGTCGACGACTATCCGCTGGACGCCAACGGCAAGGTCGACCGGGCCGCGCTGCTGGCCGCCGAGGCGGCCGGCGAGGCCGCCGGGGACCGGGGTGCGCAGGACGCCGACGCGGCCACCGACACCGAGCGCACGGTGCTGCGGCTGTGCCGCGCGCTGCTGGGGCGCGCGGACCTCGGTCCGCTGGACAACTTCATCGACGCGGGTGGCAACTCGCTGGCCGCGGCCAGGCTGCTG
This sequence comes from Kitasatospora sp. NEAU-CNBT7, assembly GCF_057220535.1. Taxonomy (NCBI): domain Bacteria; kingdom Bacillati; phylum Actinomycetota; class Actinomycetes; order Kitasatosporales; family Streptomycetaceae; genus Kitasatospora; species Kitasatospora sp. NEAU-CNBT7. Next base: position 108,879 of record NZ_JBXQQB010000020.1, on the reverse strand, counting down.
GTGGCGCTGGAGGAGGAGTGCGGCGTGCGACTGCGCGCCCCGCAGCTGCTGCGCCAGCCCGATCTGCGGGCGCTGGCGGAGCTGGTCGAGGCCCGTCGCCCGGAGCGCGTGCCCGTCTCCTGACCCGCCCGACGTACCAGGGCGCCCCGGCCGTGGGCCGGGGCGCCCGGAAGGGAAACCATCCATGGACTCCGACCTCTCCCGCCCGGGCGCCGTACCCGGCCTGGTGGCCCGTCAGGCCGAACTGCGGCCGCAGGCGCTCGCCGTGTCCGACGGCGACACCGTCCTGACCTACGCCGGGCTCGTCTCCGCGGCGCGCGCCCTGGCCGCCGAGCTGACCGCGCACGGGGTGGGCCCCGGCAGCGCGGTCGGGCTGCTCGCGGCCCGCTCGACCCGGCTGGTGGTCGCCCAGCTCGCCGTCTGGTGGGCGGGCGGCCACGTCGTCCCGCTCGACCCGGCCCACCCGCGCCCGCGCACCGCCGGGATGCTGGCGGACGCCGGCGTCACGCTGACCCTCGGCGACAAGGCCCTGCTGGCCGAGGCGGGCATCCCGGCCGGCCAGGCGCTGACGCTGGACCTCGACGGCCTGCCGCAGGCTGCGGCCGGCGCCCCGGACCCGGCCTGCGAGGGCGCCCGCGCGCTCGCCCTGGTGCTGTACACCTCCGGCTCGACCGGCCGTCCCAAGGGCGTCGAGGTGCCGCACCGCGCCATCGCCGGCCTGGTGACCGCACCGGACGCGGTCCGGCTCGGCCCCGGTGACCGGATGCTGTTCCACTCCCCGTCGACCTTCGACGCCTCCAGCTTCGAGATGTGGGCGCCGCTCGCGGCCGGCGCCGCGGTGATGGTCTCGCCCGCCGAGCGTCCCAGCGCCGAGGACCTGGCCCGGGACGTGGAGCGGTTCGGTGCCACCCACACCTTCCTGACCACCGCGCTGTTCCACCAGCTGGCCGCCCGGCGCTCCCGGGTGTTCGGCCTGCTGCGCACCCTGCTGGTGGGCGGCGAGGCGCTGTCGCCGGAGCACGCCGGCGCGGTGCTGCGGGCCTTCCCGTGGCTGGAGCTGGTCAACGCGTACGGCCCGACCGAGGCGACCACCTTCACCACGCTGCAGCCGCTGACCGAGGCCGGCTGCGCGGGCCCGGTGCCGATCGGGCGGCCGTTCGGCGGCGCGACCGTACTGGTCCTGGACGAGCGGCTCGCGCCGGTGCCCGCGGGCGGCCGCGGTGAGCTGTGGATCGGCGGCACCCGGCTGGCCCTCGGCTACCTGGGCCAGCCGGAGCTGACGGCGGAGCGGTTCCGCGAGATCCCGGGCGCCGGGCGGATGTACCGCAGCGGCGACCTGGTCTCGGCCCGGCCGGACGGCGCGCTGGACTTCCACGGCCGCGCCGACGACCAGGTGAAGGTCCGCGGTTTCCGGATCGAGCCCGGCGAGGTCGAGCACACCCTGCGCACCCACCCCGAGGTCTCCGAGGCCGCCGTGGTGGTGCACCGGGCCGGTACCCCGGACGCGGCGCTGACCGCGTTCGTGGTGCCCGCCGACGGCGCCCGGCCGGCCGGCGACGCCCTGCGCGGCTACCTCGCCGAGCGGCTCCCCGCCCACCTGGTGCCCACCGGCTGGGCCGTGGTCGCCGCGCTGCCGCTGAGCGGCACCGGCAAGGTCGACCGCCGGGCACTGGCGGAGACCGGGCCGGACGGCGCGACGCCGCCCGCCGGCGCGCCGGTGGCCGCGCTGAGCCCGCTCGAGCAGGAGGTGGCGGAGGTCTGGGCGCGCGCGCTCGGCCACCCCGTCGAGCGGCCGGACGCCGACTTCCTGGCCGAGGGCGGGCACTCCCTGATGGCCATGTGGGTGGTGGACGACCTGCGCGAGGACCTCGGCGTGGACCTCACGCTCGCGGAGTTCTTCGCCCACCCGACCGTGGCCGGCCAGGCCGCCCTGGTCGAGCGGGCCCTGCTCGACGCGCTCGGCGGGCCCACCGGGGCCGACGACCACCGTACGGAGAGCCGATGACCGACACCGCCCACCCCGCCGCCCGCCAGGCCGACCTGCTGCGGCAGGCCCGCCTGCGGGCCGGCGCCGACCGCGCCGCGGACATCCCGCGCGGCCCCGCGGACGGCCCGGCCCCGCTCTCGCACGCCCAGCACCGGATGTGGCTGATGGACCGGCTCGGACAGGCGGGTGCGCTGTACAACGTGCCGGTGGCCACCCGGCTGCGCGGCCCGCTGGACACCACCGCCCTGGCCGCCGCGCTCACCGCGCTCACCGAGCGCCACACGATCCTGCGCACCCGGTACGGGCAGCACGGCGACGAGGCGCCGTACCAGGAGGCCGTGGCACCGGTACCCGTCGAGGTGCCGGTGCTGGACGCCCCCGCCGACGGGGCGGCCGAGCTGCTGCGCAGCGAGGCGGCCCGCCCGTTCGACCTGGCGTCCGGGCGGGTGCTGCGGGCCCTGGTGCTGCGCCACGGCCCGGCGGACCACACCGTGCTGATCACCCTGCACCACATCGCGGTCGACGGCGGCTCGCTGCCGCTGGTCACCGCGGAACTCGCCCGGCTGTACGGCGACGGGGCCGCCCCCCTGCCCGAGCCCGGCCTGCAGTACGCGGACTTCGCCCGCTGGGAGCGCGGACGCGACACCGAGCTGGCCGGTGAGGTGGCGGCCTGGGCCGAGCAGCTCGCCGGGGCCCGCCCGGTGCCGCTGCCCCGGCCGGCCACCCCCGCGGGGCCGCGCACCCGGGCCGCCCGGCTGCACACCGTACCGCTGCCCGCCGGGACGCTGGACGGTCTGCGGGCGCTCGGGCAGGCGCACGGCGCCACCCTGTTCACCGTGGTGCTGGCCGCCGCCTTCGCCACCCTGGCCCGCGCCACCGGCGAGGCGGACCTGACCCTCGGCTGCGCGTCGAGCCACCGCTCCCGGCCCGCGCTGCGCCGCCTGGTCGGACTGTGCGTCAACACCCTGCCGGTCCGCGCCGACCTGGGCGGCGACCCGGCCTTCGAGGAGCTGCTCGGCCGGGTCCGGGACGCGCTGCTGGGCTCCCAGCGCCGCCACGAGGTGCCGTTCGACCTGGTGGTGGAGCGGCTCGGGGCGGCCGCCCGCGGCCGGGACGGCTCGCCGCTGCTCTCGGTCACCTGCGACCTGGTCACCGCGCCGGGCGCACTGGAACTTCCGGGGCTGGCGGCCGAGGCCGTCGAGGTCGACCTCGGGCTGGCCAAGTTCGACCTCGGCCTGTTCGTCGAGGACGGCCCGCAGCCGCGCTGCCTGGTCCAGCACGACACGGCCGCGCTGGCCGGACCGGCCGGCGAACGGCTGGCCGCCGGCTTCGCCGCGCTGCTCACGGCGGTCGCCGAGGACGGCGGGCGACACCTCGCGCAGCTGCCCGGCGAACGGCTGGCGGTGCCCGGCGAACCGCCGGCGGCCGGGCACCCGGCCGAGGCCGCGCTGCTGGCCGACCCCCGGGTGCGCGAGGCGTACCTGCTGGAGCGCGAGGGGCTGGCGCCGCTGGCGTACGCGGTGGGCCGCGGCCCGGCCGGGGTGTCCGGCACCGAACTGCGGCTGCGGCTGCGTTCGCTGCTGGCGGCCGGTCAGATACCGGCCTCGGTGACCGTGCTGGACGCGCTGCCGCGCACCGCCGACGGCGCCGTCGACCCGGCCCGGCTGCCGGGCGCGGTGCCGAAGCCGCGGCCCGAGCCGGCGGCGGACGACCAGCAGCGGACGGACACCGTCCGCACGGCCTTCGGCGAGCTGCTCGGCGCCCGGCCCGGGCCCGACGGGGACTTCTTCCTGCTGGGCGGTCACTCGCTGGTCGCCGTGCAGCTGGCCGAGCGGCTGCGGCTGCGCACCGGCCTGCCGCTGACCGGGCTGGACATCCTGGAGCAGCGCACCCCGCGGGCGCTGGCCGCACTGCTGGACGCCCGCGACGAGGAGCGGCGCGCGGTGCAGGCCCGCCGCCCCGGCGCGGGCGCGGGCGCGGGCCGGCCGGTGCGGCCGGGCACGGTGCTGGTCACCGGCGCGACCGGCGGGGTCGGCGCGGCCGTCCTCCAGGAGCTGATGGCGCAGGGCCGCCCGGTACGAGCGCTGGCCCGCGCCGAGTCGGCGCACCTGGTGGCGCTGGACGGGGTGGAGGTCGCCGAGGGTGACCTCGCCGACCTGGACAGCCTGCGCGCGGCCGTCCGGGGGGTCGACGCGGTGGTCCACGCCGCGTGCACCTTCACCGCGCACGAGGTCGACGTCGCGGCGATGCGCGCCATGGTGGACGCCTGGCGGCACGGCAGCTTCGTCTTCGTCAGCAGCATCGACGCGTACGGGCGTCCGCCGGGCGTCGAGGTGGCGGAGGGCGCGCCGGCCACGGCACCGGTCACCGCGTACGGGCAGGCGAAGCTCGACTGCGAGCGGATCCTGCTGGCCGCGGCCGGTACCGACGGCCGCGGCGCCGGTACGGTGGTCCGCTCGCCGATCGTCTGGGGTCCGCACCGGCGGCTGCGCGAGCAGCTGCGCTGGGGCGCGACCGGGGAGCTGTTCCAGACCGCACAGGCCGGCCGGCCGCTGCTGCTGCCCGACCCGCCGGCCGACGGGCACGCCTGGTACGGGGCGGCCTGGGTGCACGCCGCGGCGCTGGCGCGGGCCGTCACCGCCTGCCTCGACGGCGGCGGCCGGGACGCGGCCGGGGATCCGGGCCGGGTGCTGAACGCGGTCGGCGGCCATGTCGGCTGGCCGGAGCTGGCCGCGGAACTGGTCCGGCTGCTGGGCTCGGCGAGTCCGGTGGAGCTCGGCGCGGGCGCCGACCCGGAGCTGGCCCGGCCGTGGCGCTACCGCTCGGACGCGCTGGCCGAGGTGCTGCGCGAGGAGCCGGGCGAGGACTGGCGCAGCGTGCTGGCCGCGATGGTCCGGTAGGCCCGACCCGGCCGCCGCCCGGCCTGCGGCGTCTCACCGGGCGCCTCACCGGGCGGCGCGCCGGCCGGTGCGGGAGCCGGTCAGGTGGTCGGGTCGGCCCGCGTTCGCGGGCGGCGGGATGTCGCTGGTGCAGTCGAGGGGCCCCGGTGATCGTCCACCCGCACTCGACCCGCCTAGTGGTGTCCCGCCGCCGCCCGCGGCGGGCACAGCGACGCCCCCGCGCCGCCCGGGGGCTGCACCGGCGGTCCTGGGCGGTCCGCGGGTGGTGGTCCCGGCGTACGGCGGCGCGGGGTCCGGGCGGTTGTTCCCGTCCGGGCCATAGGTCGGACCTATGGCCCCATAGGGCCGGGTGCCCTACTGCACCACCCGGCCTGCCGAGAGGGTGGCGATCACGGTCGGCGGTCCTCCGGCCGTGTGCCGACCGAAGGAAGCGCCGCCATGCCTCGTCCCGTCCGGGTCGCCATCGTCGGGGCCGGCCCCGCCGGGATCTACGCCGCCGACGCCCTGCTGAAGTCCCCCCTCGCCACCGAGCCCGGCGTGTCGATCGACCTGCTGGAGCGGCTGCCCGCGCCGTTCGGCCTGATCCGCTACGGCGTCGCGCCGGACCACCCGCGGATCAAGGGCATCGTGACGGCCCTGCACCAGGTGCTCGACAAGCCGCAGGTGCGGCTGTTCGGCAACGTCGGCTACCCGGACGACATCGGCCTGGACGACCTGCACCGGTTCTACGACGCACTGGTCTTCGCCACCGGCGCCGACGCCGACCGCGACCTCGGCATCCCCGGCGCCGAGCTGGACGGCTCCTACGGCGCGGCGGACTTCGTCTCCTGGTACGACGGCCACCCCGACGTGCCGCGCAGCTGGCCGCTGGAGGCGGAGCGGGTGGCGGTGCTCGGGGTCGGCAACGTGGCGCTCGACGTCGCCCGGATCCTCGCCAAGACCGCGGACGAGCTGCTGCCCACCGAGATACCGCCGAACGTCCACGCCGGGCTCACCGCCAACCGGGCCGTCGAGGTGCACGTGTTCGGCCGCCGCGGCCCGGCGCAGGCCAAGTTCAGCCCGATGGAGCTGCGCGAGCTCGACCACTCGCCGGCCATCGAGGTGATCGTCGACCCCGAGGACATCGAGTACGACGACGGCTCGATCGCCACCCGGCGCGGCAACAAGCAGGCCGACATGGTGGCCGCCACCCTCGAGAACTGGGCCATCCGGGACGTCGGCGACCGGCCGCACCGGCTGTTCCTGCACTTCTTCGAGTCCCCGGTGGAGATCCTCGGCGCCGACGGCCGGGTCACCGCCCTGCGCACCGAGCGGACCCGGCTGGACGGCACCGGGAACGTCACCGGCACCGGCGAGTACCGCGACTGGGACGTCCAGGCGGTCTACCGGGCCGTCGGCTACCGCTCCGCCGAGCTGCCGAAGCTGCCGTTCGACCCGCTGTCCGCGACCGTGCCGCACGAGGCGGGCCGGGTGCTGGAGGCCAGCGCGCCGCTGCCGTCCACGTACGTCACCGGCTGGGTCAAGCGCGGCCCGGTCGGCCTGATCGGCCACACCAAGGGCGACGCCAACGAGACGGTCGCCTGCCTGGTGGAGGACCACCGCGCGGGCCGGCTGCGCACCGCCCAGGTGCCGGCCGAGGAGGCCGTGCCGGCGTTCCTGGCCGGGCGGGGCGTGGAGTTCACCACCTGGGAGAGCTGGCTGCGGCTGGACGCCCACGAGCGCGCGCTCGGCGCCCGCGAGGGCCGGGAGCGGGTGAAGGTGGTCGCCCGCGAGGAGATGCTGCGGGCGGGCGCGGCGGACGGCTGACCCGGCGTCACCCCGACGCGTCACCCCGGCTCGTCACCCCGGCGGGTGACTCCGGTTGTGGCGGCCGGTGGCCCCTGGCAGCGTCGGTCCGACCGGTCGGACCGGACCGGTCCTGCCCGACCCGGCCCGGCCCGGTCGCCGACGTTGCCGAGGGAGTCCCGTGCACCTGCCGTCCGCGCGTCGTCGAGCCGCACTGCTGCTGACCGCGGGGGCGGTGGTCTACAACGACTGGCCGCTCGAGTTCCTCCTGCCCACGGGCCTGGACCCGGCCAACTCCTACGCCAGCGAGCTGTACGCGGCGGACCAGCCGTTCCGCGTGCTGTTCGGCGCCGTCGAGCTGGTGGCCGCGGCGCTGGTGGCGTCCGGTGCGCTGACCGCGCTGGCGGCCTGGCGGGGTGCGCTCGGGCGGGCCGGGTGGGGGGCGCTGGCCGGGTTCGCGGCGTTCTCGGTGGCCGACGTGATGGTGCCGATGCGCTGCGCGGCCTCGGTGGAGCCCGGCTGCGAGGTGGTGAACCCGTGGCACACGCTGACCAGTGCCCTGGTCCACTTTGCGCTGTTCGCCTCGATGGCGCTGCTGATCCTGGCCGCCCGGCGGGAGCCGGCCCGGCTGCCCGGCGTGGCCCGCCGGGGGCCGGTGGTGCTGGCCGCGGCGATGGCGACCGCGCTGTCCACGGTCGGTCCGCTGTTCGGGTACCCGGGCTGGCACGGCGTCACCCAGCGCGCCCACCTGGTGCTGGTCGGGGTCTGGTTGGTGCTGCTGGCCGGCGCGCTGTCGGCCGTGCCCGCGGCGACGGTGCCCGCCCGACGGCGGCCCGAGCTGCCCGCGCCTTCGCTGCGGAAGTGACCGCCGCGCCCACCGGGGTCACTTCGCCCGCCGGGGCCAGTGCCGCTCAGCGGCCGGGGGCGCCGGTGGGCGGGGAGTCCAGCACGGTGAAGCGCAGCCCGGCGGCGCCGAGGCGGTCGATCAGCGCGGTGCCCATCGCGACCGCCGGGGTGACCTGTCCGGCGGTGGCCGGCAGGTCGTCGTAGGCGAGGCTGAGCGCGGACTCGGCGAGCATCTTGGCCGTCTCGGTATAGCCCGGATCGCCGCCCGACACCTCGGTGAGGAGCGGGGCCGCGTCGCTGCCGAGCGCCTGGCCCGCGAAGCGGACCGTGAACCAGGAGGCCGCCCGCTGCTCGGCGCTCGGCCCCGCGCCGGGCCGGTGCAGCCGGCCGAGTGCCGTGCGCAGCGGCGGGACCTGGGCGGCGAGCGCCAGCAGGGCGAGCCCGGCGCCGCCGCCGAGCAGCACCGGCAGCCGCTTGACCGCGGCGAAGTGCCCGTACCGGAACGCCGGGCCGTAGTCCGGGCGGGCGGCCGCGGAACGGCCGACCACCAGGGGGTCGATGGTGGGCATCGGTACGGCCCAGGCGCGGGCCTGCGGCGAGTACCGGATCCGTCCGGCGGAGGTGCTGATCCGCCGTCCGGCGGGATGCGGCTCGGCGGCCCGGCGGGCCCGGGCGGCCCGGGCGGCCTCGCGGGGGCGGCCGATCGCGGACAGCGCCGAGGCGAAGGTCCCGCCGGAGAACATGCCGCCGGCCCGCACGAAGCCCCGGACCGAGACCGGCGCGTCCGGCGGCAGCACCCCGCGCTCGCGCATCCGCTCCAGGGTGAACAGCACGCCGAGGTCGTGCGGCACCGAGTCGAAGCCGCAGGAGTGGACCAGCCGCGCGCCGGTCTCCACCGCGCGCCGGTGGTACCGCAGGTACATCAGGTCCACGAACTCCGGTTCGCCGGTCAGGTCGACGTAGTCGGTACCGGCGTCCGCGCAGGCGGCCACCAGGGGCTCGCCGTGCCACAGGTAGGGGCCGACCGTGGAGATCACCACCCGGGCCGAGGCCGCGACCTCGCGCAGCGAGGCGGGGTCGGTGGCGTCGGCGGTGAGCAGCGGGAGGTCCGCGCAGCCGGGTGCCGATTCGGCGAGGCGCTTGCGCAGCGCCTCCAGCTTCTCCCGGTTGCGGCCGGCCAGCGCCCAGCGGCAGCCGGCGGGCGCGTGCGCCGCCAGGTACTCGGCGGTCAGCGCCCCGGTGAATCCGGTGGCGCCGAACAGGACCAGGTCGTACGGGCGATCGGCGTCCATGAACTTCCCTACCAGCCGGTAATGATCGGGCCTCACGCTAGGGACGGGCCGCCCGCGGTGTCAACAGCGCGGGGCCGCGGGCGGCCGTGCGGCAGCGCCCGGTCAGCCGCCGAAGTTGAGGGCGTAGAGCCGGCGGACCGAGTCGGCGGTGACGAAGTCCATCGGCACCGTGCCCAGCACCGGGCGGGCGCCGTGGTCGAGGCCGCCGAGGTAGCCGTTCAGCCGGGAGCCCATCGCGTCGGCTGCCTGCCGGGGCCACAGTCCCCAGCCGGAGGAGGAGGTGAAGGTCAGGTAGAGCCGCTGGGGGTCGGTGGCCGCGCGGGCGGCGTTCAGGTGGGCGGAGGTCTCGGGCCACTTGCGGGAGGCGATCTCGAAGATCGTCCCGATGTCGTAGTCGTCCTCGATGTCGGTGAGCGGGCCGCCCCAGCCGATGCCCGGCAGGCCCGGGCTGTCGGCGAGCAGCACGATCCGCCCGCGGACCTCGCCGAGCTGCGGGACCCGGCTCTCGCCCCACATCAGCCCGGCCCATCTCGCCCGGTACCCCTCGAAGACCGCGGCGAAGTCGGCCGCGGCGGCCGAGGAGTACTCCTGCTTCACCCGCATCAGCACGGTCTCCTGCGGGTGTGCGGCGAGGAAGGCCTGGCACTGGTTGAGCACGTCGCCGAAGAAGATCTCCTGGAAGACCGGGCCGTGGTGGATCGCGAACACCCCGTCGATCAGCCGGCAGCGGATGTCGAAGAAGCGGACCCCGGCCGCGAGCTGGTCGGGCACCGAGAGGGTCTGGGTCTGGGTGATCGGGCCGCCGTGCAGCGAGCAGGTGTCGTGCGTCCCCGGCACGGTGAGCCGCGCCAGCGGGCTGCCGGACGGGAGCGCCGCCATCCAGTCCGCCCCGCCCGGCACCTGCGCCGCGGCGGCCGCCGGGGCCGCCACCCCGGTCACCGCCCCGAGGGTGCCCGCCGCGCCGAGTGCCAGCACCGCCCGCCCGAGGGTGCGCCGGCTGATCCGCTGCTCCGTCAATCCCATGGCCACGTCCCGTCGTTGGAGTCTGACGGGCGGTGTCTCCGCCCCCTGCATTGTCATGGCCACAGAGGGACGGGCATAGACCCGTGCACGGGGGTGGTGGGAGCGGCGGGAGCGGTACGAGGTGACGGGCGGTCACCGCAGGGCGGCCGGGCGGTCACCGCAGGGCGGCCGGGCGGGCCGGGGTCAGCCGCTGACGCCCGGCACCCGGCCGCGCGGGCGGCGGTGCGCACCGCGGTGGCGGGCGACGCCGTGGCGGCCGCCGCCACGGGTCCGCCCGCGGGGGTCGGTCGCGGCCAGCACGGCGGCGACCAGCAGCGGGACGGTCAGCAGGAGCAGGTTGAACATCGGTCCGGTCCTCTCCTCGGGGGCACACGAAGGACCGTAGCCAGCGGGGGCGCAGCCCAATCCGGACCGCCACCCGGGGCGTCCTCAACCCACCCGAACCGGTGATCTCCTGACCCCGACCGGCCCAGCGCGGCACCCGCCAGGGGCGGACCGGGGTCAGGGACGGAGCGGAGTCAGTGGCGGACCGCGGTCAGGGACGGCAGGGCCCTGCGGCTCACCCGACGGCGAGCCGCAGGATGCGGTCGTCCCCGGCGCTCGGCTGCCCCCGGCCGTCGGTGTTGTTGGTGGCGAGCAGCAGGGTGCCGGGGCCGTCCGCGACCACCGTCCGCAGGCGTCCGTACCGGCCGGTGAAGTGGTCCTGCGGGGTGCCGCTGACGTGGTCCCCCTCGACCGGGATCCGCCACAGGCGCATCCCGTGCAGCGCCGCCATCCAGATCGCGCCGTCGGCGTACGCGATCCCGCTGGGCGAGGCCTGGTCGGTGTGCCACTGGACGAGCGGGTCGGTGTAGCCGGCCCGGTGCCCCTGGCCCTCGACCACCGGCCAGCCGTAGTTGGCACCCGGGGTGATCAGGTTGAGTTCGTCCCAGGTGTTCTGGCCGAACTCGGACGCCCACAGCCGCCCCTGGGCGTCCCAGGCCAGCCCCTGGACGTTGCGGTGGCCGAGCGTGTAGACCACCGAGCCGGGGAACGGGTTGCCCGGGGCGGGGGCGCCGTCCGGGGTCATCCGCAGGATCTTGCCGCCGAGCGAGGAGAGGTCCTGGGCGAGTTCGGTGCGGCCCGCCTCACCGGTGCCCGCGTACAGCATGCCGTCCGGGCCGAAGGCGATCCGGCCGCCGTCGTGGTTGTTGCCCTTGGGGATCCCGGTGAGCAGCACCTCGGGGGCGCCGAGCTGCTGCCCGGGCGGCTGCTGCGGGTCGTAGCCGAGGCGGACGATCCGGTTGTCGTCGGCGGCGGTGAGGTAGGCGTACACCTGGTGGTCGGTGGCGTAGTGCGGGGAGACGGCGAGGCCGAGCAGGCCGCCCTCGCCCGCGGCCACCACCCCGGGGACCTCGCCGACGTCGGTCCTGGAGCCGCCGTCGGCGGCGATCCGGGTGATCCGGCCGGTGTCCCGGGAGCCGACCAGCAGGTCGCCGCCGGGCAGCACGGCGATCCCCCAGGGCGTGTCCAGGCCGTCCGCGACCTGCCCGGTCACCCGTACCGTTCCGGGGCCGGCGGCCGTGCTGCCGCCCGCGGCGGGTGACCCGGTCGAGCTGCACCCGGCGGCGAGCAGCAGCACGGCGGTGACGGCGGCGGGAACGGTTCGCAGTCGCATCTCGGCTCCTACCGGCTGGGCTTGCGGCGGTCCACCCCCAGCAGACCACAGGTCCGCCCGGCCGGGCAGCGGGACCGGACGCGCCAGGTACGGGAGCGGCCGCCGGCACGGCCGCCTCGGCGCCCTCCACGGTCCCCAGGTGCGGGACGTACGCCGCCTCGGCGGAGTCGGCCGGCGTCCTCACGGCCCGTCTCCCGCCCCTGCGCCGCACCCCGGTGACGCGCCCTCAGCAGAGTGTCGAATCCATCATGCCTCGTCAGCGGCGTCGGCGGTAGGACGAACAGCACGATCGGTCGATCTTGTCCGGGCCCGCCGCACCCTCCAGACTCGACGCATCCACCCCTTCGCCCGTACCGGGGCCTCGCCGAGGCTCCCGGTGCGCGCGTCGCGCTGCCCGCCGTCGCGGCGGGCGGGAGCGGGGGTGGCGGGACCGAGGGGGAAGATGAATCACGACGCGGTGCTGCGGGCCAAGGTTCGGCTGTTCGACGAGGACCGGCTCGGTGTCCTGCACCTGGTCCACGCCTACCGGGTCCTGGTGGGGACCGGCCCGGCTGCGTACCGTCCGAAGCTGTCCCGGGCGTTGGTCGGGCTGAGCGAGGACGCCTCGCTGCTCGACCTGCCCGAGGCCCGGCTGCGGCTGCTGGCGGAGGCCGTGGCGGCGGCCGAGGGGCTGGCGCAGGACGACCCGGTCCGCCCGCCGGTGCTGTTCGACGCGCTGGACGCCCAGCAGCGTGAGCTCTACGGCCAGGACCGGCGGCCGGACGGCCTGGCGGCGCGCGGGAAGCTGCTCGCCGTCGCCCGCACGACGGGACGGGCGGACGGGCGCCTGGTGCGGGCGCTGGGCGGGTGGGCCACGGCGCTGGCCGAGGAGGGCCGGGCCGAGGAGGCCGCGGCGGCCTTCGGCGAGCTGGCCCGCGTGGTCGGGCCGGCCCGGCAGGCGGACGGCCCGCGCCGGGACGGTCACGGGCTGGCCCTCGGGCGGGTCCTGCCGGCCCTGGCCGGGCAGTTGGCGGCAGCGGGACGCGGCGAGGAGGCGGTCTCCGTCCTCGACGAACTGGTCGGCCTGGACCGCGCCGAGGCCGAGCGCGAGGGCGGGCCGACGGCTCGGCTGCTGCAGAGCACCGTCCGGTTCGCCGGACAGCTGGCGGCCGCCGGTCGGCACGGGCGCGCCGCGGTGGTCCGGCAGGAGGCCCTCGCCCTGTTCGCCGCGCTCGCGGCCGGTGGCGAGCGCAGGGCCTGGACCGGCGACGGGCGGGTCCACTGGTCGGCGTTGCTGGCGCTGTCCGGCGCCGCCGCGGAGCCCGCCGGGGCGGGCGCGGCCCCGGCCGCCGGGATGCCCACCGCCGCGTGGTCACCCGGGGTCCGTCGGGGCTACCGCGACGGCCGCGCCGCGCTGGCGGCGCAGGTCGCCGCCCTGCTGCCGCAGGCGGACGCCGATCCCGGTGCGCACCTGGGACCGCTGGTCGCGCTCCACCGCAGGCTGCTGGTCCGTACGGCGGTGGAGACCGAGGCGGGCGGCGGGCCGCTGCTGGACGCGCTGCTGCCCGGCTTCGACCGGGGCGTGGCGCTGGCCCGGCGGCTGGACGAGCAGGCCCGCACCGGCGGCGCCGCGGCGCTCGCCCTGGCACTCACCGACCGGGCGGCCCTGCTCGCGGTCTGCGGCCAGTACGGCTACGCCCTCGCCGACTACGAGCAGGCGCTCGAACGGACCGGCGGCCCGGCCACCGAACCGGCACCCCAGGTGCCCCAGGCGCCCCCGGTGACGGCCGGCTGACCGGCTGGGGCACTGAGCGTCGGCGGCGGGCGGCACCGCGTCCCGTGGTGTCCCCGCCGTCGGCGCGCCGGGCCCGCTCCGGCGGGGTCAGTCGGCCGTGAGCAGTCCCTCGCGCTCCCACACCGCGCGGGCCGCGGCCATCCGCTGCTGCTTGGTCCGCCGCCATTCGGTGCGGTCGGTGACCGCGCCGGGCGGCTCCTCGACGGTGTAGCAGAGCGTGCACACGTATCCGCCGCGCGGGCCGTCCTTGACCGGCGTGCCGCAGGTCGGGCAGTAGCGCGAGTGGTGGACCTGACTGCTCATGGCGCCCAGGTTACTTGCCGATCACGGCGCCGCACGAGTGGCAGACCAGCTGCCGCCCCCGGTCGTCCATCAGCGAGCCGCAGTTGGGGCAGTTCATGGTGGTGCCTCCGTCGGCCGTCCCGAGGTGCAGTCAGCTCCGCACACGCTGCCAGGCCGCACCCCGTCCTGTCCACGGCCCGGCGGATCGGGGCCCGGCGGCCCAGGGCCCGTGCCGAGCAGGGCCGGGCCGGTCCGGTCAGCTGTCGCGGCGCTTGCGCACGGCCAGCACGACCGCGCCGACCACCAGCACGGCCAGGACGGCGGAGCCGCCCGCCCCGCCGCCCACTCCCCCACCGCCGCCCGAGCCGCCGGCCGCGGTGCTGCCGGTCGCACCGGCGCCGGGGCTCGCCGGGCCGCTCGGCGCGCCACTGCCACTGCCGGCCGTGGGCGCGGGCTTGGCGTCGAGGGTCTCCCGCCAGACGGTGCTGTCCTTGCCCTCGCTGCCGAACAGCAGGGCGGTGCCGTCCGCCGAGTACGTCACCGACTCGCCCTGCCGCTGGAACGGCACGTTGACCGAGCCGTCCTCCACCGGGCGGCCGTCCTGCCAGCGGTAGGCGGTGGCGGAGAAGTACCCCCGCAGCACCAGCCGGGTGCCGTCCGGGGAGAAGGCGCCGTCGGTGGTCCAGGGCACGTCGGCGATCGGGTGGAAGACGTTGACGCCGGAGTCGGAGAGCGTCTCGGGCCCCTGGTAGAGCCGGCCGCCGCTCTGCCGCTTGCTGGCTATGTACGCCCGGCCGGTGACCGGGTGCACCATCAGGGCCTCCGCGTCCCGCGGCCCGTCCTCGTAGCGCACCCGGTAGCGGACCGCGTCGACGGTCTGGTCGCGCAGGTCCTTCGGCTCGTCGAAGCGGTAGATCCACACCTCGGGCCAGGTGCCGTCGCGGTTGTCCCCGATGTCGCCGAGGTAGAGGCGGCCGTCGGGTCCGAGCGAGATGGCCTCGACGTCGCGCGGCTTGATGCCGCGCAGGGTCACGGTGGCGACGGTGTGGCCCTGGGAGTCGACGGCGTACACGTACGGGCCGTCGTCGCTGTCGTTGTGGGTCCAGTAGACGCCGGGGTGGGCCCGGCTGGCGGCCAGACCGCTGGACTCGGTGATCCGCGGGTCGCCGATGGTGAACGCCTCGCGCGGCAGGCCCGCCGCACCCGCGGGCCCGGCGGCCGCACCGACCCCGAGCACCGCGGCGGCCACCGCGGCCGCGCCCGCCCGTACGGCGCGGGATCCGCGCGGCGCCCGTTCGTTCGACCTCGTCACCCAGCGATCATCGCACGCCGCTCCGGCCGTCCGGGTGGGTGGTCACGACGGCCGGGTGTCGTCCCGGACGGGTCGGACCTGCCGGAGGGTGGGCCGCAGCAGGTGACCGGCGGGCCCGGCGGTGTCGGGGCGGACGGCGTTCGCCCGCTCGCTCTCGCGCAGCAGGCCCACCGCCCGCTCGGCGATCTGCGGCAGGGCCGCGTACAGCGACTCGCCGGGGCAGAGCGTGGTGTACGCGTCGCGATGGCCGGAGATGGCGGCGAACGCGTGGGTGGTGCCCGCCGGGAAGCGGCTGCTGCTGCTGTTGGAGGTCAGTTCGGACCGGCCGGCCGGGTCGATGCCGTACAGGCCGAGCTTCCAGGCGGAGAGCCGGGCCAGCGCGTCGAGCACCGGCTCGGGGACCGGGGTGCCGGCGCCGAAGGTGCCGATCACGGCGATGCCGCAGGTCTCGCGGTTGAAGCCCATGGTGTGCGCGCCGACCACCGGGCGGCCGGTGGAGCCGAGCCGGCCCTCGTAGATCGTGCCGAAGCGGTCGACCAGGAAGTTGTAACCGATGTCCTCCCAGCCCTGGTTGGTGCGGTGCTCCTGGTAGATGGACCGGAGCTTCTCGGGGACGTCCTGCGGGCCGTAGCCGTTCGGGTCGTCGGTGTGGTGGATGAAGACCGCCCGCACGGCCGCGTCGCACTCGGTCGCGGTCTGCGGTTCGTCCGTCTTCCAGGTCGAGCGGCGCACCACCAGCGGGGGCGGCGGCGGGGCCGGCACGGCCTGACGGGGCGGCAGCGGGGCGGCCGCCGGGGCAGTGGCGGGCAGCTCGCGGGCGGCGGCCGAGCCGTGGCGGGGCGGGCCCGCTGCCACCAGCGCGGCCGCCGCGCCGGCCGAGGCGGCCTGCGCGGCGCGGCGCAGCACTGAGCGACGGTCGATGTCCATGAGGCGAGGTTAGGGGCGGGTGGACCGGGCCTGCCTGCTGTCGGAGGGCCGGGTGACGGCCCGTCCGCCGACCGGTGGACGGCGCCTCGGGCGCGGGGCTGGGGGCCGCAGGGAGCCGGTCGGGGGCGTCCGCCGGCGGCCGGCCGGGCGGCGGGCCGGGGCCCGCGGGGCCGCGGGCCGGTCCACGCGCACGGGGCACCCGGTACCGCCACCTGGGCCAGCCGCCCTCCTCCGGCGGGCGGTGCCGGGGCGCTCCCGGGCCGCGGCGGCCAGGTCCAATTCGTCCAATACGGCGGTGCCGCAGGTTGACTAGGTTCGTCGCGTTCCGGTCAACCACATCGAGGGAGGCGCACCGTGGCCCGCCCCACCGCCAGGATCTCCGCCGCCGCGACGCCCGCCGCACCGGCCGTCCCCTCTGCGCCTCGTCCGGGCCCCTACGGCGCCTACGGGCCGCACGGCGGGCGCGGCGCCGGGACGCCCGGGCGCTGCCGGCGAGCGGGCGCCGCGCGCCTCGGCAACGGCGGGGCCGCCGGGCCCTGCTGACGAAACCGCCGGGGCCGCCCGGTCCGGTGAGGGCCGGGGGTCGCACGCGTCACGGGGGAAGGACGACGCTGGTGACCTCGCCGCTCAGCCGATCGGGGGCGGGCGGCCCCGGCTTCACCGTCCGCCGCTCGGCCAGGAACCGGCCGGGCGTCAGGCCGGTCATGGCCCGGAACTCGCGGCACAGGTGGGCCTGGTCGTAGTACCCGGCCGCGGGCGCCGCCTCGGCGGGCGGGCGGCCGAGTTCGGTCAGCCGCAGGTAGCCCCGCAGCCGCAGCACCCGGGCGACGGCCTTCGGGCCGAGGCCGACCTGCTCGCTGAAGCGCCGGTCCAGCTGCCGCCAGCTCCAGCCGCTGAGCGCCACGAGGTCCTGGACCGGCACCAGGCCGGCCGTGCGGACCAGTTCCTCCCAGACCGCCACCACCTGGGGCGCGGGCTGCGGTCCGGCGCCGTGCAGCCGGGCCAGGGCGGCGTCGAGGGCGGCGAACCGCCGGGGCCAGTCGGGTGCGCCGGCCAGCCGGCCGACCAGGGTCCGCGCCGGCCCGGCGCCCAGTACGTCCTCCAATTCGACGGACCGGCCCGCGAGTTCGGCCATCGGCAGGGAGAAGATCCGGTACGCCGCCCAGGGCGCCATCACCACCTCGATGCCGTACAGCCCGCCGTCGTGCTCGCCGGTGGACCCGCGGGTGCGCGGGCCGGAGAGCAGCGACCCGAACGATTCGGTGCGGCCGCCGGCGGCGTCGGTGATCCGGATCGGGCGGTCGAACCCGAGGAAGAGGGTGACCTCGCCGGTCGGGACCTCCAGCCGCCGGCGCGGCCCGCCGGGTGCGAGCCGGACTCCCCGGTAGCCGTGGACGCCCGGGCGCAGCAGCGGGTGCGGCAGCGCCTGGGCCAGCTCCCACTCCTGGTCCGGGCCGGAGCGGTGGCGCACGGGCATCTCCCTGGGCCTGGTGTCCTGGGTCATCGGTCCGTCGGCCGACAGCGGACAGCGGACAGCGGACAGCGGACGGCCGACAGCGGTACCGGTCGAACGCGGGACCGGCGAACGGCCGGTCCGGCCCCGGGCCGTCGCGCGGCGGGCCGCCGCGTACGGTCCGGGGCCGGGCCGCTCTCAGCCGCCGAGCACCTGGGCGACCAGCGCCCGGGCCTGGTCCTGGACCTGCGCGAGGTGGTCGGGGCCGTGGAAGCTCTCGGCGTAGATCTTGTAGACGTCCTCGGTGCCGGAGGGGCGGGCCGCGAACCAGGCGTTCTCGGTGCAGACCTTCAGGCCGCCGATGGCCGCGCCGTTGCCGGGGGCCTCGGTCAGCACGGCGGTGATCGGCTCGCCCGCCAGCCGGTCGGCCTCGACCTGGTCGGCGGAGAGCTTGGCCAGCGCGGCCTTCTGGGCGCGGTCGGCCGGGGCGTCGACCCGGGCGTAGGCGGGGGCGCCGAAGCGGGCCGTCAGGTCGTCGTAGTGCTGGGAGGGGCTGCGGTCGGTGACGGCGGTGATCTCGGAGGCGAGCAGCGCCAGCAGGATGCCGTCCTTGTCGGTGGTCCAGACCCCGCCGTCGCGCCGCAGGAACGACGCGCCGGCGGACTCCTCGCCGCCGAACGCGATGGTGCCCTCCAGCAGCCCGTCGACGAACCACTTGAAGCCGACCGGTACCTCCACCAGGTCGCGCTTCAGCTCGCCCGCCACCCGGTCGATCATCGAGGAGGAGACCAGGGTCTTGCCGACCGCCGCGGTCGCGGGCCAGTCGGCGCGGTGGCGGTAGAGGTAGTCGATGGCGACGGCCAGGTAGTGGTTGGGGTTCATCAGCCCGCCGTCGGGGGTGACGATGCCGTGCCGGTCGGCGTCCGCGTCGTTCCCGGTCGCGACGGTGTACTCGTCGCGGCGGCCGATCAGCGAGGCCATCGCGTACGGGGAGGAGCAGTCCATCCGGATCTTCCCGTCCCAGTCGAGCGTCATGAACCGCCAGGCCGGGTCGGTGAGCGGGTTGACCACCGTCAGGTCGAGCCGGTGGGTCTCGGCGATCCGGGCCCAGTACGCGACGGAGGCGCCGCCCAGCGGGTCGGCGCCGATCCGCACCCCGGCCGCCCGTACGGCGTCCAGGTCGAGCACGGACGGCAGGTCCTCGGTGTAGCGGCCGAGGAAGTCGTAGCGGCCGGTGGTGTCCGCGGCCAGGGCCCTGGCGTACGGCAGCCGGCGCACGCCGGCCAGGCCGGCGCGGATCAGCTCGTTGGCGCGGTCCTGGATCCAGCCGGTGGCGTCGGAGCCGGCCGGGCCGCCGTTCGGCGGGTTGTACTTGAATCCGCCGTCGCGCGGGGGGTTGTGCGACGGGGTGACCACGATGCCGTCGGCGCGGGCCAGCGGGTTGGCGCGGTTGTGGGCGAGGACGGCGTGCGAGACGGCGGGTGTGGGCGTGTAGCCGTCCTCGCTGTCCAGCAGCAGGGTGACGTGGTTGGCGGCCAGCACCTCGATCGCGGTGGCCCGGGCGGGCTCCGACAGGGCGTGGGTGTCCGCGCCGAGGAACAGCGGTCCGGTGGTGCCCTGGGCGGCCCGGTACTCGCAGATCGCCTGGGTGGTGGCGGCGATGTGGTCCTCGTTGAAGGCGGTGTCCAGGGAGCTGCCGCGGTGCCCTGAGGTCCCGAACGCGACCCGCTGTCCCGGCTCCTGCGGGTCGGGGTGCAGCGTGTAGTACGCCGTCACCAGCCTCGCCACGTCGACCAGATCCCCTGGCTGTGCCTGCTCGCCGGCCCGTGCGTGCACCATCACGTCTCCTTGGGTCGTCAACTGTCGGACCTGAGCCACCAGTACAGCAGCCCCGGCGCGCCGCGCGGGCGGCGACCGGCCCTCCGGCCCCGGGTTCGGCCCCCGGATGCGCTTGGATGGCCGGATGGACACCACACTCGGCACCCGGCCCGCGCTGACCCGTCCCGACCTGCTCGCCGCGCCGGTGGCGGCCGCCCTGGCCGGCTGGCCCGCCGACCGGGCCGGCGAGGTCGAAGCCGCCGCGATCGACCCGGAGCTCGCCGACACCGCGGCGTTCTGCGAGCGGTACGGGGTGGCCCTGGCCGACTCCGCCAACTGCGTGGTGATCGCGGCCCGCCGGGGCGCCGTCACCACGTACGCCGCCTGCCTGGTCACCGCGACCACCCGGGCGGACGTCAACGGCCTGGTCCGGCGCCACCTGGACGCCCGCAAGGCCTCGTTCGCGCCGGTGGAGGCCGTGCTGGCGGCCACCGGCATGGAGTACGGCGGGATCACCCCGATCGGGCTCCCCGCCGACTGGCCGGTCCTGGTCGACGCCGCGGTGGCCGCCCACCCCCGGGTGGTGGTCGGCGCCGGTA
This sequence comes from Kitasatospora sp. NEAU-CNBT7, assembly GCF_057220535.1. Taxonomy (NCBI): domain Bacteria; kingdom Bacillati; phylum Actinomycetota; class Actinomycetes; order Kitasatosporales; family Streptomycetaceae; genus Kitasatospora; species Kitasatospora sp. NEAU-CNBT7. The sequence continues at coordinate 89,224 of NZ_JBXQQB010000020.1, read as the reverse complement.
TCCGCGGCGCGAAGCTCTGGCTGCCGGGCCGGCTGCTCGCCGAACTGCCGACCGCGACCGTGCTGGAGGGCCTGGGCATCCCGGTCGGCTGACCCCGCCGGTCGCGCCGCGCGGGAAACCCGCTGGACACGGCGGTGACGGTGGCCCGACGATCCGCCCATGGACACCCTCACCACCGACCCCGCGCGCACCCCCTCGCAGCGGATCCGGTTCCTGCCGCTGCCCGCACCCGCGATGACCGCCCTGCTGGCCGGGGACCTCGCGGGCGCCGGCGCGCTGGTCGGCACCGCGCTCGATCCGTACTTCCTCACCGAGCAGGCCCGCTGGCTGTGGGGCTACCGGCTCGCCCAGCTCGCCGAACGGCCGCAGGACGCGCCGTGGCTGGTGCGGGTCGCGGTCGACCGGGCGGACGGCGCGGTGGTCGGGTACGCCGGATTCCACGGCGCACCGGACGCGGCCGGCCTGGTCGAGGTGGGTTACTCGGTGCTGCCGGCCGCCCGCCGCCGGGGGTACGCCACCGCGATCCTGGCCGAACTGCTGCGCCTGGCCGCCGCCGAGCCCGAGGTCGCGACCGTACGGGCGACCGTCTCCCCGGACAACCCCGGCTCGCTGGCCGTGGTCCGGCGTTCCGGCTTCGCCGAGGTCGGCGAGCAGTGGGACGAGCGGGACGGCCTGGAGCTCGTCTTCGAGCGCCCGGCCCGCGACGACGGCGAGGATTCCGGTACGGGCGGCCGGACGGACACGGACTAGGGTCGTGGGTATGGAGTCGGACGAGGGATCGGTGCGGGTCGACAGCTGGATCTGGTCGGTCCGGCTGACCAAGACCAGGGCGCTGGCGGCCGCGGCCTGCCGGGCCGGGCACGTGAAGGTGAACGGGGACCGGGTCAAGCCCGCGCAGTCACTGCGCCCGGGCGACGAGGTGCGGGTCTTCCACGACGGGCGCGAGCGGGTGGTGGTGGTCTCCCGGCTGATCCGCAAACGGGTCGGTCCGGCGCCGGCCGCCGAGTGCTACGTGGACAACAGCCCGCCGCCCCCGCCGCGCGCCGAGATCCCGGTGGCCGCCGTCCGCGACCGCGGCGCCGGCCGCCCCACCAAGCGCGAGCGCCGGGACCTGGAACGGCTGCGCGGTCAGTGACCGCCGGCCGGGGGGACTGATGTACGAGGTCGAGTACCGGGTCGACTGCGAGGGCTGCGGCGGGGACGCGCTGTGCACCGCCGGGGCGTCCCCGGGCGGCGGACAGGTCGAGTGGTCGTACGACGTGAGCTGCGCGGTGTGCGGTCCGGGCCCGATCGCCTGCGGCTCCGGGCCGGTGCCGGCCGACCTCAAGGACAGGCTGCTGGCCCGGCACGGGCCGGTCCGCCTGCGGCTGGACGATCCGTCGGCCGGCGCGGTCACGGTCATGAAGGTGCTGCGGGCCGGGCTCGGCGGCGACCCGGCCGCCGCGAAGGCGACGCTCGGGCTGATCCGGGCCGGCGGGTACGCCGGTGTCCGGGCGGAGGTCGAGGTGCTGGCCCTGCGGCTGCGGGAGGCCGGGGTCGGTGCCGGGGTCGTGGAGGGGCCCCGGCAGCCGGGGTGAGCCGGGTGCCGGGGCCGCAGGCCGGTCCGGTCAGTTGGTGCGGTCCTGGAGGTCCGCCATGGCGACGGCCCAGCGGACGTACTTGTTGCGGCCGAGGTCGCCGACGGTCTTGATCCGCAGGGCGGCCAGCGCCTCGCCGTGCGCGTCGGTCACTCCGGCGAGCGCGGCGACGGGCGCGTCCAGCACCTCGGGCAGGCTGAGGTTCTCGTAGGCCTTGTCGAGCACCTTGTCGAGGTCGGCGGTGACGGTCATGGGGTTCCTCCGGTGGGTCGCGGGCACACGTGCCGCCAGGCTCCGTCCGCGCCGCGGCGCCCGCCAGCCGGGCACCGCCATCCGCCGTACGGCCCGCCGGCCCGCCGCGCCGCCGCGCACCGCCGGCCGGCCGGCCTCCTCAGGCCAGTACGCCGGCGGCCCGCAGCAGCCACCGGTTGGTCCGGCCGACCAGTCCGGCCCGGTCCAGCACGCCGATCACCTTGGCCGCCAGCCGGACCTTGGTGGCCCGCCAGTGGGGGTTGGCCGCGGCCGCCCGGCGCCCGGCCGCGGGGTCGATGCCGACGGCCGCGTACAGCCGGGGGTTGACCAGGCTGACGGTCGCGAAGTAGACGATCAGGCCGACGAACAGCTGCTCCCAGCGGCGGCGCACCGGGCCGAGCCGCTCGCGCAGCAGTTCCTCGCGGGCGTAGCTGATGTGCCGGGACTCCTCGATGACGTGGATCCGGGAGACCTGGCGGGTGAGCGGCTGCAGGCTCTCGTCGTTCATCACCTCGCGCTGGAAGGCGTCCAGGATCTCCTCGACGTACATCGTGCCGCCGAAGGTCTGGCTGTGCGTGGAGGTGGCCTTGAAGATCCGGCCGAGGTTGTGCGCCAGCGCGTCGGGGCGGTACGCGGGCACGCCCATCCAGGAGATCATCCGCGCGAACATCACGGAGTGCCGGCACTCGTCGGCGATCTCGGTGAGCGCGTACTGGACGTGCGCGGTGGTGGGGTCCCGGTCGAAGGCGTGGCGCAGCAGCATCTGCATCAGGATCTCCTCGAACCAGATGCCGACGGCCGCGATGCTGGCGACCTCGTGCTTGCTGAGCTCGATCCGCTGGTCCTCGCTCAGCCCGTCCCACAGGTCGGTGCCGTAGAGCGAGAGGTGGTGGGGCGGGGCGTAGTAGCGGCCGGGGACGGGCGGGGACTGCCAGTCGACGTCCTTGAGCGGGTCGAAGGAGAGCTTGGCGGAGGAGGCCAGCAGCCGCTGGGCGGTGCGTTCGCGCCCGGGTGCGTCCGGTCCGGCTTCGGCCCCTCGTGCGGGTGCTGACATCAGCGGCTCCTCGGTTCGGTGGGTCGGTCCCCGGTCCAGAAGCTAGGCACTATTAGAACCGGCGTCAATAGTGCTGGCGCAGCCCCGCCGCGGACCGGGCCGCAACCCGGGTCGCGGACCGGGGCCGAAAACATCTCAGATCATGCGAAACCAATCCATTTCCCACCGCGTAGGAAGGGGTGATGACACGTCAGATATCGATACGGAGCGAGGCTGATGGTGAGGACTGGAAAGCGCACGGCTGCCCTGCTCGCGGGAAGTCTGGTCCTGGCGGGGGCGGCCGCCCCCGAGGCGGGATCGACCGGGAACGCCCCGCCGGAGGCCGCCGGGGCGAGCGCCGCCGCCCCGGCGCCGCTCCCGCTCCCGGTGCCGCGCCCGGCCGAGCCCGCCTGGGACGGCAAGGTGACCGTGCTGGGCGACGGCTCCACCTCCTACACCGGGCCGCAGCCCGGGCCGCAGCCCGCCGAGCGGCTGAAACCCGGTGAGAAGCCGCCGCAGTTCGTGGTGTTCTCCTGGGACGGGGCGCTGGAGAACGACGACCATCTGTTCTCCCGGTTCCGCAAGCTCGCCGAGCAGAACAACGCCCGGATGACCTTCTTCCTCAGCGGCATCTACCTGCTCCCCGCCGCGAAGCGGAAGCTCTACCGGCCGCCGCAGCACGCCGCGGGCACCGCCTCGATCGACTTCCCGACCGCCGCCCACGTCCGGGAGACCCTGGAGGAGCTGCGCCTGGCCTGGCTGTCCGGGGACGAGATCGGCACCCACTTCAACGGCCACTTCTGCGGCGCCAAGGGCGGCGGCGACTGGTCGACCGACGAGTGGCGCAGCGAGATCGACCAGGCGTACTCCTTCGTGGAGAACTGGCGGACCAACACCGGCTTCAAGGACATCGCCCCGCTGCCGTTCGACTACCGCAAGGAGCTGGTCGGCGGCCGGGCGCCGTGCCTGGAGGGGCAGAAGACCCTGCTGCCGGCCGAGCGGGCGCTCGGCTGGCGCTACGACGCCAGCTCGCCGGGCGACTTCCAGGTCTGGCCGGGCAAGCTGAACGGCGTGTGGAACTTCCCGCTCCAGCTGGTGCCGTACCCGCAGACCGACAAGCAGGTGCTGTCGATGGACTTCAACTTCCAGGTCAACCAGTCCGGCGACAACACCAAGGGCAACCCCGCCAAGTACGACGCCTGGGAGAAGCAGACCAGGGACGGCTACCTCAACGGCTTCGAGCGGGCCTACAACGGCAGCCGGGCGCCGCTGTTCATCGGGAACCACTTCGAGACCTGGAACGGCGGCATCTACATGAAGGCCATCGAGGACGTCATGAAGGACGTCTGCCGGCGGGACGGTGTCCGTTGTGTCTCCTTCCGTGAGGTGGCGGACTGGATGGACGCCCAGGATCCGCAGGTGCTGGCCCGGCTGCGGCAGCTGGATCCCGCGCAGGCCCCGGACTGGTCCACCTTCGTCCGGTAGCCCGGGCCGGGCGGCGCCGGCGGGCGGTCAGCCCGTCGGCGCCGCCTGCTGGTAGCCGGTCCACACCGCGAGCGGCAGGCCGGTGGCGGACATCGCCGGCGCGCCGCCGCCGAGGCCGTCCAGCGGCTGCAGGACCAGCGTCTTCAGGTCCATCCGGAAGACCACGACCGCCGTCGAGGTGGTGCCGGCGGTGCCGACGAACCAGCCGGCCGTGTTGTCCTGGGAGGTGCCCGAGGTGCCCGCCGCGCCCGGCGCGACGGCCTTCGCCCCGGCGGCGCTGCCGCCCTTGACCGCGTCCGTCAGCGCGTCGGTGACCTCCGCGGCGACCTGCGGGGTGACCGCGGTGACGGTCGGCGGCAGCTGCAGCGGGAGGTCCTCGCCGCCCCGGGTGACCTTCAGCACCGAGTACGGGTCGGTGTGCCGGCCGCCGGAGGCGAAGGTGCTGTAGGCGCCGGCCATCCGGATCGTGCTGGGCGTCGAGTTGCCGAGCGAGAAGGCCGGAACCATCGGGCCGGTGCTGGCGGGCAGCAGGCCGAGGTCGAGCGCCGTCTGCCGGACCTTGTCCAGGCCGACGTCCATGCCGAGCTGCATGATCGGGGTGTTGACCGCCTGGGCGACCGCGGTGCGCAGGCTGATCTTCCCCCAGGACCGGCCGTCCGCGTTGCGGCCCTTGACGATCTTCCCGTCGCGCCCCCAGTAGGGGCCCTCCGGTGTCATCACCTTGAGGCCGTCGTCGCCGTCGTAGACGGTGCCGGGCAGCACCGGGGTCCGGGGTGCCCCGCGCTCGCGCTGCACGCCCTGGCCGAGGGCGGCGGCGTAGACCAGCGGGCCGAACGCCGAACCGGCCGGCACGTTGGAGGTGTTGGCGTTGTTGAAGCCCTGCTTGAGGTAGTCCGGTCCGCCGTACAGGGCGAGGATCCGCCCGTCCGCGGCGACCGAGGTGGCGCCCACCCTGACGTACCGGTCCTCGGCCCTGGTGTCGGGGCTCAGCCCGGCGCTCGCCCGGCCGACCGCCGCGGCCAGGGCCGTCGTCCGGGGCTTCTCGAAGGTGGTGTAGATCTGGTGGCCGCCCAGGTCGAAGCGGGCGGGAGTGATGTCGGTGTGCGACTCCACGTAGGAGCGGGCCACCTCGACCAGGTAGCCCACCTGCCCGGCCATCCCGACCTGCGGCTCGGGGGCCTTCGGCTCGGGGAAGACGGTGTAGCCGGCCCGCTGCGCGGCGGTCAGCGCGCCGGTCTCCACCATCCGGTCCAGGATCCAGGACCAGCGGTCGACGGCCCGCTGGTGCGCGGCGGGGCCGAGCGCCGGGTCGAACAGGCCGGCGCCCTTGAGCAGGGCGGCGAGTACCGCGCCCTCGCTGGGGTCGAGCTGGGAGACGTCCTTGCCGTAGTAGGCGTGCGCGGCGCGCTGGATGCCGTAGCTGCCGCGGCCGAACCAGCTGGTGTTGAGGTAGCCCGCCAGGATCTCGTCCTTGCCGAGGTGCCGGTCGAGTTTGACGGCCAGCAGGATCTCGGTGAACTTCCGTGACAGGGTGCGGTCCTGGTTCAGGTAGGCGTTCTTGACGTACTGCTGGGTGATGGTCGAGCCGCCCTGGGTGTCACCACCGGAGACGGTCCGGTACAGCGCCCGCGCGATACCGGTGGGCGAGACGCCGTGGTCGGAGTAGAAGGTGGCGTTCTCGGCGGCCAGCACCGCGCCCTTCACCGGCCCGGGCACCTCGTCCAGCGGGACGTCCTGGCGGTTGGTCAGGCCGGTGCGGGCCATCTCGGTGCCGTCCGCCCAGTAGTAGACGTTGTTCTGCTGGGTGGCGAAGGCGTTCAGGTCCTCGGGTATGTCGGTGCGGGCGTACGCGACACCGATCAGGGCCACCAGCCCCAGCGCCCCGGCCGCGGTCAGCACCAGCCACTGCCGCCAGGACGGCAGCCAGCGCCGGACGCCGCGTCTGCCCGCGCGCGGGTAGTCCCAGGACATCCGGCCGAGCAGGCGGTGCAGGCCCGACCGGGCGGACGCGGCCAGGGCTCGCGGGCGGAACGGCATGGCGGGGTACTCCATTCGTGGGCTGACTACCCGTCATGGAGGTGACGTCACGGACCCGCCCCGAGGTCGCGGATCTTCCGGCATCCGCACAGATCGTTCGCAGGTCGTTCACCGCTCCCGCCCGCGGCGGGGCCGCGTCCGTCAGTGCTGCTCCTCGCTGCGGTCTCCGCCCCAGAGGGTGTGGAAGGTGCCGTCCCGGTCGACCCGGCGGTAGGTGTGCGCGCCGAAGAAGTCGCGCTGGCCCTGGACCAGGCAGGCCGGCAGCCGCTCGGCGCGCAGGCTGTCGTAGTAGGCGAGGGCGGTGGCGAAACCCGGTACCGGGACGCCCAGCTGCGCGGCCGTGGACACCACCCGGCGCCAGGCGGACTGGGCATCGCCGAGGGCCTGCCGGAAGTGGTCGTCGATCAGGAGCGTGGGCAGCTCGCGGTCCCCGTGGTACGCGGCCCTGATCCGGTCCAGGAAGCGGGCCCGGATGATGCAGCCGCCGCGCCAGATGACCGCCATCGCGCCGGGGTCGATCCGCCAGCCGTACTCGGCGCTGCCGGCCTGGATCTGGTGGAAGCCCTGCGCATAGGCGACGATCTTGGAGGCGTACAGCGCCTGCTCGACGTCCTCGGCGAACCGGTCCGCGGCGGCGCTGTCGAGCCAGGTCTCGGCCGGCCCGGGCAGGCCGCGGGTGGCCGCCCGCAGCGCCGCACTGCCGGACAGCGAGCGGGCGAACACCGCCTCCGCGATCCCGTTGACCGGCACCCCGAGCTCCAGCGCGGTCTGCACGGTCCAGCGGCCGGTGCCCTTCTGCTCGGCCTGGTCCACCACCACGTCGACGAACGGCTTGCCGGTGGCCGCGTCGGTGTGCGCCAGGATCTCCGCGGTGATCTCGATCAGGTAGGACTCCAGGCGTCCGCCGTTCCAGGTCCGGAACACCTCGGCGATGGCCGCGGGCTGCAGGCCGGCGCCGTGCCGCAGCAGGTCGTACGCCTCGGCGATGAGCTGCATGTCGGCGTACTCGATGCCGTTGTGCACCATCTTGACGAAGTGGCCGGCCCCGTCCGGGCCGACGTGGGTGCAGCAGGGCTCGCCGTCGACCTCCGCCGCGATGTCCTCCAGCAGCGGGCCGAGCACCCGGTACGACTCCTCGGTGCCGCCGGGCATGATGCTCGGGCCCTCCAGCGCGCCCTGCTCGCCGCCGGAGATGCCGGTGCCGACGAAGTGCAGCCCGCGTTCGCGCAGCGCCTTCTCCCGGCGGCGGGTGTCGAGGAAGTGCGCGTTGCCGCCGTCCACCACCACGTCGCCCCGCTCCAGCAGCGGGACCAGCTCGTCGATGACGGCGTCGGTCGGGGCCCCCGCCTTGACCATGATCACGATGCGCCGGGGCCGCTCCAGCGAGGCCACGAACTCCTCGACGCTCCCGGACGGCCGGAAGTCCCCCTCGTGCCCGAACTCCTCCACCAGCGCCGTGGTCTTCGCCCCGGTCCGGTTGTGGACCGCGACCCGGTAGCCGTGGCGGGCGAAGTTCCGGGCCAGGTTGCTGCCCATGACGGCCAGTCCGGTGACGCCGATCTGGGCCTGCGGTTGCGCGCTCATGACGGGGGCTCCAAGGGGGTTCGCCGGCAGGACATCACGTCCCAACCCTGCCAAGCCCCGCGGCCGCCCGCACCCGGACACGCCTGCCCGGGGCGGCGCTCTCAGCGGCGCTCCGGCAGCAGCAGCCCCGCCGCCGACAGCGCTCCCCAGCCCACCGACACCGCGACCGCCATGGTCCGGTACCCGCGCCCGGGCAGGGTCCGGCCGAGCAGCGCAGCGTCGCCGAGGTCGGCGGCCAGCCGCAGCACGGTGGCGGTGCGCAGGCTCCGCGCGTCGGGCGCCAGCGCCATCGCCAGGCCGCAGGCCGCGTCCCGCCAGGCCAGCGGGCGCAGGCAGACGGCGACCGCCTCGGGGGTGCGGCCGTCCGGCCCGGCCAGCCCCGACGGCCGGGCCAGCAGGCCGGGGCGGGCGGCGACGGCGAGGCCGTACACCGCGGTGGCGGCGCCGGTGAGGCGGAGCAGGCGGGAGTTCATCGGCGGATCCTCGGGACGGGCCGGACGGGACGGCTGCCCACGCTACGCCGTCGGATCCGGCGGGCGCGGCTCCCCGCGCCCGCCGCGGGCAGCGGGTATGACTGGGCGGTGGACCGCGGGCGGCGCGGGCCACCGCGGCGGGGCGGGCCGACGGGGGAGGGGGGGGGGGGTAAGGACGGGGGCGGTGGGCGTGCTTTGGCGGTGGCCCGCGGATGCCGCGCCCCACCGCGGCGGGCCGGCCCGCCGGGCGAGCGGAGGAGGTGCACGGCCGTGACCGTCGACGCCGTGGTGGTGGGGGCCGGCCTGGCGGGCCTGGCCTGTGCGCAGGACCTGGTCGCGGGCGGCCTGCGGGTCCTGGTGCTGGAGGGTTCGGACCGGGTCGGCGGGCGGATGCGCACCGACCTGGTCCACGGGTTCCGGCTGGACCGCGGCTTCCAGGTGTTCAACACCTCCTACCCGCAGGTCCGGCGCCGGCTGACGCTGCGTGCGCTGCGGCTGCACCCGTTCACCCCGGGCTTCCTGGTGGCCGGACCGGACGGGCGCAGGCTGTTCGCCGACCCGACCAGGCGCCCGCGCGAGGCCGCCGGCCTGCGGCAGCTGGCCTCGGCCCGCGACCTGGCGGCGCTCGGGCTGCTCGGGGCCCGGGACGCGGCGCTGCCCGCCGCGCTGCTGCGCCGGGCGGGCGAGGCGCCGACCTACGCGGCGCTGCGATCCGCCGGGATCTCCGCGCACGGGGTGGAGACGCTGCTGCGGCCGTTCCTGTCGGGGGTGTTCCTGGAGGACCGCCTGGAGACCTCCGGGCGCTTCTTCCAGCTGGTCTGGCGCAGCATGCTGCGCGGCAGCCTGTGCCTGCCGCAGGCCGGGATCGGCGCGGTGCCCGAGCAGCTGGCGGCCGGTCTGCCGGTCCGGCCGGAGTGCCCGGTGGCGGGGCTCACCGAGGACGGGGTGCTGCTCGCCGACGGCGGCGAGGTCGCCGCCCCCGCGGTGGTGGTGGCGACCGACCCGGCGACCGCGGCGCAGCTGCTGCCGGGGCTCGCGGTGCCGCCGATGCGGGCGGTCAGCACGCTGTACCACGCGGCGGCCCGCCCGCCGCTGGCCGAGCCGACCCTGGTGGTGGACCGGGACGGGCCGGTGCTGAACACGGTGGTGCTGTCCCAGGTGGCACCCGGCCTGTCCGGTGACGGCCGGGCGCTGGTGTCCACCTCGGTGCTGGGCACCGAGGTGGACGAGCCGGCCGTCCGGGCCCGGCTGGGCGAGCTGTACGGCTGCGACCCGGGCGGCTGGGAGCACCTGGCGACGTACCGGATCCCGGCCGCGCTGCCGGCGATGCCGGTGCCGCTGCTGCTCAGCCGGGCCACCCGGTTCGGGCCGGGCCGCTACGTCTGCGGGGACCACCGGGCGACCGGGTCGGTGCAGGGCGCGCTCGCCTCCGGCGCGCGGGCGGCCCGCGAGGTGCTGGCCGATCTCGGCCGGTGAGCGGGCGACCCGCCGGATGCCGTCCTCAGAGCGTGCCGCTGCCGCGGGGGACGGCGGCGAAGGCGCGCTGCTGCCCGGTGGCCGGGCCGGTGGTCCAGTCCGGGTGGCCGGGCATCGGCGGGGTGCGGTCGCCGTAGAGCCAGGCGTCCAGGAACGGGCCGAGGTCGCGGCCGGCCACCGCGGAGGCGGTCGCGACGAAGTCGCGGGTGCCCGCGTCGGCGCCCCGGTAGCGGCGCAGGTACTCCCGTTCGATCCGGTCGAAGACCTGCTCGCCGACCTCCTGCCGCAGGGCGTAGAGGACCAGGGCGCCGCCGAGGTAGCGCTGGGTGTCGTAGAGGTTGGCGGTGGTGGGCGCGGCGACCGGTCCGGAGTCGTGGCGCCACTGGTCGCCGTGGCTGTAGGTGTCCTTCATCCGGGCCTCCAGGGTGGTCAGGCCCGCGCTGTCGGGCCAGCCGCGCTCGTAGCGGTAGAGCAGCCCGTAGAAGTCGGCGTGACCCTCGTTGAGCCACAGGTCGGCCCAGGTGCTGGGGGTGACGCTGTTGCCGAACCAGGAGTGCACCAGCTCGTGCATCATGTGCGCGCCGATCTTCTGCTCGGGCTGGAGCAGGAAGGCGGGCTTGTAGACCGTGAGGGTCTGCGTCTCCAGGCCGGTGAAGTCGAAGGCCGCCGGGTCGTCGGTGTCGGCCGGCATCAGTCCGTAGGTCTCCAGCGGGAACGGGCCGAGCCGCTGCTCCAGCCAGTCGAGCTGGCCGGCCGTCAGTGCCAGCGCCGGCTCGGTGGCGGCGGCGCGGCCGGTGGGCACCACGTCGCGCAGCGGCAGGCCGCCCGGCCCGGTGCGCCGCACCACCGTGTAGTCGCCGACCGAGACCTGCAGCAGTTCGGTGGCCATCGGGTCGCGCGAGACGTAGGTGCGGCGGGTCAGGCCGCCCCGGGACACGGTCGCGGCGAGCGAGCCGTTGGCGACGCCGTACAGCGCGTCGGGGGCGGTGACGCTGACCGTGAACCCGGCCTTGTCGCTCGGACGGTCGTTGCAGGGGAAGACGGTGTGCGCGGCGTCCGGCTGGCCGGCGACGGCGAACCCGTCCTCGGTGGGCACCCAGCCGGTGTGCGTCCCGGCGGCGTGCGGGTCGGCGGTGTAGTCGACGGTCACCGCCATCGGGGTGCCGGGCGCCACCGGGCGGGCCGGCACCACCTCCAGCTTCTCGCCGTACGCGCGGAACGCGGCCGGCGCCCCCTGGACCCGGACGGCGTGCACGTCGAGCCCGGCGGCGTCCAGTTCGAAGCGGGGCAGCCGCTGCAGGGCCAGCGCGGTGACGGTGGCGGTGGCGTCCACCCGCCGGGTGTCGGCCCGGTAGGTGAAGGCGAGGTCGTACCACTGCACGTCGTACCCGGCGTTGCCGAGCGCCGGGTACACCGGGTCGGCCGCTCCCCGCCCGGCGTCGAGCGGCGCGGCGGGGCCGGCGGCGGAGCAGACCAGCGCCGCGGCGAGGGCGACGGCCGGGAGCAGGCGTAAGGATTTCAGCGCAACCACCACTTCCATGTGCAGTCGGAACGTCACACATGGTAATCGGCAGGGGTGACGGCCCCCGGGCCGGGTACCGGCAGCGCGGGACCGCCCGCGGTCGGCGGCCCGGGGACCGGCTCAGATCGAGAAGATCCGGCCGACCATGAACAGCACGCAGGCCAGCACCACCAGCGAGATCAGCGCCAGCGGGACCCAGCCCGGCCAGGCGTTGTGCAGCTCGGGCGCCTCGGGGGTGGAGATCTCGTGGCTGGTGCTCGACTCGCCTTCCGGCGTCTCGGCCGGCCGGGGCCCGCGCGGGACGGGCCGGGCGGGGTGTACGGCAGTGGTCATGGTGTCCTCCGGCCCTCGCTCGGCGGCCCGGCGTTCGGCCGCGGCCTCCCGACCAGCTTCCCGCGCACCCGTGGCCGGGGCCACCCGCGGGCGTCGGCGGGCGCGGGCGTCGGCGACCGGCCAGCATGGGATGCCCGGCCGTCCGCGGACGGCCGGGGGATCCGCCGGACCAGCCCGAGGAGGCCGCCGTGCTGCACCTGGTCGCCGAGACGTCCCGCGCCGTCGCCGCCGAGCCGGCCCGCAACGCCAAGATCGGCCTGTTGGCCGGGCTGCTGGGTGCGCTCGGACCGGCCGAGGGCGCGGCGGCCGTCGCCCTGCTGTCCGGCGAATCCCGCCGCGGGCGGATCGGGGTGGGCCCGGCGGCCCTGCGCGACCTGCCCCCGCCGGCCGCCGCGCCCTCGCTCGGGGTGCTGGAGACGGAGGCGGCGCTGGCCGCCATCGCCGCCGTGCACGGGCCCGGCGCGCAGGCCGGGCGGCGCCGGCGGCTGGACGGGCTGTTCGGCCGCGCGACCGGCGCCGAGCAGGAACTCCTCGCCGGGGTCCTGGTCGGCGACCTGCGCCAGGGCGCGCTGGACGCGCTGCTGGGTGACGCCGTGGCCAAGGCCGCCGGGGTGCCCGCGGCGGCGGTCCGCCGGGCGCTGATGCTGCGCGGCTCGGCCCGGGCGGTGGCCGAGGCGGCGCTCGGCGGCGGCACCCCGGCGCTGCGCGCCTTCACCCTGGAGGTGGGCCGGGCGGTGCGGCCGATGCTGGCGGCGGCCGCACCGGACACCTCGGCGGCCCTCGCACGGATCGAGGGTCCGGCCGCCCTGGAGTGGAAGCTGGACGGTGTCCGGGTCCAGGTGCACCGGGACGGGCCCGAGGTGGCGGTCTTCACCCGCGGCCTGGACGACATCACCGCCCGGGTGCCCGAACTGGTCGAGGCGGCGCTGGCGCTGCCGGTCCGCGCGGCGGTCCTGGACGGCGAGGCCATCGCGCTCGGCCCGGACGGCCGGCCGCGGCCGTTCCAGGTCACCGGCGCCCGCACGGCCTCCCGGCAGGACCCGGCCCGGCTGCGCGCCGAGACACCGCTGACCCCGTACTTCTTCGACCTGCTGCACCTGGACGGCGCCGACCTGCTGGACCTGCCCGCCGAGCGCCGCTGGGCCGAACTGGCCCGGGTCGTCCCGGCGGAGCTGCGGGTGCCCGCGGTGCGGACCGCGGACCCGGCGCGGGCCGAGGCCTTCCTGCGCGAGACGCTGGGCCGCGGCCACGAAGGGGTGCTGGTCAAGGACGCGCAGGCGCCGTACGCGGCGGGGCGGCGCGGCGCCGGCTGGATCAAGGTGAAACCGCACCACACGCTGGACCTGGTGGTGCTGGCCGCCGAGTGGGGGTCGGGCCGCCGTCACGGCTTCCTGAGCAACCTGCACCTGGGGGCCCGGGCGGCCGGTGAGCCGGGCCTGCCGCCGTGGGTGATGCTCGGCAAGACCTTCAAGGGGTTGACGGACGAGCTGCTGGTCTGGCAGACCCGCGAGCTGCTGGCCCGCGAGCGCGGCCGGGACGGGCACGCCGTGCTGGTCCGGCCGGAGCTGGTGGTGGAGATCGCCTTCGACGGGATCCAGCGCAGCCCGCGCTACCCGGCGGGCCTGGCGCTGCGGTTCGCCCGGGTGGTCCGCTACCGGGACGACAAGCTCGCCGAGGAGGCGGACACGGTGGCCGCGGTCCGCGCCCTGGCGACCGGGCTGACCGTCTGAAGGGCCCGCCCGGGGCGGCTCCCCCGGGCGTTCAGGCGCCGGCCGCCCAGGACCGCGGGTCGGTCCAGGCCGCCAGTTCGCGGCGGCTCTCGAAGCACCGGGCCTCGCCGGTCACCGGGTCGGTGAACTCCAGCCGCCTGGCGAGCAGCTGGAGCGGGCGGCGGAAGTCGTCCGGGGCGGGCTCGGCGAGCACCTCGGGGTAGAGCGGGTCACCGAGGATGGGCAGGCCCGCGGCGGCCATGTGCAGGCGCAGCTGGTGGGTGCGGCCGGTGTGCGGCAGCAGCCGGTAGCGGGCCAGGCCGGCCCGGTGGTCGATCAGCTCGATCCGGCTCTCGGCGTTGGCCTCGCCGGGGACCTCGCGGGAGGCCAGTTCACCGCGTTCCTTGACGATCCGGCTGCGGGCGGTGTGCGGCAGGGGGAGGGCGGGGTCGAAGCGGGCCACCGCCTCGTACTCCTTGCGGACCTGCCGCTGTTCGAACAGTCCCTGGTAGGCGCCGCGGTGCCGGGGGTCGGCGACGAACATCACCAGGCCGGCGGTGAGCCGGTCGAGGCGGTGTGCCGGGCTGAGCCGGGGCAGGCCGAGGTCGCGGCGCAGCCGGGCGAGGGCGGTCTCGGTGACGTGCCGCCCGCGCGGGGTGGTGGCCAGGAAGTGCGGCTTGTCGGCGACCACCAGCCGCTCGTCGCGGTGCAGCACCTCGACGGTGAACGGGACGGGGGTCTCGGCGGGCAGCTCGCGGTGGAACCACAGGTACTCGCCGGGCCGGTAGGGGCGGTGCGCGGTGACCGGGCCGTCGAGCGCGACGAACTCGCCGCCGGCCATCATCTGCGCCAGCCGTTCGGTGCCGACGGCGGGGCCGTAGCGCTCCAGCAGGTACGCGAGGGCGGTCGGCCAGGTGCCGTCGGCGGGCAGTCGCAGCCGGACCGGGTCGACTCCCCGGCGTTGCGGGAGGGGGCTCGCGGGCACCCCGGACTTGCGCCTCATCGGCCGGACGACCTCCGTCTGCTCGCTGTACCGGCCCCCAGCCAACCATCCCGGCGGGCCGGGACCCAATCCGTGCGGCCCGCCGGCCGGGCGGCCGGGCCCGGCGGGAAATGCGCCGGTCACGGGCTGGGCCGGGCCGCGGCGGCCGTGCGACGATGGCAGGGCGGAACGCCGACTTCCGGACGGGTGCCTCGATGGACACCAATGAGCAGCAGCACAGGACCGTCCCCCCGACCCGCCGCTCCCTGGTCCCGCCCGAGCCGGGCGGACCCGGGCGCGGCGGGCAGGCTGCCGACAGCCTGCTGGCGGTCCCGATCGCCACGGCGCTGATCGCGGAGAACGGCCGGATCCTGCACTGGAGCCCGGACGCGGAGGCGCTGCTCGGTTACAGCGCGGCGCAGGCGGTGGGCGCGCCCGCCGCGCAGCTGCTGGTTCCGGCCGAGCAGCGGCCGGAGGTGACGGCGCTGTTCGCGGACATCCTCGCGGGCCGGGCCTGGTCCGGGGTGTTCCCGGTGCGGCACCGGTCGGGCCACGACGTGATCCTGGAGTTCCGGACCCATCCGATCGCGGGTCCGGGCGGGCAGCCGCTGGTGCTGGCGGTGGCCTCGGACGTGACGGCGGTGCGGCGGCTGCAGTCCGACCTCGCGGTGCTGGACGGGTTCTTCACCCAGTCGCCGGTCGGGATGGCGGTGTACGACACCGACCTGCGGTTCGTCCGGCTCAACGACTCGCTGGCGCGGATCAACGGCCTGCCGGTGGAGCAGCACCTGGGCCGGACCGTCACCGAGGTGCTGCCGGGTCTCAACGGCGAGGAGATCGAGGCGGTGATGCGGGAGGTGCTGGCGGGCGGCGACGCGGTGGTGGACACCCGCTCGCACGGCCGCACGCCCGGCGATCCGGCGCACGACCACGCCTGGTCGGCCTCGTACTTCCGGTTGCAGCGGCCGGACGGGCGGGTGCTGGGCGTCAGCTCGACGATCGTGGACGTCACCGAACGGCACACCGCGGAGCTGGTGGCAGCCCGGGCGCAGGACCGGCTGGCGGTGCTGGCCGATGCCAGCGCGTCCATCGGCACCACCCTCGACCTGCGGCGCACCGCCCGGGAGCTGGCGGAGGCGCTGGTGCCGCGGCTGACCGACACGGTCGGGGTGTTCGCGCTGGAGCACCTGGTGACCGGCAACGACCTGCACCCCTCGGCGCCGGACGTGCTGCGGGTGCGGCGCCTGGCGGTGGCGACCGTCGACCCGGACCACCCGGTGCAGGACCTGCCGACGGAGTCGGTGCACCGGGTGCCGCCCGAGTCGGCGTACGCGCAGGCGCTGGCCACCGGCCGAACGGTGACCATGCCGACCTGGGACCTGCCGCTGCTGGCCGACCAGGTGCCGCCGGAGCGGCTGAAGGGGTACCTGGGGGACGTGCCGCGGCCGGTGGTGATCACGCCGCTGGTGGCGCGGGGCACGGTGCTGGGCATGGTGGTGTACTCGCGGCGGGCCGGGCGGGACCCGTTCGGGGAGTCGGATCTGACGCTCGGCGACGAGCTGGCGGCCCGGGCGGCGGTGGCGATCGACAACGCCCGGCTGTACCAGCGCCAGCAGCAGACCGCCGCGGCCCGCGAGCAGGCGCTGCGCGAGGCGCGGGCTGCGCAGGACCGGCTGGCGCTGGTGAACACGGCGACCGCGCGGATCGGCACCACCCTGGACCTCGGGCAGACCGCCCGGGAGCTGGCCGAGATGGCCACGCCGCGGCTGGCCGACACGGTGGTGGTGGAGGTGCTGGACGCGCTGGTGCGCGGGGCGACCGGGCCGGGGCCGGGCCGGGCGGACCGTTCGGCGGTGCTGCGCCGGCTGGCGTACCACACGGTGCAGGGCAGCGGGATGTCCTCGGTGACGCCGGTGGGTTCGGTGCACCGCTTCCACCCGTCCACGCCGAACGCCTGGGTGCTGGCGCACCGGCGGCCGGTGTTCCTGCCGACGATGGACGACCGGGCGCTGAACTGGTTCAACGACGACCGGGAGCGGGCCGTCGCGGTCCGCGAGCAGGGCGTGCGCTCGCTGATGGTGGTGCCGCTGATCGCCCGCGGCGCGGCGGTCGGGGTGGCGACCTTCTACCGCAGCGTCACCGACCGGGCGTACGACGAGGAGGACCTGACGCTGGCGGCGGAGCTGGCGGCCCGGGCGGCGGTGTCGATCGACAACGCGCTGCTGTACACCCGGGAGCGGGACGCGGCCCAGCAGCGCCAGCGGGCGCTGGAGGCGGCGGGCGCGGCGCAGCAGCGCCTGGCGCTGCTGAACGAGGCGAGCACCCGGATCGGCACCACGCTCGACCTGCACCGCACCGCGCAGGAGCTGGTGGAGGTGGTGGTGCCGCGGTTCGCCGACTTCACCACGGTGGACGTGCTGGAGTCGGTGCTGCAGGGCGACGAGGCGGACCCGGTGCCCCGGGACGGCTCGGTGCTGATGCGGGCCATCGCGGTCGGCGAGGTGGACGAGGACGGGCGGATGGCGAAGGCCGCCGACGCGGTCGGCGAGGCGTCCCGCTCGGCGATGCTGTACGCGCAGAGCCTGCGCAGCGGCCGGTCGATCCTGGTGCCGCACGTGGACGAGGCGGCGCTGCGGCGGATCGTGGCGCACCCGGACCGGGTGGAGCCGAGCCTCGAGGCGGGCGTGCACTCGTACCTGATGGTGCCGTTGCTGGCGCGCGGGACGGTGCTGGGCGGGGCGGAGTTCATCCGGACCCGCAATCCGGAGCCGTTCACGGCCGCGGACGTGGCGCTGGCGGAGGAGTTGGCGGCGCGGGCCGCGGTGTGCATCGACAACGCCCGGCTGTACCGGCGGGAGCGGGACACCGCGCTGACCCTGCAGCGCAATCTGCTGCCGCAGGACGTGCACCACACGCCGGGGCTGGAGATCGCCTACCGGTACCTGCCGAGCAGTGTGATCAGCGAGGTCGGCGGCGACTGGTTCGACGTGGTGCCGCTGTCCGGCGGCCGGGTGGCGCTGATCGTCGGGGACGTGATGGGGCACGGCATCCGGGCCGCGGCCACCATGGGCCAGCTGCGGACCGTCGCCCGGACCCTGATCACCCTGGACATCGACCCGGCCCGGGTGCTGCGCCGGCTGGACGACGCGACCGCGGCGATCGGCGAGGGCCAGTTCGCGACCTGTGTGTGCGTGGTCTTCGACCCGGTGGACCGGGTGTGCACGGCGGCCAGCGCCGGGCACCTGCCGCCGGTGCTGTCCGCCCCCGACGGGACGACCCGGCTGCTGGACCCGCCGCCGGGGGCGCCGCTCGGGGTGGGCGGGGTGCCGTTCGAGAACATGGCGTTCACGCTGCCCGAGGACGGGCTGCTGGTGCTGTACACCGACGGGCTCGTGGAGCGGCGCGGGCAGGACCTGGACGAGGGCATGGAGCTGCTGTGCCGGACCGTGGCGGCGCGCCGCGGCACCCTGGAGGAGGCCTGCGAGCAGGTGATCGACCGGCTGGGCGCGCACAACGGGCAGGACGACGTCGCGGTGATCATGGCGCACGCCCGGCCGATCGGCGGTGACCGGCTGGCGATGCTGTCGCTGGCGGGCGACCACTCGATGGTCCGGCACGCCCGCCGCTTCACCCGGCGGACCCTGGAGCACTGGGGGCTCGGCGCGCTCAGCGACCACGCCGAGCTGCTCACCAGCGAGCTGATCACCAATGCGCTGGTGCACGCGGGGGCGCCGGTGCAGCTGCGGCTGTTCCGCAACCAGCTGCTCACCGTCGAGGTGTCGGACGTCGACAGCCACGAGCCGAGGCTGCGCCGGGCCCGCGAGCAGGACGAGGGCGGCCGGGGCATGCACCTGGTGAACGACCTGGCGCACCGCTGGGGCAGCCGGGCCACCCACGAGGGCAAGGTGGTCTGGTTCGAGCTGGAGATCCCGTCGGCCGCCCGGCGCTGATCCTGCGCCACCGGGCCGGTGCGGGTGGGGCGTTGGGCCGGTGAGTGCGGCGCGTTGGGCCGGTGCAGCGTCGGCGCTACGCCGGACGGGTGAGGTGGCGGGGTGGTTCGCACGCCATCGGCCCCGGCTGCCGGATCATCGGTCCCGTCCCTTTCCCAACCAGGAGGACTCGATGCGTTCCAGCATTGCCAAGGTCACCACCGCCGCCTTCCTCGCCGGGCTCGCGCTGATCGGCGGGGCCGGCTCGGCCGCCGCACACATGGACGCCGACGCCGACCATCCGCACGGCGCGTTCGCGGTCGGTGGCGACGCCGCCGCCGTGGGCGGCAGCGCTGGGGCGGTGGGCGGTGACGCCGCCGCGGTCGGCGGCAACGCCGGCGCTGTGGGCGGCGACGCGGCCGCCGTCGGCGGCTGGGCCGTCGCGGTGGGTGGCGACGCCGCCTCGGTCGGCGGCAACGCCCTGGCTGTGGGCGGTGACGCCGGCTCGATCGGCGGCAGCGCCCTCGCGGTCGGCGGTGACGCGGGTTCGGCGGCCTGAGTCACCGACCGTACGGCTTCGGCCGGGCTCCCCTCGCGGGGGCCCGGCCGCGGTCGTTTCCGGCCTGCCTACTCGGGGGTGACGTACGCCCCGGAGATACCGCCGTCCACCAGGAAGGTGTTGGCGGTCATGAACGAGGAGTCGTCGCTGGCCAGGAAGGCGACGGCGGCGGCGATCTCCTCCGGCTCGGCGAACCGGCCGAGCGGGATGTGCACCAGGCGGCGGGCGGCGCGCTCCGGGTCCTTGGCGAACAGCTCCTGCAGCAGCGGGGTGTTGACCGGCCCGGGGCACAGCGCGTTGACCCGGATGCCCTCGCGGGCGAACTGCACGCCCAGCTCGCGGGACATCGCCAGCACGCCGCCCTTGGAGGCGCTGTAGGAGATCTGCGAGGTGGCCGCGCCCATCACCGCGACGAACGAGGCGGTGTTGATGATCGAGCCCTTGCCCTGGCGCTGCATGTGCCCGATGGCGTACTTGCAGCACAGGTAGACGCTGGTCAGGTTGACCTCCTGGACCCGCTTCCAGGCCTCCAGTCCGGTGGTCAGGATGGAGTCGTCGTCGGGCGGGGAGATGCCGGCGTTGTTGAACGCGATGTCCAGGCTGCCGTAGTGGTCGACGGCCTGCTGGTACATCGCCTCGACCGCCGCCTCGTCGGTGACGTCGGCCTGGATGAACAGGCCGCCGACCTCGTTGGCGGCCTTGGCGCCGCGCTCCTCGTCGAGGTCGACGCAGACCACCTTGGCCCCCTCGGCGGCGAACCGCTTGGCGGTGGCCAGGCCGATGCCGCTGCCCGCGCCGGTGATGACCGCCACCCGGCCGTCGAGTCGCTTCGTCATGGTGATCATTCCTCCGTGGAGATGAAGACGTTCTTGGTTTCGGTGAAGGCGTTGAGGGCGTCCGGGCCGAGCTCCCGGCCCAGGCCCGACTGCTTGAAGCCGCCGAACGGCGTCGAGTAGCGCACCGAGGAGTGCGAGTTGACGGACAGGTTGCCCGCCTCCACCCCGCGGGCGACCCGCAGCGCCCGGCCGACGTCCCTGGTCCAGATCGAGCCGGACAGGCCGTACTCGGTGGAGTTGGCGATCCGCAGCGCGTCCTGCTCGCCGCGGAACGGCACCACGGTGACCACCGGGCCGAAGATCTCCTCGGTGAACGCCGGGTCGTCGTGGCGCACCGGCGCCAGCACGGTCGGCGGGTACCAGAAGCCGGGGCCCTCGGGTGCGGTGCCGCGGAACGCGACCGGGGCGCCGTCGGGGACGTACCCGGCCACCCTGGCCCGGTGCGCGGCCGAGATCAGCGGGCCCATCTCGGTCTTCTCGTCGGCCGGGTCGCCCACCCGCACGCCGTGCACGGCCGGTTCCAGCAGCGCCATGAAGTCGTCGTAGACGGACTCCTCGACCAGGATCCGCGAGCGGGCGCAGCAGTCCTGCCCGGCGTTGTCGAAGACGGCGTAGGGCGCGGTGGCGGCGGCCTTGGCGAGGTCGGCGTCGGCGAAGACGATGTTGGCGCTCTTGCCGCCGAGTTCCAGGGTGACCGGCTTCACCTGCTCCGCGCAGCCCGCCATGATGGACTTGCCGACGGCGGTGGAGCCGGTGAACACCACCTTGCGGACGTCCGGGTGGGTGACGAAGCGCTGCCCGACCACCGGCCCGCGGCCGGGCAGGATCTGCAGCACGCCCTCGGGGATGCCGGCCTGCAGGGCGAGTTCGCCCAGGCGCAGCGCGGTCAGCGGGGTGAGCTCGGCGGGCTTGACGATGACGGTGTTGCCGGCGGCGAGGGCGGGGGCCAGGCCCCAGGCGGCGATCGGCATCGGGAAGTTCCACGGCACGATGACGCCGACCACGCCGAGCGGCTCCTGGAAGGTGACGTCCAGGCCGCCGGCGACCGGGATCTGCCGGCCGAACAGCCGCTCGGGGGCGGCCGCGTAGTACTCGATCACGTCGCGGGCGTTGCCGGCCTCCCAGCGGGCGTTGCCGATGGTGTGCCCGGCGTTGGCGACCTCGGTGGCGGCCAGCTGCTCGCGGTCGGCGTCGACGGCGGCGGCGAAGGCGCGCAGCAGCCGGGCCCGGTCGGCGGGGGCGACCTTGCGCCAGCTGTCGAAGGCCGCCTTGGCCCGTGCGATCGCTGCGTCGGTCTCGGCGAGCCCGGCCAGGTCGAGGGTGGTGATCACCTCCTCGGTGGCCGGGTTGAGCACGTGGTAGCGGTCGGGTTCGGTCATCGGGCTGCCTCCTTGCAGCTGGCCGCGGTGAACGCGTCGAACAGTCGCGGGTCGTCCGGCTCGGTCTCGGGGTGCCACTGCACGGCCACCGCGAAGGCGCGGTCGGGCAGTTCGAGTGCCTCGACGCTCTCGTCGGCGCTCCAGGCGGTGGCCCGCAGTCCGGTGCCGAGGCGGCCGACGGCCTGGTGGTGGTAGCAGTTGACCTGGGCGGTGGGGCCGAGGATCTCGCCGAGCCGGCTCTCCGGGCGGACCAGGACGCCCTGGCGGACGAACTCGGCGGGCAGCCGCTGGTGGGTCTCGTCCGGCAGGTGCTGGACCAGGTCGCCGCCGAGGGCGACGTTCAGCAGTTGCAGGCCGCGGCAGATGCCGAGCACCGGCAGGTCGCGCTCGAGCGCCGCCGACAGCAGCTCCAACTCCCAGTCGTCCCGGGCCCGGTGGGGCGGGCCGGTGCGCGGGTGCGGCTCGGCGCCGTACCTGGCCGGGTCGACGTCGGAGCCGCCGGCCAGCAGCAGGCCGTCGAGTGCGCCGATCAGCCGCTCGACGCCGCCGCCCTGGGGCGGGAGCAGGACGGGGGTGCCCCCGGCCCGGGAGACGGCGTCCAGGTAGGTCTGCGGCAGGACCGCGGCGCGCTGGCGCCAGACGCTCCAGGCGGCCTCGTCGAGGTAGCTGGTGATGCCGATCAGGGGTCGCACGGTCACAGCCGCTCGAATCCGCGGCGCCGCTCCCAGTCGGTCACCGCCGCGTCGTAGGCGGCCAGTTCGGTGCGGCCGGCGTGGGTGTAGTGGCCGACGACGTCCTTGCCGAAGGCCTCGGCGGCGGCCTCGCTGCGCTCGAAGGCGTCCACCGCATCGCGCAGCGTGGACGGCACCCGGGGGGCGTCGGAGGCGTACGCGTTGCCGGTGAACTCCGGCTCCAGCGGCAGCTGGTGCTCGATGCCGTACAGTCCGGCGGCGATCAGCGCGGCGGTCGCCAGGTACGGGTTGACGTCGCCGCCGGGGACCCGGTTCTCGAAGCGCAGCGACGGGCCGTGGCCGACCACCCGCAGGGCGCAGGTCCGGTTGTCCCGGCCCCAGGCGACGGCGGTGGGGGCGAAGCTGCCGGGGACGTACCGCTTGTAGGAGTTGACGGTGGGGGCGAGCAGCAGGGAGAAGTCGGCGAGGCAGGCGAGCTGTCCGGCCAGGAAGTGCTCCATGGTGCGGGAGAAGCCGTTCGGGCCGTCACCGGCCATCACCGGCCGGCCCTGCTCGTCGCGCAGGCTGAGGTGGATGTGACAGGAGTTGCCCTCGCGCTCGTTGTACTTCGCCATGAAGGTGAGGCTGACGCCCTCCTGCGCGGCGATCTCCTTGGCGCCGGTCTTGTAGACCGCGTGGTCGTCGCAGGTGGTGAGCGCGTCGGCGTACTTGAAGGCGATCTCGTGCTGGCCGAGGTTGCACTCGCCCTTGGCGGACTCCACGGTGAGCCCGGCGCCGGCCATGCTGTTGCGCAGCCGGCGCAGCAGCGGCTCGACCCGGGAGGTGCCGAGGATGGAGTAGTCGACGTTGTACTGGTTGACCGGGGTGAGGCCGTGGTACGCCTTGTCCCAGGCCTGCTCGTAGCTGTCCCGGAAGACGATGAACTCGAGCTCGGTGCCGACGTAGGCGCTCCAGCCGTAGGCCGCGAGCCGCTCCAGCTGGCGGCGCAGGATCTGGCGCGGGGAGACGCTGACGGGCCGGCCGTCGTGGTGGTGGACGTCGCACTGGACCATGACGGTGGCGGGGTGCCAGGGCACCGGTCGCAGGGTGTCGAGGTCGGGGGTGAGGGCGAGGTCGCCGTAGCCGCTGTCCCAGGAGGAGATCTGGTAGCCGTCGACGGTGTTCATGTCGATGTCGACGGCGAGCAGGTAGCCGCAGCCCTCGGCGGCGTTGGGGACCACGTCGCTGAGGAAGTACTCGGCGGCGACCCGCTTGCCCTGGAGGCGGCCCTGCATGTCGGTCATGGCGAGCACGACGGTGTCGATCTCGCCCTGGGCGACCATGGCCTGCAGGCGGTCGAGGGTGAGCCGGGCGGCGGTCATCGGGGGGTCTCCAATTCGTCGGCCGGGGCGCCGTGGTGGTCCGGGAGTTCCTGGCTGCCGGGGGCGGGGGCGTCCTGGATGCGGGGGCCGGTGAACCAGTGCCGGGCCGACACCAGCCACCACAGGCCGGCGAACCCGAGCACCACACCGACCGCGACGGGGGTGTAGTTGAAGCTGAGGGCGGTGACGGGGCTGACGGTGGGCAGCATGAACAGCACGGTGATCACGGCCGTCCAGCCGACCGCGACGCAGCCGATGATCCTGCTCCAGCGGCCCAGATGCCAGGGACCACGCGGGAAGGCCTCGCCCTGGCGCAGCCGCAGGTAGACCGGGATCACGTAGGAGATGTAGAGGCCGATCACCGAGATCGAGGTGACGGCGGCGTACGCGGTGGTGTTCCACAGCACCGGCAGAGCGAGGACCAGGGCGCCGCCGGTGGCCAGCCAGACCGCGCTGGTGGGCGTCTGGGTGCGGGGGTTGATCCGGTGCCAGAGCTTGGCGCCGGGCAGCGCGCCGTCCCGCGAGAAGGCGTAGATCATGCGGGAGTTGGCGGTGACCGAGGCCATGCCGCAGAAGAACTGGGCGCCGATCACGATCAGCAGCAGCAGCTTGGCGCCGGTGGTGCCGATCGCGTCGATGAAGATCTGGGCGGGCGGGACGCCGGTGGAGCTGGCGATCTCGCCGTCGTAGTCCTGGATGGCGAAGGTGATGCCGAGCAGCAGGATCCAGCCGGCCACCAGGGAGACCACGATGGCGTTGACGATGCCGCGCGGTCCGGAGCGGGCTGCGTCGTGGGTCTCCTCGGTCATGTGGGCCGAGGCGTCGTAGCCGGTGAGGGTGTACTGGGCCAGCAGCAGGCCGAGCATGCCGACGTAGAAGCCGTTGGAGAAGCCGGTCTTGTTGACGAACTCGGTGAACACGAAGGAGGCGGAGGCGTGGTGGCTGGGCAGCAGGGCGAGCGCGCCGACGATGATCGCGACGCCGACCAGGTGCCACCAGACGCTGACGCTGTTGAGCAGGGCCACCAGCTTGACGCCGCGGGTGTTGAGCAGGCCGTGCAGCAGCAGGATCACCACGAAGATCTCGACGGTGTGGCCGGTGCTGGCGGTGAAGCCGAACTGCAGGTCCAGGAAGGCATTGGTGAAGAAGGCCGCGCCGTAGTCGACGCCGGCGGTGACCGCCACCTGGCCCATGAAGTTGAACCAGCCGGTGAACCAGGAGGCCGCGGGGCCCTTGGTCCTGGCCAGCTTGGCGGCCCAGTAGTAGAGCCCGCCGGCGGTGGGGTACGCGGAACAGATCTCCGCCATCGCGAGGCCGACGCAGAGCGTCATCAGGCCGACCAGCGGCCAGCCCCAGGTGATCATGGCGGGCCCGCCGGTGTTCATGCCCATCCCGTACAGGGTGAGGCAGCCGGAGAGGATGGAGACGATCGAGAAGGAGACGGCGAAGTTGGAGAAGCCCGACATCGAGCGGGCGAGCTCCTGGGTGTAGCCGAGTTCGCGCAGCCGGCGTTCGTCCTCGGACAGCTCGGCGGGGTCGGACACAGTGGTGGTACCGGCCGGAAACACCGGTCTGGCAGTCTGCTCGGCCGAGTGGGGACCGGCCTGGTGTTCGGAAGTCATGCGCACCCCTGGGGATTGAGGCGGGACCGACACGCGCGCCCACGTCTTCGTGGTGCGCCCTCCTTGCGCTCAATGGCCCGGAAGCAGACCATTGGGCTGTGCGGAGCATCGTTCACCCCCGGCCACCTCGGCGTCAAGGGGGATCCCCCCTCGGGTCCGGCCCGCGGCTGAGTACGATTCCCGCGTGGAGGAGGCAGTGGTGGACCCCCAGCTAGGCACCGTCTTCCGGCCGGTGCGCACCGGCAACGCCTTCGAGGAGACCGTCGAACGGATCCTCCAGGCGATCAAGCTCGGCGTGATCGGCCACGGCGACCGGCTGCCCGCCGAACGCGACCTCGCCACCCGCCTCGGCGTCAGCCGCGAAACCCTGCGCGACGCCCTGCGCTCGCTCCAGCAGGCCGGGTACGTCGAATCCCGCCGCGGCCGCTACGGCGGCACCTTCGTCACCTACCGGCTGCCCGCCCCCGACGTCGGCGAACTGCGCCGCGCCGCCGAGGACCTGGGTGCCGAACTGGAGGACGCGCTGACCTTCCGCCTGGTCCTGGAGACCGGCGCCGCCGAGCAGGCCGCCCGGCGCGACCTCGGCGAGGAGCAGCGCCGCTACCTCCTCCAGCGCCTCGCCGACGCGGACGGGGCCAGCCCCGAGGAGTACCGCCAGTGCGACTCGCGCTTCCACCTGGCCATCGGCGAGCTCACCGGCTCCCCCTCGCTGGCCGCCAGCATCACCGAGGCCCGGATCCGCCTCAACGACCTGCTCAACGCCATCCCGATGCTCGGCCGCAACATCGACCACGCCTCCGAGCAGCACGGCGCGATGGCCCGCGCCATCCTGGCCGGGGACCCGGCCGCCGCCCGCCGGGCCACCGAGGAGCACCTGGAGGCCACCGCCGCACTGCTGCGCGCCTTCCTCGGCTGAGCCCGCTCCGCCCGGGACCGGCGGGCGGCGCTCAGACCCCGCCGACCGGCAGCAGCACCAGCCGCTCGGGGTCGAACGGCATCCACCGCGGGGCGGTGCGGGCCCGCAGGATCCGCACCCGGCACCAGGCCGGTCCGTCCTGCGGCCGCCACCAGGCGTTGATCCGCCCGAGCGCCCAGGTGCCGTCCTCGGCCCGCACCTCGACGGGCTGGTACACCGCGGTGACCTCGGCCTCCGGAGGCTGCCAGCCGGCCTCGGCGGCCGCCGGGGCCGTCCGGCCGGCCGGTCGCTGACGGTCTGCCATCGCTCTCCCCCAGGACCGGGTGATCGTTACCCGACTGTTGATCGGGGGGCCTTTGTGCTGCCCCGCCGGCTGACTCTACAGTGATGTAGAGGTCAGCGTGATCCCTTCCCGGGGTGTTCCACCCGCCGGGACGGGCCGCTGTTCCGGGAGGGCACCGGGCAGCCGCCCGAACGGCCGCGCACGACGACACGACCTCTGTGGGGGGACGCCATGACCGAGATCTACTTCAGCCACAACTACCGCGACCTCAGCGAGCAGCACGGCACCGGCGCCGGCTTCCAGTTCGAGTTCTCCTGCCAGCGGTGCCACGACACCTGGCGCTCGCCGTTCGAGGCGTTCACCACCGGTCAGGTGGCGGGCTGGCTGAACAAGGGCGTCGGCGCCGCCTGGAGCCTGATCGGCGGCAACGCCACCAACGGGATCACCGGCGCGGCCGACGGCCTGGCCGGGGCGAACTGGGGCAGCTCCCGGGACTCCGCCTTCCAGCGCGCCATCGCCAACGCCCAGCACCACTTCAACCGCTGCGGCCGCTGCACCGACTACGTCTGCGGCCGCTGCTGGAACACCGCCCAGGGCCTGTGCCTGCGCTGCTCCCCCGACACCGCCGCCGAGGCGGTCGCGGCCCAGCAGCGCGGACTCAACGACATGGTCTCGCAGCAGGCCTACGCGAACGGCCAGCAGACCGGCCAGTCCTACGACGTCACCGCACCACGGCAGTTGGTCTGCCCGCACTGCCGCGCCGAGACCCACGGCACACCGTTCTGCCCGGGCTGCGGCAACCGGCTGGCGCAGACCGCGCAGTGCACCGGCTGCCACGCCCAACTGCCGGACGGCGCCGCCTTCTGCCCCGCCTGCGGCACCAGGCGCTGAGCCCGGCCCGCGGCGGCCCAGCGCCCCGGCGGCCCGTCAGGACAGGTCGGGCGGGCGCAGCGTGAAACGCGCCTCGACGGTCGCCCGGACGGTCTGCCGGGCCGGCCGCAGGTCCAGCTCCGGGCTCTCCTGGGCGTAGCCGTACACGACCGCGCCGCGGGTCTGCGCGCCTCCGGGCGCGGGGTACGGGTCCGTCCCGCCCAGCCCCTGGTCGGCCAGCGACAGCAGGCCGGTGAGCCCGGAGCCGAGCGCGGCGGCGTACTGGCGGGCCCGCTCCACCGCGGCCTCGACCGCCTCGGTACGGGCCTGCCGGTACGCGGGGTTGTCCCGGCGCAGCTCCCACTGCGGGCCCGCGACGGTGGCCTGCTCCAGCCCGGCCAGCGCGCCGACCAGCTCGCCCAGCACCTCGAAGTCGACCACGGTGAGGTGCAGTTGGGCACTGCCGCGGTAGCTGGTGACCTTCTCCACGGCCCGCTTGGAGCCGGGCCGTTCGGGGTTGACCCAGACCGCGCCGCTCTCGGCGCGTTCCACCGCGTCGCCGTAGCCGGCCAGCAGCGCGCGGGCGGCGTCCAGCCGCTGCGCCAGCAGCCGCACGGTGCGCCCGCGGTCCTTGTCCTGCGCCTGGACCGTCAGGTGGACGACGGCCAGGTCCGGTTCGACGTCGAGCTCGGCCTCGCCGCGGACGGCGACGGTCGGCTGCTGTGGGGAGTCCATGGCCGCAGTCTGCCATCCGGCGGCCGACCCCCGCTGCGGGACGGCCGCGCTGCGGCCGGTGCCCGCGCACGCGACCTCGGCCCGTCGAGGATCGGCGACCGGTGCGTGCTCCCGGCGTGCCGGGCATGGGTCCTCGGACAGGCCCGAGGGCCGGCGGCCGGTGCGCCGGGAGGACGTGCCGGGCCTCGCAGCGGGACGAAGGCGGCCTGGCTCGGTGTTAGGCCGTGTCCGACGGTTCGCGTCGGATCAGCGCGCGGCTCCCCCGGCCTTCGGCCGGGAGGTACCCGCCAGGCGCCCGGCCGGGCGTACCGGCGAAGCGCCCTCGTACTGGGTCGCACTTGGGAGATTCGCCGGTGCGTCCAGCTGGGGCACCTCCCGGCCGGATGCTGGGGGAGGATGCCCGGCGTCGGGCGCCCGGCGGGAAGTGTCAGAGACGGCCTACCGGCCTTCCAGCGCCGCCCGGGTGTTCGGGCCGTAGACGCCGGACGGGTCACCGGTGATGCCGCGGTCGCTCTGCAGCTGCGCCGTACCGCGCCGGGTGGCCTCGTCGTAGCGGCCGGTCCGAGTCACATAGGTGAAACCCTGCCCGAAGAGCAGGTCCTGCAGGGCCGTCACGTCCGGGCCGGTGTCGCCGACGGTGAGGACGCGCGGGCCGGACGGCGCGGCGGCGCCGGTGGACCGGGGGCCGGAGGCGGCCGCCGACGGGGTGGCCGCGGGTGCGGGCTGCGCCGGGGTGCCCGATGGTACGGGCTGCGCCGCCGGTGCGGCGGGCGCGGAGGTGGCCGGTGCGGAGGCGGCCGCGGTGCCGGAGATGGCACCGGGCAGGACGGCCGGCGGGGTCGGTGCGGTGACCGGGTGCGCGGGGGGCGGGGCAGGCCGGGTGACGAGGTACACCGCGCCGCCGAGCAGCAGGCAGGCGACGGCGGCCAGGCTCAGCGCGGCTCGCGACACCGCCCCTCCCCCGCGCCCGGCGGGCTCCTGCCGGGCCGCCGGGCGGGCCTCGGGCGGCGCCGGCGGAAGCAGCGGCGGCACCTGGACCGGGGCGGGCCGGAGCGGGCCGGGCGGCTCGGGCAGGTCGAGGACGGGCGGCATGTACGGCCGGACCAGGCTGTCGCCGGCCACGGATCCCGGCCGGACGGTGGTGGGGTGCTCTGTCACTGGTGCGCGGTCACTGGTCCTCGTCGAGGGGCGGCACGGCGGGCCGCCGGTGCGGTGGAGCCCCGTCGGCGGTGTGCGGATCGAGGCGAGGGTATCCGCTCCCCGGCGCCCCGCTCCAGCCCGGCGGGCGGCCCGGCCGGAGCACCGGAGCGCTGCGGCCGTTCCGCCGAAGGCGGGCGTGGCGCCTCCTTGCTGACGGCCGCGAACCGCTCCCACCTCGGTCGACGCCGCACGGCAGCCGGGCGGTGCGGGCGCCGGGCATCGGAGCACCTCCCCCGTACCGGGTCCGGAACGGGCGCCTCGGCGCCTTCCCCGTCGACCGGCGATGTCCGCGGAGTTTCCCGGCTCCGACCGATCGGTTGCGGTGCATGCCCGGTTCCGACCACGGGCCGCCGCCGGAACGCGCCCGGTCTCAGCGGACCCGGCCCACGCCGAGCCCGGCCCGCACCATCGCCCCCGCCGCGGCAAGGTCGGCCGGCGCGGCCGGCAGGCCGCCCGGGAGCGGCCGTCCGGTGCGGGCGGCCGCCGCCGGGCGGACCGGCAGCGCGATCAGCAGCCCGAGGGTGATCCACAGGTAGGTGCTGCCGCCGATCAGTCCGCCGACCCCCGCGGTGTCGAACCGCCAGAGCCAGACCACGCTGCTGCACAGCACCACGTACCCGGCGGCCGCCGCGCCCAGCAGCCGGCCGCGCCGGGCCGAACCGACGGGCTCGCGCAGGCCTGCGTCGGCCAGCAGGACCAAGGCCGGCAGCACCCAGACCAGGTGGTGGATCCAGGTGATCGGGCTGATCAGACAGGAGGTCAGCCCGGTCAGCGCGAAGCCGGTCAGCTCGTCGCCCGCGGCGGCGGCCCGGTGCACCCGGTACGCCCACAGCGCGAGCACCCCGAGCACGGCGAGCGCCCACGCGGCGCGCCCGGGGACGTCCGGCGCCAGGCGGGCGATCATGCCCTGCAGGGACTGGTTGGAGACGTAGCCGAGCGAGCCGACCCGGTTGGTGTTCCACAGCAGGTCGGTCCAGAACGCGTGCGAGGCCTCGGGCGCCGCCAGCCGGCCGATCAGGGTGGCGCCGACCGCCGTCCCGGCCGCGACCAGGGTGGCGCGGCGGCGCCGGGTGACGGCCAGGTAGAGGATGAACACGGCCGGCGTCAGCTTGAACGCGGCCGCCAGCCCGATCCCGATGCCCGCGTACCGGCGGCGCTGCGGTGCGCCGGTCAGCAGCTTCCAGTCGGCCAGCACCAGCGCCACCAGCAGCAGGTTGACCTGCCCGAAGCTGAAGGTGTCGCGGACCGGTTCGAGCAGCCCGAGCAGGCAGCCGGCCACCCCGAAGGTGAACCACCGGTTCCACCCCAGCCGCCGGGCGACCGGGTCGACCAGCCAGTACAGCAGCGCGGCGGCGGCCAGGGCGCTCAGCACCACGCTGATCGCCACCGCCGTGTGCCAGCCCACCAGGGCCATCGGCAGCATGCAGACCGCCGCGAACGGCGGGTAGGTGAAGCCCATCGTGCTGTTGGGGTGCACGTAGTCGTACAGGGCGCCGCCGCCGGTCCAGTGGTGGACGGTCCCGTAGTAGACCCCGACGTCGAACCAGCCGCGGTGGCCCGGGATCACGGCGATGAAGACGCCGACCGCCAGCGCCAGCCCGGCCAGGACCAGCACCCGCCGGGCGGTGCCCGCCCCGCCGGCCGCCGCCCGCCCGGCCACCCACTCCCGGGTCGTCCCCTGTCCTGTCACCGCTCGCCCCGCCACCACTCGACCCGCCACCACTCGCCCCGCCACCACTCGTTCCGTATCCGCTCGTCGCCCTGTTGTCATCCGTCCCCCGTCCGGTCCGCTCACCACAGCGCCCGCTCCTGGGCCTCGATCACCAGCGGCCGGTCGCCGGGCAGCAGCCGCAGGCCGTACAGCGCCGCGAGCGCCAGCAGCCCGCCGGTGACCGCCGCGGCCAGTTCGGGGATGTCGGGGGCGAATCCGCTGGGCAGCACCGCCAGGGCGAGCACACCGCTGGCGGGCGCCGCCCAGCGGCGTATTCGGCCGTCGGCCGCGGCGGCGGCCAGCAGCACCACGCCCCACAGCGCGTACCAGGGGCGCAGCGCCGGGCCGAGCACGACCAGCGCGGTGAGGCTCAGGCCGAGCAGGTGGACCGGTGAGGGCACCGGGCGCCGGGCCCACAGGTACAGCAGGACGGCGGCCGCGGCGGCCAGGCCCAGCCACCGCCACAGGGCTATCGCGCCCTCCGCGGGCCCGGCGCCCAGCAGCACCGCCAGCCCCCGGGTGGCCCGGCCGAGTGCGCTGGTCAGCGACCAGTTGCCGGCCGACACCGGGGTGCCGAGCGCGTGGACCCAGCCGTAGCCCGTGCCGGTCACGGCGGTGGCGGCGGCGGCCGTCCCGAGGGCGGCGGCCGCGACGGCGGCCCCGGCCCGCAGCAGCCTGGCCCGGCCCTTGAGCCGCTCCGACCACAGCGCGGCGACCGGCAGCAGGCCGAGCGCGGCCGGTGCCTTGACCAGCGCCGCCAGGCACACCAGTCCGGCCGCCCACAGCGGACGGCGGGCGAGCGCCAGCACCAGCCCGGCGACCAGCAGTCCGAGCATCACGGCGTCGTTGTGGGCGCCGGCCACCAGGTGCAGCAGGACCAGCGGGTTGAGCACCCCGAGCCACAGCGCCACCCCGGGGTCGACCCCGCAGCGGCGGGCCAGCCGCGGGACGAGCGCCACCAGCAGCGCCACCCCGAGCAGCGCCACCAGCCGCAGGCCCAGTACCCCGAAGTAGACGTGCCGGCCGGTCACCCCGGCCACCGCGCCGGACAGCGACAGGAACACCGGGCCGTACGGCGCCGGCGTGAACTGCCATACCGCGGGCACCTGTTCGGCCAGCGGCCCGCCCAGGTCGGCGGGGCCGTGGGTGTAGACGTCCAGACCGCCGTCGACCATCGCGCCCTGCGCCAGGTAGCTGTACACGTCGCGGCTGAACAGCGGCGGACCGGCCACCAGCGGCGCGGCCCACAGCGCCAGGGTCAGCATCAGCGAGCGCGGGCCGGGCGCGTCGGGCCCGCGGACCACCTGGCCCAGTCGCAGCCACCCCGCGATCAGCAGGACCAGCCCGAAGTACACCACCAGCAGCCCGAGTCGGGGGTGGCCGTGCAGGGGCCCGTACGACACCCCAGTCGGAAGCGCCCCCGCGGCCAGGCCACCGACCGCGAGGGCCGCCGTGCCCGCGAATCCGAGCGTCCGGCACCAGTACGGGTCAGTGGCCACACCCCGGATCGGCATGCGGACAAGCTGTCAGGGGCCGGTGGCCGGTCGTCGACGCCGCATCGACCAACAGGTGACCGGCGCCTGTCCGGTTCCCGGCACCCGCAGGCCCGGGGCCCGGCGGGCCCCCGCGCCTGCCGGGCGGCCCCCGGGAGGCCGCAGCCAGGCCTTCAGCCGGTGCACATCTGCGCTCCGCCGAATGGCCACCGCGACGCCAGCCCGCTCGGGGAGACATACGGGTGCCACGCCAAACGCGTGACGGTCGTCCCGGACCTCGCGGGTGCCCGGCTCCTCGCGCACCCGTCAACGTCCGCGAATCCACGGAGAGTTCGCCATGACCGCTGTTACCACTCTCACGCTGCCGGCCACCGCCGACGGCGCCGCGCGACCGTCGGTGCCCGCCTCCCGCCGGGCCAAGCCCGCCGCCGCGCCGTCCTACTCGGTCGCGCTGGCCCGCGACGAGGCCGACCTGCGGGCCTCCCAGCGCCTGCGCCACCAGGTGTTCGCCGAGGAGCTCGGCGCGGTGCTCGACACCCCGCTGCCCGGCTTCGACGTCGACCCGTTCGACGACTTCTGCGACCACCTGCTGGTGCGCGACGACTCCACCGGCGAGGTGGTCGGCACCTACCGGCTGCTGCGTCCGGCCCAGGCCGAGCGCGCCGGACGGCTGTACTCGGACAGCGAGTTCGACCTGTCGAAGCTGGCCGGCATCCGCGGCGACATGGTCGAGGTCGGCCGGTCCTGCATCGCCGCCGAGCACCGCGGCAACGGCGCGGTGATCAACCTGATGTGGGGCGGCATCGCCCGCTACCTGGTCGACGCCGGCAACACCTGGATCGCCGGCTGCTGCTCCGTGCCGCTCACCGACGGCGGCGGCACCGCGGCCGGCGTCTGGGACGCGATGGCCGCCCGTCACCTCGCCCCCGAGGAGTACCGGGTCCGCCCGCACCGCCCGTGGGACCCGAGCGGTATCACCCGCCCCGAGCGCACGCCCGTCCCGGCGCTGCTCCGCGGCTACCTGCGCCTGGGCGCCTGGGTCTGCGGCGAGCCCGCCTACGACCCCGACTTCGGCGTCGCCGACCTGTACGTGCTGCTGTCGCTGGAGCGCACCGACCCGCGCTACCTGCGGCACTTCCTGTCGGCCGGGCAGAGCGCCCCGGCGGGCCCCGCGTCGTGAGCGCCTGGCTGCCGACGGCGCCGTGCACCCCGCAGGAGTGCGTGGCGCCCCCGGCCGCGACGGTCTCCGTCCCGCGCCGGGTGCTGCGCTGCGTGGTGGGCCTGACGGTGCTGGTGGCCGGGATCGCGGCGGGTCCGCTGGTGCGGCGCCTGCCACGGACGCAGCGGGAGTGGCTGGTCCGGGTGTGGTCGCGGGCGGTGGCGGCCGGCTTCGGGGTGCGGATCCGCTCCACCGGGGAGCGCGGCACCGGCCGCGGCGGCGCGCTGCTGGTGGCCAACCACGTGTCCTGGCTGGACATCGCCCTGATCGCGGCGGTCCGGCCGGGCCGGATGCTGGCGAAAACCGAGGTCGGGGCCTGGCCCGTGCTCGGCGGTTTCGTCGCGCGCAGCGGCACCCTGTTCATCGAGCGGGACCGGCTGCGCTCGCTGCCGGACACGGTCGGGCAGATCGCGGCGGCGCTGCGGCAGGGTGAGCGGGTGGTGGTGTTCCCGGAGGGCAGCACCTGGTGCGGGCGCGGCGGCGGGCGCTTCAGGCCCGCGCTGTTCCAGGCGGCGATCGACGCGGGCGTGCCGGTCCAGCCGGTGACGATCCGCTACCGCACGGGGCGGGGCGAGCCGACCACCGTGTCGGCGTTCGTCGGGGACGACGGCCTGGTGGCGTCGGTCCGCCGGGTGGTGTCCGCCCGCGGCCTGGTCGGCGAGGTGACGCTGCTGCCGCCGATCGTCCCCGGTGCCCATCCGGGCCGCCGGGCGCTGGCGGGCGCCGCCCAGGCGGCGGTCGGCGACGCGGTCGCGGCCGACTGGCCGGACCACGCGCACGTCCACCCGGCGGCGCGGACACCCCGGCCGGCCGTGGCCGGCCGGGGCAGCCGGTGGGGCTGACCGCCCCTTCGGTTCACGGCCGGGCGCCGGCCGATCCGGGGACGGGCGCGCCCCGCTACTGCGCCGGCGACGGCCCCACCACGGCGGGGCTGTTCGGCGCGACGCTCCCCGCGCTGGAGACGGGCGCGCCCTGCGACTGGACCGAGGCGCCGCCCGAGGACGGCCCCACCGCCGGGCTGTTCGGCGACACCGGCGCGGGCGACGCGGCCGAGGACTGGCCCGG
Source organism: Kitasatospora sp. NEAU-CNBT7 (assembly GCF_057220535.1). Lineage (NCBI taxonomy): Bacteria > Bacillati > Actinomycetota > Actinomycetes > Kitasatosporales > Streptomycetaceae > Kitasatospora > Kitasatospora sp. NEAU-CNBT7. The sequence continues at coordinate 54,891 of NZ_JBXQQB010000020.1, read as the reverse complement.
GCCCGGCGGCGAGGAGGCGGCCGTGGAGGGCCCGGAGACCGGGGGCGAGGAGCCGCCGGAGGGGCCGGACTTCGAGGCGGACGCCGACCCGTGGCCGGAGGCCGGGGCGGAGGCCGAGCCGCTGCCGACCGGCTTGGTGACCGTTGCGCCGTTCGGGTCCACCACCGCCAGGCTGGGGACCGGCGAGGGCGCCGGGCTGACCACCACGACGGCGTCGCTGTGGAAGCTCGGCCAGGGGATGCCGCTGTACTTCACCGACGATCCCTGGTGCTTCGGCGGCAGCAGCGGGTTCCCGCAGGCGCACCGCACCCGGGGTACGCCCTGGGAGTCCACCAGCACGGCGGTACCGGCCTGCAGCACCGCCTGGTAGGGGGTGGCCTGGCCGTTGCTGAAACCGTGGTTGGTGACCCGGGTGTCCTCGCGCAGCACGACGGGGGTCAGCCCGTCCAGGTAGCCGGGGATGTCGGACGGCTGGATGCCCTCGACGGTGGCCCAGGCCGCGGCCTTGTCCGGGTTCTCGTCCAGGTACCGCTGCAGCTGCGGGACGTCGCAGCTGGCCACCGACCTGCTGCCGCCGTACAGGCCCGGGTCGGAGCCGCTGCGGGTGCCGCCGGCCGACGCCGAGGCAGCGGGCGCGGGTGACACCACGGCTGCGGCGGCGACCGAGCCGGTGAACGGGTCGGGGCCGGCGTCGGCGGCCGGGGTGAGGGCCACGTCGACGACGCTGGACGGCTTGTTGGTGAGGACCAGGACCAGCGCGACACAGGCCGCGACGAGCGCGCCCGCCAGCACCAGCACCCCGCGCCGGCCGCGCCACCAGGGGCGTTTCCCGTCGCCGCCGGAGCTCGGGGCCAGCGGCCGCGAGGGTGGGCCGGACGGCGGCACCGGCGGCACCGTCGAGTCGGGGATCTTGCCGATGGGCTCGGTCAGCGGGCCGGAGTCCGGGCCCGGCGGGCGCCCGCCCGGGGTCCGGTCGGATCCGGAGCCGGGCCCCTGGCCGGGCCCGGAGAGCGGGCCGGACGGCGGACCGGCCGGCGGGCCGGAGCCGGGGCCCGAGCCCGGCGAGGACGGGCCCGCACCAGGGTCTGACGGCTGCTCGGGCGGCGGGTCGGGCGGCGGCTGGGAACTCACCGGGTCTCCTCCGGATCACTGCGGGTCGAAGCTGCGGCCCCCCGCCGCCTCATTCTGGGTGCGGCCGCTGCACTCCGCGACTTCCCGGTCACCGGTTCGCCGTTACCCGCGGCAGGCCCGAAGCTGGAGAGGTCCGGCCGGTCCCGGCCGGGGCAGTGGGGGGCAGGCCTGCCAGGAGTCGGCATGCAACGGACTGACCACCGGAGCGCTCCTTCCGTCACCGCCGCCGGCGAGCTGCACCGCTGGCTGGCCGCGCTGGCGACGGTGGTCGCGGCCCTCGCCGTGATGGCCGTGGTGGCCGCACTGGGGCTGTGGCTGGCGGGCGCCAACGACCTGCCGGGCGGCGGCTTCGGGGCGGTGGTGGCCGCGACCGTGCTGATGGCGCTCGGTGTGCCCACCCAGTTGGAGGGCAGTGCGGTGTTCGTCGCCACCGCGCAGGGCGGGATCACGGCGCTGCCGCTGTCGGTCACCCTGGTCGGCGCGCTGACCGCCGGGGCGGTGTTCCTGCGTCCGCTGCGGCTGCACGCCGTGGTCGGCGGCCGGGACCTGGCCGGCCGGGTCCTGCGGACGGCGGCGCTCTGGGTGGTCGCCGTGGTGCTGGTGTCCCTGGGCGCGCAGCACAGCTTCACCGTCTCCACCGGCGAGGACCTGCTGGACGAGATCGGCGGGCTGATCGGCGGCGCACCCGAGGTCGGCTTCAAGGTCGAGCCGGGCGCCGCGGCCGGGCTCGGGCTGGTCTGGCTGCTGGTGGTGCTGGCGCTGGCGCTGGCGGTGTCCCGGCGGACCCCGCTGCCGGCCCGGCTGCTGCGCTTCCATTCGGCCGTGCGGCCCGCGGCGCACGCCGTGCTGACCCTGCTGCTGGCGTACGTGGTGCTGGCCCTGGTGATCGGGGTGCTGGCGGTCTTCGTGCACGGGAGCCCGCGCGAGACGCTGGCGGTGATCGCGCTGGCGCTGCCGAACCTGGCGTGGATCGCGCTCGGTGTCGGCCTCGGCGGCTCCTGGCACGGCCATGTGACGGACACCATCGGGCTGCCGATGCCCGAGCCGCTGGCCGCGGTGCTGCGCTCCAACCAGGACGTCACCCTCGACCTGGGTTCGCTGGCGGAGCAGGACGGCCATGCCTGGCTGCTGCTGCCGCTGGCGGTGGTGGCCGTGCTGCTGACCGGGGTCGGCACGGCGCTGCACACCCGGCCGGGGACGGCGCCGTGGCGGCACGCCCTGCACCTGGCGGTGGCGCTGGCGGTGGCGATGCTGGTGGTCGGGCTGGTCACCCGGATCTCGGCGGCGTTCGGCCTGGCGCTGCTGGGCATGGGCGGCCGGGGCGCCACCGAGCTGTGGCCGAACCTGCTGGTCCTGGTGGCGCTGGGGGTCGGCTGGGGCGCCGCGGGCGGATTCCTCGGCGGCCTGATCGCCCCCCGCCTCCGGCGGCGCCACCCCGTAGGGTCCGGCTAGCGCTCGGGGACGCCGAACACCGGCCAGGCCCAGAGCGGCGGCGCGGGCGCCGGCCGGTCCTGCCCGGCGGAGGGGACGGCCTCGGGCGGGATCAGCTGCGAGACCACGGCGGTGGGGGCCGGGGCCGGGACGGCCGGCTCCTCGGCCGGCCGGGGGGCGCGCGACACGTCGCGCAGGGCCGCGATGAAGGCCAGGCAGCCGTCGTAGCGTTCCTCGGGCGCCTTGGCGAGCGCCCGGCCGAGCACCTCGTCGAGCGCCTTCGGCAGGTCCGGGCGCCGCTCGCTGAGGTGCGGCGGCTCGTCGTGCAGGTGCGCCCAGAGCAGCGCGAGGTCGTCGTCCCGGGTGAACGGCGGCCCGCCGGAGAGCATCTCGTACACGACGCAGCCGAAGCCGTACACGTCGCAGCGGCCGTCCACCGGCTTGCCGGAGATCTGCTCGGGGGCGACGTAGTCGAGGGTGCCGACGAACTGGCCGACGCTGGTCAGGCCGGTCAGCGAGAGGGACTTCTTGGTGAGTCCGAAGTCGGTCAGGTAGGCGTGTTCGGGGTGGTCGTGGTCGGTGCCCTCGGCGACCAGGATGTTGCCGGGTTTGACGTCCCGGTGGACCAGGTCGTGGGCGTGGGCGGCGTCCAGCGCGGACGCGACCTGGCCGCCGATCCGGACGGTCTGCTCGACGTCGAGCGGGCCCTCGCGGTCCAGCAGGGCGCGCAGGTCCCGGCCGCGGACGTAGCGCATCGCGATGTAGAGCAGGCCGTCCGCCTCGCCGGCCTCGTAGACCGGGACGATGTGCGGGTGGTCGATGGCGGCGGCGACCTTGGACTCGTGGGCGAAGCGTTGGCGGAAGACGTCGTTGCGGGCGAGTTCGGGGGCGAGCAGCTTGACCGCGACGATCCGGCCGAGCCGCAGGTCCTCGGCCCGGTAGACGACGGCCATGCCGCCGCGGCCGATCAGTTTCTCCAGCCGGTAGCCGGCCAGCTGGTGGCCGGTGAGGTCGGCCGTGGCGGCGGTGGTCACGGGGTGTCCCCGGGCTCGGCCGGGCCGGTGGCGCCGCCCGGGTCGACGGTGGCGAGGGTCTGCAGCTGGGCGCTGTCGCAGTAGTACCAGCGGCTGTGGTCGAGGTCGAGCAGCCAGGCCTGGGTGCCGTCGAGGACGGCGCCGAGCCGCAGGCCGCGGCTGCGCGCGTGGTAGGTCTCCAGGTCGATCCGGCCGTCGGCGAACTCGTCGACCAGGTGCCGGTACTCGGCGAGGGCGTGTTCCAGGGCGGCCAGCAGCGGGCGCGGGTCCTCGGTGGTGCCGATCGGCTGCCCGGTGCCGGGCGGGCGGTGCGGCAGGGCGACCAGCATCCGGCCGTCCACCCAGGCGGACCAGCCGTTGGAGCAGATGATCCGGGCCCAGTTGCCCTCGGTCCCGGCGAGCCGGACGGGCAGCAGCGCATCGAGCCGGATGCTGGGCCGCGAGGGGTCGGGCGAGGCCCAGGTCTGCAGCCCCTCGGCGGGTGCGACGTGGGTGGGACGGAACTCGTAGGGGCTCCCCATCGCCGCCGCCTATCGCCGCATCACGGCGGGCTCGTGCCGGCGCAGCAGCCGGGCCACGATGACGCCGTAGACCACGGCCAGCGCGGCCAGCGCACCCATGTTGATCAGCCAGGTGGAGGCCTGGTGGGCGAAGAGCGGGTCGGCGGTGATGTCGCCGGGGACGATCGTGTGCAGGTCGACGGTGGAGGCCATCGCGGCCAGCGCCCAGCGCGAGGGGATCAGCCAGGACAGCTGCTGCAGGCCCGGGACGCCGTTCAGCTGGAGCAGCGCGCCGCAGAAGACCACCTGGACGATGGCGACCAGGACCAGCAGCGGCATGGTCACCTCTTCCTTCTTCACCAGCGCCGAGATGACCAGGCCGAGCATCATCGCGGTGAGCGAGAGCAGCGCGACGGCGAGGGTGATCTCCACCAGTGGCGGCATCAGCACGCCGCCTCCGCCGTCGGGTCTGAGCTTGACCCCGACCAGGGCGACCATGGTGAGCACCACGGCCTGCACCACGGTGATGGTGCCGAGCACGATGATCTTCGAGCAGAGGTACGCCGATCTGGACAGGCCGACGGCTCTCTCGCGCTGGTAGATGGTCCGTTCCTTGACCAGTTCGCGGACCGCGTTGGCGGCGCCGGTGAGCACGCCGCCGACGCACAGGATGAGCAGCGCGTTGAGCGCGGTGTCGACGGTGAGGGCGCTGCCGGCCAGGGCGCGGGCCATCGCGCCCATCACGAACGGCAGCGCGATCATCACGGCGAGGAAGGTCCGGTCGGCGGTCAGCGCGCTGGCGTAGCGGCGGACCAGGGTGCCGACCTGGCGGTGCCAGCGCTGGGGCGGTGGCGGCGCCGGGTGGACGGCGGGCGGGGCCTCGGGGCCGGGCTGCTCCTGGCCGCCGGGGCGCTGCATCGCGGAGGCGATGTAGCGGCGGTAGGGGGTGGAGGAGCGGTACTGGCCGGCCCAGTCCCGTTCGGTCTCGTTCTCGAACGCCTCGAAGGCCTCCGGCCACTGGGTGAAGCCGAAGTACTCCAGGCTCTCGCCGGGCGGGCCGTAGTACGCGATCCGGCCGCCGGGGGCGAGCAGCAGCAGCCGGTCGCACAGGTCGAGGCTGAGCACGCTGTGGGTGACCACGACGACCGTGCGGCCGTCGTCGGCGAGACCGCGCAGCATCTGCATCACCGAGCGGTCCATGCCCGGGTCGAGCCCGCTGGTGGGCTCGTCCAGGAAGAGCAGGGAGGGTTTGGTGAGCAGCTCGAGCGCGACGCTGACCCGCTTGCGCTGGCCGCCGGAGAGGCTGGAGATCACCTGGTCGGCGCGTTTGCCGAGGCCGAGTTCGCCGATCACCTCCTCGACCCGGGCCGCCCGTTCGGCGGGCTCGGTGTCGCCGGGGAAGCGCAGTTCGGCGGCGTAGCGCAGGGCCCGGCGGACCGGCAGTTGGGTGTGCAGGATGTCGTCCTGCGGGACCAGGCCGATGCGCCGGCGCAGCTCGGCGTAGTCGCGGTAGAGGTCACGGCCGTCGTAGCGGACGGTGCCGAGGTCGGCTGGGCGCAGCCCGGTGAGGGCGTTGAGCAGGGTGGACTTGCCGGCGCCGCTGGGTCCGGCGACGGCGAGCAGGGTCTTCTGGCCGACCGGGAAGCTGATGCCGTCGATCAGCTTGCGGCCCTCCCCGACGGTGACGGTCAGGCCCTCCACGTCGAGGTCGATGTCACCGGTGTCGACGAACTCCTGGAGTTCGTCGCCGACCAGGCAGAACACCGCGTGGCCGATGCCGATCAGGTCCTGCGCGCCGACGATCTGCTGCTGGACGGGCTGGCCGTTGAGGTACGTGCCGTTGTGGCTGCCGAGGTCGGCGATCTCGTAGCCGCCGTCCGGCCGGGCGCGCAGCTCGGCGTGGTAGCGGGAGACCGAGAGGTCGGCGACGGTCAGGTCGTTGTCGGGGGCGCGGCCGATCCTGATCACCTTGGCGGGCAGCGGCCGGACCGTGGTCGGGGGCCGGTAGGAGCCGGTGATCGAGGTCAGGGCGGACGGGCGGGGGCGGGCGGGGGCCGGCTGGGGCAGCGCCTGGAGGGTGCAGCGCGGGCCGTCGGCGGGGCTGCCGAAGCGCAGCTCGCTGCCGGGTCCGACGTCCAGGTGCTCCACCCGGTGGCCGCCGGTGTAGGTGCCGTTGGTCGATCCGACGTCGTCGAGCATCCAGTGGCCGTCCCCCACGTGCAGGACGGCGTGGTGCCAGGAGACCCGGGGATCACTGAGGACGATCTCGCTCGCTGGGTCGCGGCCGACGTGGTACGTGCGGCCCGGATTCATCACCCGGGTGTCGCCGTCGGCGTCGAGTACCAGCTGCGGCGCGGTGAGCGCGAACTGTCGCTCTGCCATAAGGACGATGCTAGTCCGGGCCCGGGCCACCCGCCCGAGGGGCGCGATGCGGCCGTCCGGGTGACAGGGGGCTCCCGTCGGCGCAGGGTGGGTACCTGTGGGGGCAGGGCGAGGCGGTGCGTCGGCACCGGATGGGAGTGGGCTGGTGAACACCTGGGCGACCTGGACGACGCAGGGGATTCTGGCGGGCCATGGCGGGGTGCGGACGGTCGAGATCGGAGTGATCAAGGGCGATCTCACCGTGCACACCATGTGGATCGAGGGCGAGGCGCGGCTCACCGTGCAGTACAGCGGGGCGCTGGACTGGTTCACCGTGGAGGGCAGTCCGGTCGCGGCGCCGGACGAGGCGACCGCGCGGGAGCTGCACCAGCGGCTGGTGGAGGCCGTGAAGGCGGACAGCGAGGCGGTGGCCCCGCAGGCGGTCTGAGCGGCCGGACGGCTGCGCCGCGGGCGGGGCGTGCGGGCGGGGGCGTGCGCGGGCGGACGGGGGTTCCGGCGGGTGCCGCGTGCAGCGGCGCCCGCCGGACGCCGATACCGGGGCGCTACGGGCGTGTCCGAGGATGGCGGCGCGGCCGTTGCGGCCGTTGCGGCTGTGACGGGCGGGCGTGCGACGTCTGCGCCGCCCGGCGCGTGGTAGCTGGTGAGCGGGTCGGCCGGCCGGGATTTTACTGATGGTTTGTCAGGATATGATCTGTCCGGCACACGCCAAACGGGGGGCAGCGGCCGACCCGTGCCCGGGTTCCCGGCGCACGGCGCGGAGTGTTGCGTTCCCCTCGCCACTCCGGAACCTGGAGCAGTCTTGCCCTCTCAGCTGAAGCGCCGTGCCCTGCCACTGGCCGCGGCCGCCATCGCTGCCTCCCTGCTGGTCGGCTCCGCCGCCGCCGACACCCCGGCCCCGGCCGACCCGACGCTGGTCGCCGACCTGGACGCGATCCTCGCCGACGCCCGCCTCGCGGGCGCCCAGGCGGGCGTGCAGGTCGTGGACACCACCACCGGCCAGGTGGTCTACCAGCACCAGGCGGACGCCCTGCTGACCCCGGCCTCCACCATGAAGACGGTCACCTCGGCCGCTGCGCTCGACCTGCTCGGCGCCGACCACCGGTTCACCACCGAGGTCCGCACCACCGGCAGCAAGCACGGCAGCACCCTGGTCGGGGACCTGGTCCTGCGCGGCGGCGGCGACCCGAGCCTGCTCCCGCAGGACCTGGACGACCTGGCCGCCCGGGTCTCGGCCGCCGGGATCACCACCGTCACCGGCCGGGTGCTGGCCGACGGCAGCCGGTACGACTCCACCCCGCTCGGCCCCGGCTGGGCCTGGGACGACGAGGCGTACTCCTACAGCCCGCAGATCTCGGGCCTGACGGTCGCCACCGACACCGAGTACACGATGGACACCGTCAAGGTCACCGTCACCCCGGGCGCGGCGGCCGGTGACGACGCCACCATCACGCTGTTCCCGGCCGAGGCGCCGGTCAAGCCGGTCGGGAAGATCACCACCGGCGCGGCCGGCAGCGGCAGCAGCGCGGACGTCGAGCGCCGCCGCGGTGTCAACGAGCTGGCCCTGTCCGGCAGCATCGCCGTCGGCTCGGCGCCCGCCTCGTTCCTGACCACCGTGGAGAACCCGGCCGACTACGCCGGGAAGGTGTTCGCGGGCGCGCTCGCCCGCCACGGGGTGCGGGTCGTGCGCCCGGTCGCCGCCGCCACCGGGAGCGAGGCCTCGCAGCCGCTGGCCAGCCACGACTCCAAGCCGATCGGCGAGCTGATCGTCCCGATGCTGAAGATCAGCAACAACGGCCTGGCCGAGCACCTCACCAAGGAGCTCGGCAAGGTCAAGGGCGGCCAGGGCACCTGGGCCGCCGGCATCGCCCAGGTCAAGGGCTTCCTCAAGGCCAACGGCCTGGAGAGCCCGGCCGGCCGCCAGGTCGACGGCTCCGGCCTGTCCCGCTACGACCTGATCACCCCGGCGAAGATGACCGGGCTGCTGAAGGTCGCCCAGGACAAGCCGTGGTTCAAGGCCTGGTACGACGCGATGCCGGTGGCGGGAAACCCGGAGCGGATGGTCGGCGGCACGCTGGCCAACCGGATGCGCGGCACCGCCGCCGCCGACAACGTGCACGCCAAGAGCGGTTCGATGAGCGGCGTGGACAACCTCAGCGGCTACGCCACCGCCCCGGACGGCCGCCGGCTGGCGTTCACCGTCATGCTGAACAACTTCGCCGGGACCAGCCCCCGCCCGGTGATCGACGCCATCGCCGTCCGGCTCGCCGGCGGCCACCCCGCCGCGGCCGGCAGCACGCCGACCGCGGCGCCCAGCAGCGCTCCCGCGAGCGCCCCGGCGAGCACCCCCGGCGTGAAGTCCTTCGGCGCGCCGGCCGCGCGCTCCGCTGCGACCCCCGCTGCGACCGAGGCCCCCGCGAGCGAGGTTCCGGGCGGTACCCGTTGGGAGGACTGCGAGTTGTTCGGCCGCTGCTGAGCAGCGCCGGGTGCGGGCCGGCCGTCCTCCGTCCGGAGTAACGGTCGTCCGCGCACCACTCCCGTGACCGGGCCCTGCCGACCGTCGTTGGCAGGGCCCGGCCGTTTGGAGGAATCATGCCCGGCGCACGCGCGATGATCGACAAGGCCAAGACCTGGATCGGCTACCGGGAAGGGCCCGGAAACCGGAACCGCTTCTCCCAGGAGATGGGGCGGCCCGCCGAGAGCTGGTGTGCGGACTTCGTGGCAGCCGTCGCCAAGGAGACCGGCAACGCCGCCTACTTCCCCAACACCGCTTCCTGCTCCGTCGGACGCGCCTGGTTCAAGAAGCGCGGACGGCTCTCCGTCTACCCCGCGATCGGCGCCCAGGTGTTCTTCGGCGCCCCCGGCAACCCCGACGGGCCCGGCGGCACCCACACCGGCCTGTGCATCGCCTACACCGACACCACCATCACCGTCGTCTCCGGCAACACCAACGACAACGGCTCGGCCAACGGCGACGGCGTCTACCGCCGCACCTACCAGCGCCACTCCGACTACGTCGAGTCCTACGGCTACCCCGCCTACCCCGAGGGCCTGGTCTGCGCCGACCCCGGCTGGCGCGGCCGGGCCGGGATCACCTACTTCGGCCACCAGGCCGACGAGTCCGACCTCCGCAGCTCCCTCCGTGGCGAGGGCGTCACCGGACTGCCCACGCCGCGGGCGGAGGACGAGCCCGCGACGGAAACGCCGGAGGGTGCCCCCGCCCCGGCCGGACCGGCCGCCCGGCCGTCGGCCGACACGGCGCCCGACACCGCGGCGGGCGCGGTCCAGGGTGAGCCGGAGCAGGTGGCCGAGCTGCCGCAGCAGTCCTCGCCGGAGTCCGCCCGGGAGACCCAGCAGGAGGCCTGAACGAACCCGTTCCGGAGCGTCCCCGGCCGGAAGCACTACTCCGCCGCCGGGGACGCTCCATGCAGAGCCCGGGACCGGGGAGCCCCGGGCGCGGCTAGAACCGCCCGAAGGCCCAGTTGCCGGGGGCGGACGGGTCGTCGCTGCGGTAGAACTCCTCGACGCCCTGGACGTATTCGGCCCGGCTGAGGTAACCGTCGCCGTCCTGGTCGAGGCGCTTGAACCCCTGTTCGCTGTCGCCGCGCAGCACCCCGAGCTTCTGGTCCATCCGGATCCACTCCTGGAGGCTGATCCGGCCGTCCCCGTCGGTGTCGGTGACGTCGAAGGCCGCCGCACCGAGCTTGATCGCCTCGGTCATCACCGCGTGCAGGTCGGCCGAGCTGACGAACTCGTCCCGGCTGATGCGCTGGTCGCCGTCGGTGTCCAAGGCCTGCTGCAGTTGCTGCCAGAGCCGCTCGGCGCCTTGGCGCATGGCCTCGCCCTGCGGGGTGCCCTCGGCGCCGGCGGCCTCGGTGATCCGCTCGACGAACTCCGCCACGTCCTTCTGCTCGATGAAGCCGTTGCCGTCCAGATCGAGCAGCTCGAACTGACGGTGGAGCTTGCGCTCCTGGATGCTGCCTGCCATCGGCGTGCGCCTTTCCGAGGGGAGTCGGGAGTCGGCACCCGGCGCGCGGGGGGTACGGGCGCCCGGAAGGAGGGGTGGGAGTGCGTCCGCAGGGCCGGACCTGCCCCTGGAGCGACTGTTGCTTCCCGCCCGGCGCCATCCTTTCGGCCACGAACAATGCGGTCAAGGAACGTCACCGACAGGGCGGAGTAGTCGGATCGGCGGGTGATCCGACCAATCGGATCGGGATACCCGCCCCCGACGAGCCCGACCGGAGCGACACCCTCGACAGGATGGTTCGTATTCGCTCGACCAGGCGTGCACTGGTGGCGCTGAGTAACGGAACCGCGCACGATGGCAACCGTGAGTGATGCCGGGTACCCCTGCCCGGCCACCAGGACCGAGGAGTGTCATGCCGCTCGACCGTCCCCGCCGTGCCCGCCGCCCCCACCGTTCCCGCCGCCCCCGAACTGTCGCCCTGTCAGCCCTGCTGATCGGCGGATTCGGGCTCGCCCTCGGGGTGCACCCCGCAGGTGCGGTCACCGTCGCCCCCGCCGAGGTGGCACAGTGCCGGGCCCTGACCCGGTCCGCCGTGCCCGCGCCGAACGCGGTTCCGGTCCGGCCCGGCCACACCGGCAGCGATCCGCAGCAGCCCGGCCGCCTCGTCTGCCAACTGTCCGGCAGCCACTGACCCCCCGATCCGCCCCCCCCTGTCCCGTCCCGCGTTACCCGTCCCGGCGTTCCCCGGCGGGCGGTTGTCGCACCGCATTAGGCTGCGGTGCGTGAGCGACACGTACGAGCTGACGCTGTCCGTCCGCCTGCCGGGTACCCTGCGCGACGCCGAACTGGCCGAGCTGCGTGACTGCTTGGGGCTCGGTGACGGCTCGGGGCTCGCCGGACCGCTCGAGGCGGACGGGGCGCCCGGTGGGCCACGGCCGTTGCTGGCGGACCGGGGCGCGCTGACGCCGACGGCCGACGGCTGGGCCATGACGGCTCACCGGGACGTGGACACCGGGGAGTTCGGCGCGCTGGGCAGCCTGCTGTGCCGGCTGGCCGAACTCACGGGCATCCCCGGCCCGGTGGTGGTCGGGCAGTTGCGGTCACTGCAGAGCACCCTCGCCGGACCGGTGGTGGTGCGGCGCGGCGCCGTCGAGTGGCCGGGGCCCTGACGGCTACGGCCGGGAGGCCGCGCGGCGCGGTACCGGACCGGGCCACGCGGTGTGGACCTCCTGCGTCTCCAGTGCTCTCCCGGGCCTGCTAGATCGAGAAGCTGCTCCACGGTTCGAACACCGTGATGGTGACGGCCACATCCGTCAGGTCGTCGACGTCGAGGATGAACTCGACACCGCCGGTGTCGGGCTCGGGTCCGTGCGGGACGACGTTCGTCACGCGGATCTCCGGGCCGTGCACGTTCAGCCTGACGTCCGGGTCGAAGAAGCCGTTGCCCAGACTGCACGGGGCGGCGGTGACCAGGATCGGGGATCTGCGGGTGATGTCGAATCCGCTCAGATTCACATTGATCGGGACTCTGCCCTTGAGTTGGCGGAAGAACTGCCGATGTGAGATCGCCATTGATTCCACACTCCTCCTGTGTCCGTAATCGTCCGAGGAGTTCATGGGCCCAACAACCCTGCTTCTCATGGTACATACGCCAGCGGCCGACCCGGGGGCAGGCGGGCGGAAAATTCCCGCGGGAATTGTTGCGCATTCACCGGCCGCGCCGGGTTTGCCACTTCCTGAAGGCCCGCGGAAAACGCGCCTCCAGGACTTTGAATCACCGGCGAAACCGCGTCCGGATCGAATCCGGGCACATTCCGTCACCTTCGGCGGTTCCCCCGATGACGGCGGATCACGCCGACCGCTCCACCACGCACGAACCACGGACCGCCCCGGCCACCCCGCGTGGCGCAGGGTGACAGCGGGGCGGTCCGGGTGCGGGCCGTCAGCGGCAGGTGTAGGTGAAGGAGGCGGCCGAGGTCTGCGATCCCGGTGACAGAACCTCAAGAGTCGCGGTCGCGTCCATGGTGCCCTGCCCGTGGAACGACCACCGCAGCACCACCTCGGTCGAGTGGTGGCCGCTCGGGACTTCCTGCGTGAGCTCGCCGGAGTCCGTGCCGTCGCTGCGCAGCCAGCGGTAGGTGACCTCGCCGCTCCCGCCGTCGGTCTCCAGGGTGCCGGTGATCGCCTGGGTGCCGTCGCAGGTCAGTCCGCTCGCGTCGGCCTGGACCGAGACGGCCTTCACCACCACCGGGTGGCCGTAGCGCTGCCAGGCCAGGTACGCCAGCAGGGCGAGGATCACCAGCAGCGGGAGCAGCAGCCACCGGCGGCGGCGCTTGCGCGGCGGCTCGGCGGCGGGCGGCCGGTTCTCGCCGTGCCAGACGGCGGCGGCCTGCGGCGGCACACCGGGGCCGAAGCGGCGCAGGCCGTCCGGCGGGGTGGCGCCGTCCTGGCCCGGGCCGGGTTCGGCCGGGTCGACGGGCTGCGGCGTGGTGCGCTCGGTGGCGGGGGTCGACCAGACCTCGGGGTCGAGGAAGGTGGCACTGCCCGCCGGGACCGGGGCCGACATCTGCGAGGACTGCGACGGAGTGTGCGGCTGCGGCTGCGACTGGGCCTTGAGCTGGACCGTCCGGTCGGGTGCGGGAGCCTGGGCTCCCGGGGGAGGCTGCGGCAGACGGACGGTGGAGGCGACGCCCTCCTCGTCGAGACGGACCGTCAGCTCCTCTGCGCCCGGCGCCGCCGACTTCGAGGCGAGCCGGACGGTCGACTCCGGATCCGCGACGAACGACTTCGGGGGGAGGCGGACGGTCGACTCCGGGTCCGCGACCAATGACTTCGGGGGAAGCCTGACGGTCGACTCCGGATCCGCCGCCGGGCCTGCGGTCGGCTCCGTGCGCAGCTGCACCGTGGCATCGGGACCGGCCGCCGGGTGACCGGTCGGGCCGGAGGGCGGCATCACCAGCTGGACCGTGGGCTCGGGCCCGCCGGTCGGAGCGGCCGCGGCGGCCGCCGCACCCGGGGCGGGCAGCGCGAGCTGCACCGTGTGCTCCGGCGCGTCGGCGGGGACCACCAGCCGCACGGTGTGGTCCGGGGCGCCGGCAGCCGCCTCCGGCGTCCGGGACGGCTCCGGTACGGCCGGGGCCGCCGGCTGCGCAGGCTCGGCCGACGCGGGCTCGACCGACGCAGGCTCGGCGGGCGCCACGGGCGCGGTCTCCACGGGCTCGGCGGACTCTGCGGGCGCGGGCGCGGCGGGCTCGGCCGGCTTGGTGCGGCGGACCGGGCCCAGGGTGAAGGCCGCCGGGGCGGGCTCGCCGGGGCGCTCGTCGCCCGGACGGCCGGGACGGGCGGTCGGGTCCGGCTCGGCCGGGGGGTGGGTGGTCATGCCGGTCCTGCTCTCAGCGGGGCGGGTTGCAAGTGAAGGAGTAGAGCGTGGCGGGCGCGGCACCCTTGCCCCGCGGGGCGGCCGGCGAGGTGGCGACCCTGGCGGTCAGGCTGGACGCGGTCCCGAAGGACTGGGTCGACGAGAAGGCCACGGTGGTCTTCCCGGCGGGCAGCGGCGTCGACTGGGTGCCGACCACCTTCCCGTTGGCGTCCGTCCAGGTCACGGTGACCGTTCCGGCGCCTGTGCCGTTGGTCGACACGGTGCCCTCGGCCTTCGCCGCGTACAGGCCGCTGCAGGAGGCCTTCATCGTGCTGGAGTACACCTGCAGCGGCGCGAGCGTCACGGTCGGCGTCGCGCTCGTGGGCGGCGGCGGGGTGACCGTGACCGGGGGCGCCGTGGTCGGCTTGGTGACCGACGGCGTCGGCGTGACCTTGGGCGTGGCCGGGCTTCCGGGCGACGGCGGCGCGGCGAGGGTGGCCGACGGGCTCGCCGAGGCCGAGGCGGACGCCGACGCGGAGGTGGACGCCGAGGGCGAGGCCGAGTCGGAGGGCGGGGCGGATGCCGGTGTCACCGGGCCCGGGTCGCCGGTCGGCGTGGCGACACCGAGGGTGGTGGTCGCCCGGGGGGCCGCCACGTCGGTGGTACCGGCCGCGCCCTGGGCGCCGGCCACGGCCACCCCGGCCATCGCGCCCGCGACCAGGACGACGCCGGTCGCGGCGCTGGCCAGCTTGGCGCGGCGCCCGAAGCGGGCGACCCCGGCCGCGTTCGGCCCTGCGGGGCCACCCGGTCCGGGCGGGGCGAGCGTGGTGGAGGCGAACGAGGTCCCGCCGCCCGCCTGCACGCCGCCGAACGGCAGCAGCAGCGGCAGCAGGGCGACCAGCGCGGCGAGCTGCCGGCGGCCGCGCTCCTCCCAGTCCTCGCCGTAGGCGGCGCCGGCCACCTCCTCCAGCTGCTCGACCAGCAGGGCGGCGCCGTCGGGCCGCTCCTGCGGGGTCTTGGCGAGTCCGGCGCGGATCAGCGGGCGCAGCGCCTCGGGTGCCTGCTCGGCGGGGATCTGGGCCTCGGTGTGCTGGACCGCGAGTTCCATCAGGGTGGTGCCCGCGTACGGCTTGGCGCCGGTGAGGCACTCGAAGAAGGTGGCGGTGGCGGCGTACACGTCGGTCGCCGGCGCGGCGGGCTCGCCCGCCCACTGCTCGGGGGCCATGTACGCGGGGGTGCCGGCGATGGCGCCGGTGGCGCCGCTGCGGACGGCGATGCCGAAGTCGACCAGCTTGGAGGAGCCGTCGGCGGCGACCAGCACGTTTGCGGGCTTGTAGTCGCGGTGGATGACGCCCGCGCCGTGCGCGGCGGCCAGGCCGAGCAGCGAGCCCTTGAGGACGGTGAGGGCGGCCTCGGGACCGGTCGCGCCCTCGGCGCGCAGCAGGTCGCGCAGCGAGATGCCGTCGACCAGTTCCATCACGATGGCGGCGCCCTGCGGGCTCTCCACGTACTCGTAGAGCTGGGCGATGTACGGGGAGCGCAGGCCGCCGAGCAGTTCGGCCTCGGCGCGGAAGCCCCGGTGGTCGGCGCTGCTGCCGGAGAGGTACTTGACGGCGACCGGCGTGCCGGTGGCCCGGTGGTGGGCGAGGACGACCCGGCCGGCGGCGCCCGCGCCGAGTTCGCGCAGGTGCTCGTAGTCCGGCAGTTCCCAGTGCTGGTCGGGCCCGGGCTGCGGCTCGGTGCCGTTGTGCGGCTCGGTTCCGCCCTTCGGGGTGGTTCCGTCGGGCCGCTGGGGCTCGTCGTGCTGCGCGTCGGCGGGGCCGGTCGCGCCTGTCGCTTCGTCCACCTGTCCACCCCCGGAGGTCTGGTCCGCATGGGCTTGCGGACACCGAGGGTGACGCAGCCGCGGGCCGGTGGGTTCCGGCCCGCGGGCGATGATAGGTCACGATTCCAGTGCTTCGCGTACTGTTTTTCGATTTGACTGCCCTGGTGCGCTACGGCGGCAAGGATGCTTCGTGGTCACTCTCCGTCGCGGCGGCGGGCCGATTCGGCGGCTTCCGCGGCGACCGAGCCGGCCTGCACCAGGCGGTGGCCGAGCTCGAGCAGGGCGCGCCCGGCGGCGAGTTCGTCGCCGATCACGGGTGCGGCGGGGTCGTGCGGGCTGCGGTGGGCCTCGGCCTCCGCCTCCAGCCGGGTGCTGCCGGACCCGCCTGGGCCGCCGGCGCCGCCGGTGTCCAGGACGGCGTGCGCCCGGGTGTGGTCGCCCGTCTCGGTCACCGTGAGCCGGACCTGCCAGTCGGTGGTGTGGGGCTCCGGGGCCGCGGCGGAGCCGGCCGTCACGACCTGCCGCCTTCCTGCGTCTCCTCCATCGGGTCGCCCTCGGCCGGGGCCATCTCCTGCGCGTGGGCGTTCTGGTAGGAGGTGATGCCTTCCTCCGGGTCGGCGGCGCGGACGTTCTCGGTGTCGCGCTCGGCCTTGTCGTTCATCCTGTCTTGCATGTCGGACATCGCAGGCTCCCTGGTCCGGGTGCGGGGCGCCCTGCGCGGCGGGGCCGCCGCCGTGGCGGTGCCCGCGACCGGCCGGGCGCGTTCCTGCCTCCAGCCTGCTCCTGCCCGTGCGGGCGGGCCAGTGCTGGCCTGGGTCGGACCGGGGGTGCCGGTCAGGCGCGCCCGTCCAGCTCCGCCAGCAGGTCGGGGTTGACGACCGAGACGATCGCGCGGACGTCCTCGGGGGCGGCGGCGGGCCACAGGACGCGGCGGGCGGCCCGGTAGCGTTCGGCGAGCCGTTCCCGGTCGGCGGCGGGCAGCCCGGCGGCGCGGTCGGCCCGGGAGTTGTGGGCGTTGTCGGAGATCTTGAGCAGGGTGGCCGAGTGGTCGGTGACGACCTGCTGGAGCATGGCGTGGTAGGCGACCCCGGCGGTCCGGCTGACCCGGCGCACGGTCTCCACCACGGCGGACGGCACGCCCGCGCGCAGCAGGTCCTCGGCGGTCAGCGGGGTGTCCTCCAGGACGTCGTGCAGCAGCGCGGCCATCTGCAGGCCGGTCCCGAACGCCGCCACCCCCGCGGCCACGGCCCGGACGTGCTCCACGTACGGCACGCCGATCTTGTCGGTCTGGCCGGCGTGCGCCTCGGCCGCCAGCCGTTCGACGCCGGCCAGGTCGAGCGCAGGTACGGGCGCGGGCACAGGTACGGACACGGGCACTCCCCCATCAGGTGAACGGCTGTCAGCCTGGCCGCAATATAACCGGAGCATCCGGATCGATGGCCGGATCCCCGATCGGGCAGGATGGCGGGGTGCAGGTGACACCGATCTCCCCCGAGCGGCTGGCCGGGCTGCTGACCGACCGCATCAACGCGCTGCCCGCCGACGGCCGGTGGGTCCGGGTGGCCGTCGACGGCGCACCGGCCGCGCGGCCCGGTGCGCTGGCGGACGCCTTGGTGGAACCGTTGCGGCTGCTCGGGCGGCCGGTGCTGCGGGTGTCGGCGGCGGACTTCCTGCGGCCCGCCTCGATCCGGCTGGAGTACGGCCACCACGACGCCGACGCCTTCCACGACCTGTGGCTGGACGACCGCGGGCTGCTGCGCGAGGTGCTCGACCCCTTGGAGCCGGGTGGCACCGGCCGGGTGCTGCCCTCGCTCTGGGACGCGGTCAACGACCGGGCCACCAGGGCCGGTTACGTGGAGCTGCCGCCGCGCGGGGTGCTGGTGCTGGACGGTGCGCTGCTGCTGGGGCGCTGGCTGCCGTTCGAGCTGACGGTGCATCTGGCAATGGGCGACGCGGCACTGGCCCGGCACACCCCGGAGTCGGAGCGCTGGACGCTGCCCGCCTTCGCCCGCTACCGCGAGGAGACCGGCCCGGCCGAACTGGCCGACCTCACCGTGCGGGTGGACGACCCGAGGCACCCGGCGCTGGTCGAGCGCTGACCCCGGTGCGCCCGGGCGGGCCCGACCCCGCCGCGGTCACCCCACCGGGCCGCGCTGGCAGTGCGGGCACCAGGTGGCGGGGCGGTCCTGGGCGTGGGTGGCGGTGCGCAGCGGGGTCCCGCAGCGGGAGCAGGGGCGGCGGGCGCGGCCGTACACCCAGTGCTGTCGTCCGGGCCTGGTCTCGCCGGTGGTGATGTGGCCGGGCCGGAGCTTGTTGGCGTCCAGGAGTTGGCGGGCGCGGGCGAGCAGCCGGTCGAGGGCGGGCAGCGAGCCGACCGGGGTCCAGGGGGTGACGCCCGCGAGGAAGCAGAGTTCGTTGGCGTAGACGTTGCCGATGCCGGCCAGGTTGTGCTGGTCCAGCAGGGCTTCGCCGAGCGGCCGTTCGGGCCGGGCGAGGAGGCGGCGGCGGGCCTCGGCGGCGTCCCAGTCGGGGCCGAGCAGGTCGGGGCCGAGGTGCCCGACCGCGCGCTGCTCGTCGGCGGTGCGCAGCAGTTCGACGACGGGCAGCCGGTAGCCGACCGCGGTGTGCCGCTCGGTGCCGAGGACGGCGCGGATCTGGAACGCCGGACCGCCGCTCCAGCGTTCGCCGGTCCGGTAGACCGCCCAGCGGCCGTCCATCCGCAGGTGGGTGTGGAGGGTGAGGCCGCCGTCGATCCGGGTGAGCAGGTGTTTGCCGCGCGGGACCACCTCCAGCACCCGGCGGCCGGTGAGGTCGGCGGTGGCGTGCGCGGGCACCCGCAGGTCGGCGCTGGTCAGCACCTGGCCCGCGAGGACGGCGTGCAGTTCTGCGCAGACGCGGTAGACGGTGTCTCCCTCGGGCATCGGCGCTCAGCTCCCGTGCGGGCTCGTCACGGCACCGCCGGGTGCTCGGGGCGGTAGACGGTCAGCGCCCGCGGCGACTTGTGCAGCAGCAGGCGGTCCGGGGCGGGGACCACCTCGCCGTCGACGGAGAAGTGGCCGACCCCGCGGAGGTCCGTCAGGTCGAGGGCCTTCAGGCGTACTTCGCGGTAGACCCGGGAGGTGCCCAGGGTGCCGAGCAGGAAGGCGCCGACCAGCCGGGTACGGGCGAACGGCGTGCTGCCGTCGACGGCGCGGATGTCGAGCCGGCCGTCCTGGAGGCTGCTGCGGTGGGTGGGGGCGAAGCCGCGCGGCTGGTACGGGCCGTTGCCCGCGAACAGCAGCCACAGCTGCCGGGGCACCCCGGAGACACTGAGGTGCATCGGTTCGGCGGTGCGCAGCACCCGGACCAAGGCGAGACCGAGCGCGGGCCACTTGCCGAGCCGCTTCTCGTGGGCTTCGCGGACGCGGACCAGGTCCGGGTAGACGCCGATGCTGAAGGTGTTGAGGAAGGACCGGTCGGTGTCGTGGTCCCCGTGGTCCCTGTGGTCCCCGTGGTCCCTGTGGTCCCGGTGGTCCCGGTGGTCCCCATGGCCGGCGGTGACCCGGCCGAGGTCGACGCCGGCCGCGCTGCCGGCCTCGACGGCCTCGGCGGTGGAGCGCAGGTCGGGGGTGCCGAGGTCGGCGGCGAAGTGGTTGAGGGTGCCGCCGGGGAAGACCGCGAGCGGCAGCTCCGCGCGGGCGGCGACGGTGGCGGCGAGGTTGACGGTGCCGTCGCCGCCGCAGACCCCGAGGGCGCCGCCGGCGCGGGCGGCGTCGGCGGCGGCGCGGTCCATCAGCGCGGCGAGGTCGTCGTCGGGTCCGGCCACCCGCAGGTCGGCCTCGGGCAGCAGGGCGCGCAGCTGTTCGACGGCGCCGTCCGGGCCGTCGGCGCCCGCGCCGGGGTTGACCACCACGGTCAGACCGTGGCCTCCGGGCAGGGCCGGCGCCTCGACAGCCGGTGGCGCGGCGGCGGCCGGCTCGGTGCCGCGCAGCGGCCACCAGCGCAGGGTGAGGGCGGCGAGACCGGCACCGAGGGCGGCGCCGGCCAGCACGTCACCCGGGTAGTGCACACCGACGTAGACCCGGGAGGCGATCACACCGGCCGCGACGGGCGCCACCAGGAGGCCGAGCAGCGGCGCTTCGAGGGCCACCGCGGTGGCGAAGGCCGCGGCGGAGGCGGAGTGACCGGAGGGGAAGGAGGTGGTGGCGGGCTGGACCAGCAGCCGCCGGGCCGCGGGGACCTGGTCGATGATCGGGCGCGGGCGCCGGGTCAGGCCCTTGGCGACGATGTTGGCGGACGCCGAGGCGAGGGCGAGCGCGCCGACGCCGCGCAGCGCGGCGCGGCGGGCCGTGCGGTCACCGGTGGCGGCGAGGGCGGCGGCGGTGCCCAGCCAGAGCACCCCGTGGTTGGCGGCCCTGGTGAGTCTGGGCAGTACGGGGTGCGCGCCGCGCAGGCGGCTCACTGCTACCCGGTCGAAGAGCCTGCGGTCGAGGTCGCTGATGATCGCTCGCATGGGGCGAGCCTACGGCGCGCGGGCCGCGGCGTCACCGACGCCCCGGCGGCGGGCGGTGTCTGATGCCGGCTCGGGGCGGCGGCGGGGGCAGGCTCGGGTGGTGACTTGGCGGGTCGGCCGCCGGTCGGCGGGACGGCCGGACGGCGGGACGGCGGGGTCGCGTACGGCTGTCGGGTCCGGCCTGCGGCGGGCTTCGGGCCAGGCCGGGCCGGACCCTGGTCGGATCCCGCGCCGACCGTCGGGTCGGTTGCCACACCGGTCGTCAGGCCGGATCCCGGACCACTCGTCGGATCAGCCACCGGACCGCTCGCCGGGCCACCTGTCGGGTCGGTCGTCAGGGCGGATCCGCGCCGGTGCTCGGGCGGGCTTCGGGCAGGTCCTCGGGCCGGGCCCCCGGCTGTCCGCCGACCCGGATCCCGGGTCACTCGTCGGATCAGCCGCAGGACTGCTCGCCGGGCCAGCTCTCGGGTCGGTCGTCAGGCCGGATCCGCGCCGGTGCTCGGGTCGGGCTCCGGGCAGGTCCTCGGGCCGGGCCCCCGGCCGTCCGCCGACCCGGATCCCGGGTCACTCGTCGGGCCAGCCACCGGACCGCTCGCCGGGCCACCTTGCGGGTCGGCCGTCACGCCGGATCCGCGCCGGTGCTCGGGTCGGGCTCCGGGTCGGGCCCCGGGCCGGGCCCCCGGCCGTCCGCCGACCCGGATCCCGGGCCGCTCGTCGGATCAGCCACCGGACCGCTCGCCGGGCCACCTCTCGGGTCGGCCGTCAGGCCGGATCCGCGCCGGTGCTCGGGACCGGACCCCGGCCGGACCCCGGGCCGGGCCCCCGGCCGGCTGTCGGGCCGGGTCCCGGGCGGGGGATGCACAGGTACGCGAGGGTGGCCGCCAGCAGGTAGGCGGTGGCGCCGACGGCCATGCTGGTGCGCAGTCCGGTGGTGAAGTCGGCGGCGGAGGCGAGGAGCGATCCGCCGAGGGCTACGCCGGCGGCGCTGCCGACCTGGCGGGCTGTGTTGAACAGGGCGGAGACCGTACCGGCGTAGCCGGGCGGGGCGGCTGCCATCACGGTGGTGGTGGAGCCGGTGAGGGCGAAGGAGGTGCCGAAGCCGGCCGCCGTCATGGGCGCCACCAGCAGCGGGTAGGCCGGGTCGGGTCCGGCGGCGGCCCAGCCCGCCAGTCCGGCCGCCGCGACCGCCATGCCGGTGATCACCAGCGGGCGGTCGCCGGTGCGGTGGGCGAGCCGCCCGGACAGCGCCGAGGCGAACATGGTGACGGCCACCGCCGGGAAGAGCGCGAGTCCGGTGCGCAGTGCGCTGTAGCCGCGCTGGTGCTGGAAGTACAGGCTGGCGGTGAAGAGCATCCCGTAGTAGGCGAAGTTGAAGAGCAGGCCGATGACCGTCCCGCCGCTCAGCGCGCGTGAGCGCAGCAGTGGCAGCGGGAGCACGGGGGTGGCGGCCAGGTGTTCGCGCAGCACGAAGCAGCCGGCGGCGGCCAGGCACAGGGCGGCGCCGGTCAGTACCAGCGGGTCCGACCAGCCCAGCCGGCCGGCCTCGTTGAGGACCGCGACGAGCAGGGCGACCGCCGCGACGACGGCGGCCTGGGCCGGGGTGTCGAGGCGGCGGTCCGGGTGGCGCGGGGAGGGGGCCACGGCGTGCCGGACCAGGGCGAGGCAGGCCAGGCCGACGGGCAGGTTGATGAAGAACACCCAGCGCCAGCCGAGGGTGGTGACCAGCAGTCCGCCCAGGAGGGGTCCGGCGGAGGCGGCGACCCCGGCGACCGAGCCCCACAGGCCGAAGGCGCGGGAGCGTTCGGCGGCCGAGGGGTAGGCCTGCTGGAGCAGGGCGAGGGAGCCGGGCACGATGAGTGCGGCGCCGAGCCCTTCGAGGAGCCGGGCGGCGACCAGGACGCCGGTGGTCGGTGCCAGTCCGCAGCCGGCCGAGGCGGCGGTGAAGACCGCCACCCCGGTGCAGAAGACGCGGCGGTTGCCCACTCGGTCGCCGAGGGCCCCGCCGGTGAGCAGCAGGCCGGCGAAGACCAGGGTGTAGCCGTCGGTGATCCACTGGATGCCGGTGAGCGAGGCGGACAGCTCGCGGCCGACCGCGGGCACGGCGACGTTGACGATGGTCACGTCCAGGATGACCATGAAGTAGCCCGCGCAGATCGCCAGCAGCGGGACCGACGCCCGGAGCGCGTCTCTGCGGTGCCGGGCGGGCCGGGCCGCCGGGCTCGGACGGGCGTCGGGCACTCGGCTCCTCCCGGCAGGCAGCAGGTATCGGGCATTCCCTCCCGTACCGCACCATACCGCCGCCCTGCGGGCGGCCCGGCTCCACCGCTCCGGCCGGCCCGCCGGACTCCGGGATGCCGTAAGGTGCCGCGGGATGCCGCGGGATGCCGCAGGGCGCCGCGTCTTACGGACATCTGACGGTGTGCCGTGGTGGCCGCCCGGCGGTGGGCGGTCCGGTTAGCGTCGGGGCATGGAGATTCTGCTCACCGGCGGTGCCGGCTTCATCGGGTCCCGGATCGCGGCGCGGCTGACGGCGGCCGGCCACGGTGTCCGGGTGCTGGACGCGCTGCTGCCCGCCGTCCACCCCGGCGGCCGGCCGGCGCTGCCGGACGGTGCGGCCTTCTGGCACGGGGACGTCCGGGACCCCGCGGTGGTCGACAACGCGCTGCGCGGCGTCGACGCCGTCTGCCACCAAGCGGCGATGGTGGGCCTCGGGCTCGACCTGGACGACGCGCCCGAGTACGTGGGCTGCAACGACCTGGGGACGGCGGTGCTGCTGTCGGCGATGGCCCGGGCCGGGGTGCGGGACCTGGTGCTGGCCGGGTCGATGGTGGTGTACGGCGAGGGCGCCTACCGCTGCGCGGTGCACGGGCCGGTGGCGCCGGGGCCGCGCCGGGAGGCGGACCTGGACGGGGGCCGGTTCGAGCCGCCCTGCCCGCGGTGCGGTGCGCCGCTGTCGCCCGGGCTGGTCGGCGAGGACGCCGTGCTGGACCCGCGGAACGTGTACGCGGCCTCGAAGGTCGCCCAGGAACTGCTCGCCTCGGCCTGGGCCCGGGCCTGCGGCGGCCGGGTTCTGACGCTGCGCTACCACAACGTGTACGGCCCGGGGATGCCGCGCGACACCCCGTACGCGGGGGTGGCCTCGCTGTTCCGCTCGGCGCTGGCCCGCGGCGAGGCGCCGCAGGTGTACGAGGACGGCGGGCAGCGGCGGGACTTCGTGCACGTCGACGATGTCGCCGCGGCCAACCTGGCGGCGCTGGCCGCGGTCGCCGGACGTCCGGCGGGCACCGCACGGGCCTACAACGTGGGCAGCGGCTCGGTGCACACGGTGGGCGAGATGGCGGCCGCGCTGGCCGCGGCGTACGGCGGTCCGCCGCCGCGGGTGACCGGCCGCTACCGGCTGGGCGACGTGCGGCACGTGACGGCGGACTCCGGGCGGCTGCGGGCCGAGCTCGGGTGGCGGCCGGCGGTGGAATTCGCGGCGGGGATGGCCGAGTTCGCGAAGGCGCCGCTGCGCGGCGAGCCCGAGCGGGTGCCGGTGCGCTGATGCGGGGACCGGTTCCGGGGGAGGCCGACGCGGAGTCGGTTCTTCCCCGCTCGGCCGTCCGCGCCGACCGGTACGGTCGTCCCTGACCGGGCCGGATCCGGGCCGGCAGGAGGGGCTGGGTTGGGTGGGGTTGGGATGGGCATGGAGGCGCTGGAACCGGAGGATCCGCGGCAGCTCGGCGAGTACCGGCTGCTGCGGCGGCTCGGCGCGGGCGGCATGGGCCGGGTGTACCTCGGCCGGTCGGCGGGCGGGCGGACGGTGGCGGTCAAGGCGGTGCACGGCGAGCTGGCGGCGGACGCCGAGTTCCGCACCCGGTTCCGCCAGGAGGTCGAGGCGGCGCGCCGGGTCGGCGGCCACTGGACGGCCCCGGTGCTGGACGCCGACACCGACGGCCCCCGGCCCTGGGTCGCCACCGGCTACGTGGCGGGGCCGGCGCTGGGCGCGGCGGTCCGCGAGTTCGGGCCGCTGCCGGTCCCCGCGGTCCGCGCCCTCGGTTCGGGGCTGGCCGACGCGCTGGCCGCGGTGCACGGCCTCGGTCTGGTGCACCGGGACGTCAAACCGTCCAACGTGCTGCTGGCGCTGGACGGTCCGCGTCTGATCGACTTCGGCATCGCCCGGGCACTGGACGCGGCGACCGCGCTGACCAGGTCGGGTTTCGTGATCGGCTCACCCGGGTTCATGTCCCCCGAGCAGGCCCAGGGGCAGACCGCGGGGCCGGCCGGTGACGTGTTCTCGCTCGGCGCGGTGCTCGCGTACGCGGCCACCGGGACCGCGCCGTTCGGTGAGGGGATCAGCGCGGCGGTGCTGCTGTACCGGGTGCTGCACGAGGCGCCGGACCTGACCGGGCTCGACGCGGCCCTGCGCGAGGTGGTCGGCGCCTGCCTGGCGAAGGAGCCGGCCGACCGGCCGACGCCGGAGCAGCTGCGGGACCGGCTCGCGGACGGTGCCGTGCCCGGCGCGCGGGCGGGGTGGCTGCCGCCCGCCGTCTCGGAGTCGGTGGCACGGCTGGCGGTCGAGCTGCTCGCGCTGGAGTCCGCGGGCGACCGACCGGCGGCCGAACGCTCCGGGCCCGTCACCGAGCTGGACACCCCCGCGCCGCCGGCGAACCGGTCACCGGCGGACCGGCCGGCGACCGGCCCGGTCGGCCCGGTCGGCCCTGACGGGCCCGGCCGGGGGCGGCTGAGGGTACCGGCGCTGATCGCGGGCGGGGTGCTGATCGCGGCCGCCGCGGCCGGGGCGGCGCTCCGGTACGCGGGGGACGGCGATCCGGGCGGCCGGTCCTCGGCGGACGGGTCGGCGGCGGGAGGGTCTGCCGCGACGTCGCCGTCGCCGTCCGGTTCGCCCTCGCCCTCCCCCTCACCGTCGCCGTCGCCGTCGCCGAGCCCGTCGCACCCGGCCGGGGTGGTGCCGGCCGTGTTCCTGGGGACCTGGCAGGGCGTGGTGACCACCACCGGCGGGCAGAAGGTCACCGCCACCTACCGGATCCAGCTGGTCCAGGGCCAGATCGGTGACACCGTGGGGCGGGCCGCCACCACGACGGCCGGGGGTGTCAGCTGCGGGGCGGCCTCGATCCTGGTGACGGCCTCGGAGCAGAGCCTGGTGGTCGCCGAGTCGCTGACCACCAGCGGTTCGGGGTGCGGCGCGGAGGTGGCCGAGCAGGTGACGTTCGACCTGGAGGCCGACGGGCGGCTGCTGGTGAAGCAGGAGGGGTTCGCCGACAGCCACCTCAGCAGACAGCCGTGACCGCCCGGGCCGTAGCCGCCCGGACGGCGCCGGCCGGGATCGGCCCGGGCGGCGGCGCCGTCAGGACCGGGCGGCGCGTGGGCCCCGGCGGGCCGCGCGGCGGGGGCGGCGGGTGCCGGGGGTGGCCAGGCCCAGGGTGAGGGTGATCCGGGCGCCGCCCAGCGGGCCGCGGTCGATCCGCAGGTCGCCGCCGGTGGCGGCGGCGGCCCGGCGGGCGATGTCCAGGCCGAGCCCGGTGGAACCGGCGCTGGTGCCGCGGGCGAGGGCGCCGTCGGGGTCGAGGATGCCGGGCCCGGCGTCCTCCACGGTGAGCAGCACGCTCTGCGCGGTGCGCGCCACCCGCAGCGCGAACGGCGTGCCGGCGGCGGTGTGCCGGAAGACGTTGCCGACCAGCGAGTCGATCACGGCCGTCAGGTCGTCCTCGGGCAGGTCGACGGGGGTGGGCTCGCAGGTGACCTCGAGTTCGCAGGGCCGGTCCTGGGCCTCGGCCAGGGTGGCCCAGAACCCGGCCCGGCGGCGGAACGCGTCGGCCGCCTGGACCACCGCGGCGGGCGCGGCGGAGGCGGGGCGGGGCGGGCGGCCGGGTCCCGGCGGCGGGTCGAAGGCGCGGCCCATCGGGCCGGTGGCCAGCGGGGTGCGGGCGGCGGCGATGATCGAGTTGAGCTCGTCCTCCAGCTGGGCGACGGCGCTCGCCACGCTCGCGGTGCCCGGGCCCGGTGCCATCCGTTCGGTGGCCAGGTGCAGGGCGGTCAGCGGGGTGCGCAGCCGGTGCGAGAGGTCGGCGACCAGTTCGCGTTCGGTGGCCAGCAGGCCGACCATGCGGTCGGCCATCGCGTTGAAGGCCCGGCCGGCGTCGCGCAGTTCGGGTGGGCCCAGCGGTTCGATGCGGGTCTCGAGGTCGCCGGCGCCCAGGGCGTGCGAGGCCCGGGACAGCGTGCGGGAGGAGCGGACCACCTGGGCGCCGAGCCGGTCGGCGACCAGCACCGAACCGGCGATCAGTCCGACGGCCAGCAGCGACATCACGCCCCAGGAGGCCGCGACGCCGCGGCTGAGGTCGGCGTCGGGGACGAACTCCTCGACCACGGCGGTGCGGTTCTGGGCGAGCACGACCGGCTGGAGGTACAGCCAGCCGCCGGGGACGTCCTGGGCGATGGACTCGCCGTCGCGCGTCGCGCGGCCCAGCAGTTCGGCGGGGGCGTGCGCGGCGCCGATGGTGCTGCCGTCGGGGAGGTGGACGCCGAGGCCGTCACCGGGGTCGAGCCCGGAGACGGCCTGGGTGAGGTCGGCGGCGTCGGTGGTGAGGGCGAGGACGGGGGCCAGCGCGGCGGCCCGCTGCTGGGCGGTGGTGGTGCTCTGTTTGCGGGCCTGGGCGGAGACCAGGACGCCGAGCGGCAGCAGGAAGGAGAGCGCGACCATCGAGGTGACCGCAAGGGCCACCCCGGCGAGCGAGCGTCTCATCGGGGGGTCACCAGTTTGATGCCGACGCCGCGGACGGTCTGCAGGTAGCGGGGGCTGGCCCCGCGTTCGCCGAGCTTGCGGCGCAGCGCCGACAGGTGGACGTCGATGGTCTGGTCGTCGACGTACGGTTCGCGCCAGACCTCGGCCAGGATCTGGCGCTTGGGGACCACCTGGTCGGCGTGCCGGGCCAGGTACGCGAGCAGGTCGAACTCGCGTCTGGTCAGGTGGAGTTCGCCGCCGTCCAGGTGGGCGGAGCGGCCGCGCGGGTCGATCCGCAGGCCGCCGACGGCGACCGGTGCGTCGGCGTCGGCCCAGGGCGCGCCGGGGTGGCCCGCCGGCCGGGCGGCGGTGGAGCGGCGCAGGACCGCGCCGAGCCGGGCGGCGAGCTGGCCGCCGGAGAACGGTTTGACCAGGTAGTCGTCGGCGCCCGCGTCGAGCAGCCGGATGATCTCGGCCTCGTCGTCGCGGGCGGTGGCGACCAGGACCGGGACCTGGGAGATGCCGCGGATCATGCGCAGCGCGTCGGCGCCGTCGAGGTCGGGCAGGCCGAGGTCGAGCACCACCGCGTCCAGGTGGGCCTGGGTGACCTCGCGGAGCGCGCCGAAGCCGTCGGCGGCGCTGCGGACGAGGTGGCCGTGGGAGGCGAGCACCTCGATCAGCGAGGCGCGTATACCGGGTTCGTCTTCCACGACAAGGACGCTGGCCATGGGGGACACCGTAGCGGATCAGGGATGATGGGCCACGTGCCCCGTCTCGTCCGTTATCTCGCGCTCTGGCTGCTCTGCACGGCGTTCACCGTGACCGCGGTCTTCCTGTCCATCGGCTTCGTGATGGACTCCACCGCGAACGTGCCGCCGACGGTGCGCACCGGCTCGGGCGCGATCAGTTCGGCGGCGGCCGGTTCGGGCGGCGGTGCGGCCGAGGCCGCGGCGTCGTCGGCGCCTCCCTCGCCGTCGGCTTCGCCGTCGCCGTCCGGGTCGGCGGGGGCCGGTGCCGGGGCCGGCCGGCCGTCCGCGTCCGCGCCGGTGTCGGCCGCGCGCTCGAAGGCGGCCGTGCCGCCGAGCACGGCGCCGACCGGCCAGGACGGCGGCAAGCAGTCCGACTGCCCCGGCGGGCCCGGGGTGTACACGGTGAAGTCGACCGGCGGGCAGGTGTCGGTGCGGTACGGCGAGAGCGCGGTCTGCCTGATCGCGGCGGTGCCGGCGCCGGGCTTCACCACGCAGACCTCGCAGAGCGACCCGCACACCCTGGTGACCGTGTTCACCAGCGCGGGGCACCGTTCGCAGATCACCTCGACAGTGGTGCCGCGGGCCCAGTCCTCGGTCCGCGAGACCGAGCTCTGACGCGGGCCGGGGGCGGGCCCGGACGGGCGTCCGCGGGCGGGTTCCGGGGGCTTTCCGAAGCGGAGGATGCGGGCTTCCTTAGCCGTTCCTAAAGATCGGTCACAACGGTGTGACAGGGCCCGTGACCTGCCTAAGCTCGCTGTCGCAGGCAAGTTCCGGACCGTCCGTCAGGGCCGTTCCCCGGGGCCGACCGCGTGCTCCGGCCATCCGGCGGGCGCCGGGGCCTGCCCTCCGCAGGCCGTCCCCTCCCGTCACCGGGCCGGCCGCACCGGAGGTTCACCCCCTGCCGCGGCGCGCGTGACGGCGCCGTCCCGCGGCCGGGGACCGCTCTCCGACCCCGAAGGCACTCCCCCATGAGCTCTCCTCAGCACGGCCTGCGCCGCTCCGGCCGCCGCGTCCGGCCCCACCGGGCCCCCCGACCCGCCGGGCGGCTGCCGCGGACCCTCGCGGCAGGTGTTCTGGTGCTGGCCGCGGGCGGTGCGGCGGCGGCCTTCGCCGACCGGTCGGCGCCCGCGCCGGCCGGGGCGGGCGCCGCGGCGGCCGGGGCGCTCGCCACCGCGTTGTCCTCGCCCACCGGCGGGACGGGTCAGGGCGCCGACCCGGCCGCGCTGTCCACCGGGGCCGCCGGGACCGCGAGCGCCTCCGCCGCCGCTCCGGCCGCGGCCGCCCCCTCGCCGTCGGCCGTCCCGGCGTCCCCGGGCTCGCCGGCGCCCGCGGCCCCGGCGGCTGCGGCTGCGGCTCCGGCGGCCGACCGGCCCGGCAAGGGCGCCGATCCGGCGCCCGCGGGCGGCGGTGACGAGGTGCAGCAGGTCCTGGACCTGGTCAACCGGGCGCGCGCCGCCCAGGGCCTGCCCGCGTACACCGTGACGGCCGGGCTGACCGCGAGCGCGGCCGCGCACAACACGGCGATGGCCGGCGGCTGCGGGCTGTCCCACCAGTGCCCGGGCGAGCCCGCGGTCGGCGCCCGGGAGAGTGCCCAGGGCGTCCGCTGGGGCGCCGCCGGCGAGAACATCGGCCAGGGCGGCCCGGTGGACACCTCGACCGCCGCGATCGGCGCGATGGCCACCCGGCTGACCCAGGACATGCTCGACGAGCGGCCGCCGAACGACGGCCACCGCCGCAATCTGCTGAGCCAGAAGTTCACCCACATCGGGATCGCGGTGTACCGCGACGGCTCCGGCACGGTCTGGCTGACCCAGGACTTCTCCGACTGACCCTCCCCTGCTCCTCCCTCCCTCCCTCCCTCCCTCCCTCCCAACGAAGGAACTCCCTTGCGTCGCTCCCCGCTCCTCCTCGCCCTCGCCATCGGTGCGACCGCCGGTCTGACGGCCTGCGGCCCGGCCGACCCCGACCCGGCCGGCTCCGACGCGCCCGCCATCGCGGCGGCCGCCGCGGCGGCGCCCCTGCCGGAGCCCGTCAACATCGTCACCGCGCCGCCGGAGTCCGAGCAGCCCTCGCCGTCCGCCTCCCCGTCGGCGCCGCCGTCGGCGTCCCCCTCGCCGACCGCCGCGGCCAAGTCCGCCAAGCCGAGCGCGGCGCCCGCCGCCAAGAGCGCCCCGGCCGCCGCCGCGGGAGCGGGCAACCCGACCACGTTCGGGTACTCGGCCGACGCCGACTCGCCCGCCGCGGTCGCCGCCGCGCTCAAGCAGGCGAAGGCGGACGGCCGCAACGTCCTGCTCGACTTCGGCGCCACCTGGTGCGGCAACTGCAAGGCGCTCGACAAGGTGCTCGGGGACTCCTCGGTGCAGAGCGCCCTCAACGCCTCGTACCACTTGGTGCAGGTGGACATCGGCGACCACAGCACGGCCAACTTCAACCTGCTCAAGAAGTACGACTCGCAGGGCAGTTACAAGATGCCGGTGCTGATCGTGGTGACCCCGGACGGCCAGGTCCGCACCGACACCAACACCGGCAGCCTGCCGCCGCTGACCGCGGCCGGGTTCACCGGTTTCCTGCGCCAGTGGGCGAAGTGAGGCGCCCTGGGGCGGGCCCGGCCGCCGCAGTCGCGCTGCTCGGCGCGCTGACCGCCACCGGCTGCGGCCCGGGTACGGCGGCCCCGCGGACGACCACGCAGCAGGCGGCGGCTCCGCAGACTGCGGCGCCGACCGCCCGGTTCGACGACAGCGGGGTGACGGTCACCGTCACCGCGCGGGACTGGAACGCCCAGGGCGGCACCCTGGACCTGCTGTTCACCCCCGACGAGAGCGGCTTCCACCTCTACAGCACCGAGTTGCCGTCCGACGGCATCGACGGTGTCGGGCGGCCGACCGCGGTCCGGGTGTCGGGCGTCCTCGGCGCCGTCTCCCCGCTCACGGTGCACGCCGAGCCGCACGCCCTGACCATCGAGGGCGCCGGCCGGCCGGTGCCGGTCTACCCCGACGGCCCGGTCCGGGCCTCGCTGCCGCTGCGCACCACCGGCAGCGGACCGGCGACCGTGTACGTCAGCTATGCGGCGTGCAGCGTGACCGAGGGCTGTCTGATGCCCGTCCTGGACCACCCCGTCGTGCTGGACGTCGGGCCCTCGGGCGTCCGCTCCACCTCCGCCTGACGGACCCGCTGCCCCCATCCCACGACGCGCGGGCCGGCGCCCGACCCGGCGCCGGCCCGCGAGGAAGAACCCCGCCATGCCCAGACCCGCGCTCCGGCTGCGCTCCCTCGCGCTCGCCGCGGCCGTACCCGCCCTCTTCGCCTGCTCCCCCGCCGCCCCCGCCCCCGGGGCGGCCGGGCCCGCCGCCACCACCGTCTACCCGGTGGCGCGGCGGCTGCCCGCGCCCGACCTGGACGGAACCGGCCTGGACGGTGGCCCGCTGCACCTCGCCGACCTGCGCGGTTCGGCCGTGGTGCTGAACATCTGGGGTTCCTGGTGCGGCCCGTGCCGCGCGGAGGCCGACGGCCTGGAGCGGGTCCACCGGGAGACGGCCCCGCAGGGGGTGCGTTTCCTCGGTATCGACACCCGGGACCTGCGCCCCGATCCGGCCCGGGCGTTCGTGCGCGAGCACGGCCTGAGCTACCCCAGTCTGTACGACCCCGACGGCGCGCTGGTCCGCTCCTTCCCGGCCGGGGTGCTCAACTCCCAGTCGCTGCCCGCCACCGTGGTGGTGGACCGGCGGGGCCGGATCGCGGCGCGGGCGCTGGCCCCGCTGACCCCCGCCGAGCTGCACACCCTGCTCGACCCGATCGCGGCGGAGGCCCCGTGAACCCCCTGATCCCCCAGGCCCTGACCGCCTCGGCCCTGGCCCCCTCAACCCGGCTCGCCTTCGACGGCGGCGCCGCGCTGACCGGCGGTTCGCTGCTGCTGGCGCTGCCGGTGGCGCTCGCCGGCGGCCTGGTCTCCTTCTTCTCCCCCTGCGTGCTGCCGCTGGTCCCCGGCTACCTGAGTTACGTGACCGGCTTCTCGGCCGCCGACCTGGCCGATGCCACCGACCGGCGGCGCGGCCGGATGCTGGCCGGGTCGCTGCTGTTCGTCCTCGGGTTCACGGCCGTGTTCGTGTCGGGCGGGGCGCTGTTCGGCTACGTCGGGACCACCCTCCAGGACCACCGCGGGGTGATCGACACCGTGCTCGGCTCGATGACGGTGCTGCTGGGGCTGGCCTTCATGGGTCTGCTGCCCGGGCTGTCGCAGCGGGAGTTCCGTACCCACCGGCGGCCCGCCGTCGGGCTGGCGGGGGCGCCGCTGCTGGGTTTCGTGTTCGGGGTCGGCTGGACGCCGTGCATCGGCCCGACGCTGGCCGCCGTCCAGGCGCTGGCGTGGAACCAGGCCAGTGCCGGGCGCGGGGCGCTGCTGATGGCGGTGTACTGCCTGGGGCTCGGACTGCCGTTCGTGGTGGCCGCGTTGGCGTTCCGCCGGGCGCTGGGCGCGTTCGGGTGGGTGAAACGGCACTACGCCTGGGTGATGCGGCTCGGCGGCGGCCTGCTGGTGGCGGTCGGGCTGCTGCTGGTCACCGGCGTGTGGGACCAGTTGGTCTACCTGCTCCAGCAGTGGGCGGCGGGGTCGGAGTCGTCCTGACCCCGGGCGGCCCGGCGGGGCCTTGCGGCGAATCTGATGATACGTCAGTCTATGGATGGCAAAGCCCTGTTCATCTCGGCTTACATCATCACGAGAGGGCCGCCGCCATGGCACTGCCCCTGCGCCACTCCGCCCACCGTGTGCTCGCCGCCCTGGCCGTCACGGCCGCGCTGGCCCTGGGCGCCGCCCAGCCCGCCACCGCCGCCGCCCCGCCCGAGGGCGTCGTCGCGGGCGCGGACACCCCGAGCGCCGTCCCCGGAAGCTTCCTGGTCATCCTGCGGCCCGCCCCGGCGAAGGCCACGGCGTCCGCGGGTGCGGCGCTCGCCCGCCGCTACGGCGGCACGCTGCGCCGGACCTTCGGCGCCGCACTGAACGGCTACTCGGTGCAGCTGTCCGACCGCCAGGCCCGCCGGCTGGCCGCCGACCCGGCGGTGGCCGAGGTGGTGCAGAACCACCGGGTCACCGCCGACACCACCCGTACCGGGCTGCCCTCCTGGGGCCTGGACCGGATCGACCAGAAGCGCCTGCCGCTCGACGACCGCCTGACCACCGTGGACACGGGCGGCCAGGGCGTCACCGCGTACGTCATCGACACCGGGGTGCTGGTCACCCACGACGAGTTCGGCGGCCGGGCCACCTCCGGCTACGACGCCGTCGACCTGGACGGCGACGCCGACGACGGCAACGGCCACGGCACCCACGTGGCCGCCACCATCGCCGGAAGCAGCTTCGGCGTCGCCCCGAAGGCCGCCGTCGTCGCCGTCCGGGTGCTCGACGACGACGGCTCCGGCACCACCGAGCAGGTGGTCGACGGGATCGACTGGGTCACCAGGAACGCCCACAGGCCGGCCGTCGCCAACCTCAGCCTGGGCAGCGACCCGGACGACGCGCTGGACGCGGCGGTCCGCAACTCCATCGCCTCCGGCATCACCTACGCCGTCGCGGCCGGCAACCAGGGCGTCGACGCCTCCGAGCACTCGCCCGCCCGGGTGCAGACCGCGATCACCGTCGGGGCCACCGACCGGGACGACCAGCGCGCCTGGTACTCCAACTACGGCCCCCTGGTCGACCTGTTCGCCCCCGGCAGCGACATCACCTCGGCCTGGATCGGCTGGGACGAGTCCGAGAACACCATCTCCGGCACCTCGATGGCCACCCCGCACGTGACCGGCGCCGCCGCCCTCCACCTGGCCGGCCACCGCACCGCCACCCCCGCCCAGGTCGCCGCGGCGCTGACCGGCGCGGCCTCGCCCGGCTCGGTGCAGCAGGAGCCCGGCGACGGCACCACGGACCGGCTGCTGTACGTCGGAACCACGCCGATCCCGCCGCTCGGCAAGCGGTTCGACAACACCACCCCGGTCACCGTCGACGACAACACCGTCGAGTCGCCGATCACCGTCACCGGCGTCCCCGGCCGGGCCCCGGCCATGCTGGACGTGCACGTCTCCGTCACCCACTACTGGCCCGCCGACCTGACGGTCGACCTGATCGCCCCCGACGGCCGCAGCTACCGGGTCCTGACGGCCTCCGACGACATCCTCCCGTCGCCGTACCACCTCCTGATCGGCGTCGACGCCTCCGCCTCGCCCGCCAACGGCCTCTGGCGGCTGCGGGTGTACGACCCGGCCGAGTCGTTCGGCGGCCGCCTCGACGGCTGGGCGCTGCAGTTCTGACCCTGCTGCCGGCGCCGGTCAGCCGACCGCGGCCGCCGCCGACGGCAGGGCGATCTCGAAGCAGCAGCCGCCCGAGACGTTGCGGACACTGGCCCGGCCGGCGTGCGCCTCCACGATGCCGCGGACGATCGCCAGGCCGAGGCCGGCGCCGGTGTCGCCCTGGTGCGGTCCGGCGCCCTGGCCCCCGGCCTGCTCCTGCGCGGTCCGGGGGGTACGGGCGCTGCCGCCGCGCCAGCCGGTCTCGAAGACCCTCGGCAGGTCGTGCTCGGGGATACCGCCGCAGCCGTCGGTCACCGACACCAGCACCTCGTCGGCCTCGCGGCGGGCGGCGACCGCCACCACGCCGTCGGCCGGGGTCGAGCGGATCGCGTTGACCAGCAGATTGGCCAGCACCCGGGTGATCTCCCGGCCGTCGACCTCGACCGGCTCGGCGGCCACCAGGGCACCGTCCAGCCGGACCCCGCGCTCGCGGGCCAGCGGGTGGGCGCCCGCGATGGCATCGCCGACCAGGTCGTAGACCGACACCCGGGAGGGCGTGAGGGTGAGCACCCCGGCCTGGATCCGGGACAGCTCGAACAGGTCGTCGACCATCCCGGTGAGCCGCTCCACCTCGGTGCGGATCCGCATCAGGTAGCGGGCCGGGTCCTCGGCGACACCGTCCTCCAGCGCCTCGGCCATCGCCCGCAGGCCCGCCAGCGGGGTGCGCAGGTCGTGCGAGATCCAGGCGATCAGCTCCCGGCGGGAGTGCTCCAGCATCTGCTCGCGCTGCCTGGACGCGGCCAGCCCAGCACTGGTGGCGGCCAGTTCGGCGCTGAGCGCGGCCAGTTCCGAGCCGAGCGGCTCACTGGGTGCGCTGAACCCGGCGTCACTGCCGACCGTGCGGGCCGCCACCGTGAGCGCCCGGCTGCCCGCGACCACCTGCCGGCCCAGGACGGCGGCGGTGACCAGCGAGACGGCCGCCGCCATCAGGGTCACCGTGATCACCACCCCGAGGTCGTGGTGCGAGAGGAACATCGCCTGCGCCACGGCGAGCGTGCCGGCCGTCATGGCGAGGACCGTGACCAGCGCCACGATGAACAGCGAGAGCGCGACCGAGCGGCGGCGCAGCAGGCGCACCACGGGCCAGCCCAGCAGGCCGGCGGAGGCGGCGCCGAGCGCGGCGAACAGGGCGATCAGCAGCAGGTCGTTCACGGTGGTTCAGCCCTTCGCCGGGTCGAAGCGGTAGCCGACGCCCCAGACGGTGCTGATCAGCACCGGGGCGGCGGGGTCGTCCTCGATCTTCTCGCGCAGCCGGCGGACGTGGACGGTGACGGTGGACTGGTCGCCGAACTCCCAGCCCCAGACGCGCTGCATCAGCTCCTCCCGGCCGAACGCCGTGCCGGGGTGCCGGATCAGGAACGCCAGCAGGTCGAACTCGCGCAGGGTGAGGGAGAGTTCGCGGCCGGCCCGGTGGGCGCGGCGAGCCTGCTGGTCGAGTGTGAGGTCGCCCGCGGTCAGCGGCCCCCCGGGCGGGGCGGTGAGTCCGGCGCGGCGCAGCACGGACTGGATCCGCAGGACCAGCTCGCGGGGGCTGAAGGGCTTGGTGACGTAGTCGTCGGCGCCGAGTTCCAGGCCGAGGATGCGGTCGGCCTCGTCGCCCTTGGCGGTGAGCATCACCACCGGCAGGTCGGCGCCGGTCTCGGTGGCGCGCAGCCGGCGGCAGACCTCCAGGCCGTCCAGGCCGGGCAGCATGAGGTCGAGGACGACCAGGTCGGGCCGGTGTTCGGCGGCGGCGGCGAGCGCCTGGTGGCCGTCGGCGGCCCGGTCGACCCGGTAGCCCGCGCGGTGCAGGTAGCCGGTGACGACCTCGGCGACGGTGGGGTCGTCGTCGACCACGAGGATGCGGCCGGTGGAGGGTGTCTGGATCACGTCTCCGAGGATAGGGAGGCGGGGCGGGCGGCCCCGACCGGCGGGGTGCCCCGTACGACTTCCGTAAGGTACCGATGCGGCAATTGTCCCGATTCCCCGGGGTAACTTCGGCGCGTGACGAGTCTCTCCCTGTCCCGGTCCCCCGTTCCCCGTCCCATCGATGCGGCGCCCGTCGATGCGGCGCCCGTCGACGTGGTGCTGCCCTGCCTGGACGAGGCGGCGGCGCTCCCCTGGGTGCTCGACCGGATCCCGTCCGGCTGGCGCGCGATCGTGGTGGACAACGGCTCCTCGGACGGCTCCGCCGAACTGGCCCGCTCGCTCGGTGCCACCGTGGTGGCCGAGCCGCGCCGGGGTTTCGGCGCGGCCTGCCACGCCGGGCTGCTGGCCGCCACCGCCGAGCTGGTCTGCTTCATGGACTGCGACGGCTCCCTCGATCCGCGCCAACTCCCCCTGGTGACCGGCCCGGTGCTGGACGGCAGCGCCGACCTGGTGCTCGGCCGGCGCCGCCCGACCGCCCGCGGCGCGTGGCCGCTGCACGCCCGGATCGCCAACGCCGAACTGGCCAGGCGCCTGCGGGCCCGGACCGGCGCCGCCCTGCACGACCTGGGGCCGATGCGGGCCGCGCGCCGGGAACGGCTGCTGGCGCTCGGCCTCGGCGACCGTCGTTCCGGCTACCCGCTGGAGATGGTGCTGGCCGCCTCCGCGGCCGGGATGCGGATCGCCGAGCGGCCGGTGGACTACCGGCCCCGGGCCGGCCGCTCGAAGGTCACCGGGACGGTGCGCGGCACCCGGCAGGCCGTCCACGACATGCGGGCGGTGCTGGCCGCCCCGCCGCCGACCCTGCTGGTGATCGCCAAGGAGCCGGTCCCCGGCCGGGTGAAGACCCGGCTGACGCCCGCCTGTTCGCCGGTCCAGGCCGCCGCCCTCGCCGAGGCCGCGCTCGTGGACACCCTGACGACGCTCTCGGCGGTACCGGCCGGCCGGCGGCTGCTGGTCCTGGACGGTACTCCGGGCCGCTGGCTGCCGCCCGGCTGGGAGGTGGTCCCGCAGGTGCCGGGCGGGCTGGACGTCCGGCTCGCCGCGGCCTTCGCCGAGGCCGACCCGGGCGCACCCGCCCTGCTGGTCGGCATGGACACCCCGCAGCTCACCGCCGCCGCCCTGGCCGAACCGCTCTCCCCCGCGCAGCGCGCCGGGACCGACGCCTGGTACGGCCCGGCCACGGACGGCGGGTTCTGGGCGCTGGGCCTGGCCCGTCCGGACGCGGCGCTGGCCCGCCGGCTGCTGGTCGGGGTCGAGATGTCGACCGGACGCACCGGCGCCGAGCTGCTGGCCCGGCTGGCGGCGGAGGGGCTGGTGGTGCGCGGCCTCGGCGAGCTGACGGACGTGGACACGGTCGAGGACGCCCGGCGCGTGGCCGGGCTGGCACCCGGCGGCCGGTTCGCAGCCCGCTGGGCCCAGGTCACCGCATCGCAGGCCGCCGGGGCGCAGGCCGCTACGGCGGAGATCACCGCGGCGCAGGTCACAACGGCGAAGGTCACCGCCGGGCAGAGCGGCCCGGCGACGGCGGTCCGCCGATGACCACGGCCACCCTGC
Source organism: Kitasatospora sp. NEAU-CNBT7 (assembly GCF_057220535.1). NCBI lineage: Bacteria > Bacillati > Actinomycetota > Actinomycetes > Kitasatosporales > Streptomycetaceae > Kitasatospora > Kitasatospora sp. NEAU-CNBT7. Next base: position 17,506 of record NZ_JBXQQB010000020.1, on the reverse strand, counting down.
CCTGGACCGACGACCCGTTCGCCGAGGCGATGCGCACCGGCCGGGGGCCGCTGTGGCTGCGGCGCTCCGACGGCACCCGCCAGGTGCTGGAGGTGGACCGCTGGATCGGGCCCGCGGCCGGCGCCGACCACGGTCTGCTGCTGCGCTGCCTGGACTCCGGCCGGCCGGTCCTGGACATCGGCTGCGGGCCCGGCCGGCTGGTCGCGGAGCTGCTGGCACTCGGCGTCCCGGCGCTCGGGGTGGACGTCACCCGCGACGCGGTCTCCCGCACCCTCGGCATCGGCGGGCTCGCGCTGTGCCGCTCGGTGTTCGAGCGGCTGCCCGGGGAGGGCCGTTGGGGCACCGCCCTGCTGGCCGACGGCAACCTCGGCATCGGCGGCGACCCCGACGCGCTGCTGCGGCGGGCCGCCCTGCTGCTCGCGCCCGGCGGCCACCTGCTGGTGGAGGTCGAGCCGGGTCCGCTCGACGAGCGGCTGACCGTCCGGGTCGAGGGCCCGGGCGGACGGCTCGGCCCGCCGTTCGCCTGGGCCCGGCTGGGCGCCGACGCCACCGCGCGCCGGGCGGCGCCCGCCGGGCTGACCGAGATCGAGCGCTGGTCCTCGCACGGCCGGGCCTTCCTCGCCCTGCGCCGTGACGGGGTTCGGTGAGGGGCCGCGCTGACGGGCCGCGGTGACGGGCCCTTGGCGGGGGGCCGCCGTCCGACCGCCGTCCGACCGCCCGTGACCGGTCGTGATCATGCGGCCGAAACCGGTGGCGCGCACGGCGTCCGGTTGCTTTGATGCGCTGTGCACTTCTCGGATACCGACACCAGGTCCCTGCTCGACCGGATCGAGCGCTACTACGACGCCGTGCCCCGTTCCTCCGCCCGGGCGGAGGACTTCGGGCCGCTGACCCTCTTCGTCCCGACCGCGGGCAGCTGGCCGTTCTACGGGCGGCCGGCGCTGGGCCGGCCGGGCCCGGCGGCGACCGCCGACGATGTCCGGCGGGTACGGGAACGGCAGCGCGAACTGGGCCTGCCGGAGACCTTCGAGTGGGTCGACGAGAACGCGCCGGGGCTCCGCGCCGCGGTGGAGGACGCCGGGCTGACCGTGCACGCCCACCCGCTGATGGCCCTCGACCCCGACGCGCCCACCCCGCCGTCGGACCCGTCGGTCCGGCTGCTCACCGCCGACGCCCCCGAGCTGGCGTCCGCGCTGGCCGTGCCGAGGGTGGCGTTCGCCGAGCCGGGCACCGCGGTCGGCACCGCGGGCGCGGCCGAACTGGCGGCGCTCACCGCGGTGGTGGAACGCGACGGCACCGTGGACCGGGTGGCGGCCCGGATCCGGGCCGGGCTGACGGTGACCGCCGCCGCGCTGGCGGCCGACGGCTCCGCGCGCTGCTCGGGCATGCACCAGCCGGTGGACGGCGTCACCGAGGTGGTCGGCGTCGGCACCCTGCCGGACGCCCGCCGCCAAGGCCTCGCCCTCGCGGTCACGGCCTGTCTGGTGGCAGACGCCCGGGCCCGCGGGGCCGGCACGGTGTTCCTTTCCGCAGGTGACGAGGACGTGGCCCGGGTCTACGCCCGGGCAGGCTTCCGCCGGATCGCCACCGCACTGATCGCCGAGCCGGCCGAGCAGCCCGGCTGACCGACAACCCGGCAGCTCGACCGACTGAACGCGCCATCGTGGCAGGGGCGGCTCGACCACGGCCACGGTGGCGGTTTCGCGTTCCGGGACGGCTCCGCCGAGGTGCTCCACGGGTGGTGCCCGGCTCCGGCGGGGTGCCGACGGCGCGGTACCGGCTCTCGCACCCGGATGCAGCTGCTGCGGTCGAACAGCGCGGTGTGCCCGTACCCGGCTGTCGGTGAGCAGCCGGGCCTTGTCCGGTGCCTCGGCCATCGCCTGCGCATCCCGGTCCGCGGAGCGGATCGCCGGGCCGTAGTGGATGCCGGTCACCAGGACGGTGCTCGCCGTGGGGTTGTTCCACGGCCCGGGGGTACCGGCGCGCGGCGGCCGGACGGCGCGCGGTACCGCCGCCCGGGCCGTCGGTCAGGTGGGCAGCGGGCCCGCGTCGGTCAGCAGCGGCGCCAGCAGGTCGCCGTCGGCGGCGTGGCGTTCCAGCACCTGGTCGGGGCTGAACGACAGCTCCTCGGCCCGGGTGCACGCCTCGATCTCCGCCCAGCTCACGGGCGCGGAGACACCCGGGACGGCGGTGGCCCGCAGGGTGTACGGCGCGGCGGTGGTCTTGGCCGTCGCGTTCTGCGACCAGTCGACGAAGACCTTCCCGCGGCGCAGCGCCTTGGTCATCCGGGACACCACCAGGCCGGGGTGGTCGGCGGCGAGCCGTTCGGCCAAGGCCTTGGCGTAGCCGCTGACCGCCTTGGCCGGCGCCGGGGTCAGGGCCGCGTACAGGTGCAGTCCCTTGCTGCCGGAGGTCTTGGGGTGGGCGTGCAGGCCGTCGGCGGCGAGGTGGTCGCGGATCAGCAGGGCGACCCGGCAGCAGTGGGTCAGGTCGGCGCCGGGGCCGGGGTCGAGGTCGATCACCAGCCGGTCGTGGTGGGTGGGGCCGGTGTCGGCGGTCCACTGGGGGACGTGCAGTTCCAGGGCGTAGCCGTTGGCGACGGTCATCAGGGTGGCCAGGTCGTCGACGGCGACCCGGTCCTTGGGGCCCTCGTGGGTGGGGACGGTGAGGGTGTGCACCCATCCGGGCAGGCCGGGCGGCGGGTTCTTGGCGAAGAAGCCCTCCTCGCCGATGCCGGCCGGGAAGCGCAGGAAGGTCGCGGGGCGGCGCAGCAGGTGCGGCAGCATCGCGGGGGCGATCTGGGCGTAGTAGTAGAGCGCCTCGCCCTTGGTCCACCCGGTGGCCGGCCACAGCACCTTGTCGAGGTGGGACAGGACCAGGCGGCGGCCCTCGACTTCCGTGACCTGGCGCTCCGGCATAACGTGGTAAATCCCCGCGAAAGGGATGGGCTATGCCACAGGTCACCTGGAAGGGCGTCATCACGTTCGGGCTGGTCAGCGTGCCCGTGCAGCTGTACGCCGCGACCGAGGAACACAGCGGGCCGACCCTTCACCAGGTGCATGCGAAGGACGGCTCGCGGATCCGGTTGAAGCGTTTCTGCGAGGCGGAGGGCGTCGAGGTCCCGTACAGCGAGGTGGTCAAGGGCTTCGAGTCCCCGGACGGGCGCCAGGCGGTGCTGGAGGACGCGGACCTGGCCGAGCTGCCGCTGCCCAGCAAGAAGATCATCGACGTCCTGGCCTTCGTCCCGGCGGACTCCATCGACCCGCTGATGCTGAACAAGGCGTACTACGTGTCGACGGCGGACAAGGCGCCGGCCAAGCCGTACGTCCTGCTGCGCGACGCCTTGGTGGAGTCCGGTCAGATCGCGGTGACCAAGGTGACCATGCGGACCAGGGAGTCGCTGGCGGTGCTGCGGGTGCACGGCGACGCGCTGGTCCTGCAGACCTGCCTGTGGCCGGACGAGGTGCGCTCGGCCGAGGGGATCGCGCCGGACGAGAGCGTGACCGTGCGTCCGCAGGAGTTGAAGATGGCCCGGTCGCTGATGGACACCCTGTCGGAGGACTTCGACCTGTCGGCGCTGCACGACGAGTACCAGCAGGCCCTGGAGCAGGTCATCGAGGCCAAGCTGGCCGGGGTCGAGGCCCCGCACGGCGAGCAGGAGCCGGCCGAAGGGGCGGGCGCGGACGTGATCGACCTGATGTCCGTGCTGCGCAGCAGTGTGAAGGCGGCCAAGGAGGGCCACGGCAAGGCGGCCGCGGCCGGCGGCGGGGCGGCGAAGGGCGACGAGGGCGCCGGGGACGGCCGCGACGACGGGGAGGCCGAGGAGGCGTCGGAGGCGCCCGCGAAGAAGACCGCCCGGAAGCCGGCGAAGAGCGCAGCGGCCCGCGGCGGCGCCAAGAAGACCGCGGCCGGGGCGGCCGCCTCCGGGACGTCCGCGAAGAAGACCGCGGCCAAGAAGACCGCCGCGAAGCGGTCGGCGCCCCGCCGGGCCTCCTGACCGGGCCGCCGGGCCGGGCCGCCCGGTCAGGAGGCCCGGCGGCTCAGGTGGTGTGTGCGGCCGGCTGGTTGTCCGCGCTGAGGACGTCGCTCGCGGAGGCCGATCCCGACACCCGTCGGAGGGCGCCGATACCGGGGTCCGCGATGGACACGGTGATCGTGAAGGGGGGCGGGCCGGTGATGGTGAGGTGGGAGTCGGTCGGGGAGGTGAGCCGTCGCACGACGGCGAGGCCGTCGACGCCCGGGCACAGGGCCTCGGCCGGGAGTGTGAGCTGCGCGGTCCCGCCGGTGGCCGGATCGATCCGCAGGCTGCCGGACGGGGTGCGCCGGACCGTGTCGTCGACGGAGACGGGCAGGTTGTAGGCGCCGCCGACCAGGCCGTCGGGGCCCTCGATCTCGACCGCGACGCCCTGCGCGCCCAGCGGCGCGGCCAGGTCCAGCGGCGCCGGGCCGCCGGGGCCGAGCAGCAGCTCGATGGTGAAGCGGCCGGGGTCGTCCGCCGACTCCTTCCCGAAACCGTAGGAGCCGAGGGCCAGTTGGGGGCCCGGGCGGTCGGTGGCCCCGGCCGGCTGCGGGAAGTGGTGGTAGCCCTTGGCGCCGCACCTGCTGCCGTCGGAGGTCCCGCCACCGGGCAGCGCGACGTCCCGGGTCGGCCGGCCCGGGGTGACCGCGCCCGGGGTGACCGCGCCCGGGCGGGCGGCCGGCGCCGTCCGCCCGGGCCAGGCGGAGAGGGCGAGGAGGACGGCGGCCACGGCGACGGCCACGGCGACCGCGGAGCGCCAGCGGCCGAGGCGGCGGAGGCGGCGGAGGCGGCCGAAGCGGCCCCGGCGCGCGGCGGCCGGTCCCTCCGACCCGGGCGACCAACGGCGTCCGCCGGGATCCACCGGTTCCTCGGTCCGCCACCGGGCGGACAGCATCCGGGTCCGCGCGGAGGGTTCCTTGACGGCGGCGGCCCGGACGAACCGCTCGTCCAGGACGAGCCCGTCGAAAGGGTCCCCGCTGCTCGGGTCGGGCCCGTCGTGGGGGCCCGGGTGAGGATCATCGGCTATCGGCACCGGGCCATTATGGCGAGCCGGACCGACGCCGGGACCGGCCGGGTGGCGGCCCGCGGCGGGCCGCGGCGGGCCCTCCGGACGGTGCGGGCGGCGGTCAGTGGACCGGGACCGGCGACGCGGCCTCCCAGGCGAACCCGTCCGGGTCGTCGAGCGTTCCGGCGTCACCGCTGATCGCGAGCCGGTGCGAGCCGCTCCCGTCGACCGGGACCCCGAGCTCCTTGGCCAGGGCGCGGCGTCCGTACAGCGCGAGCTTGACCGCGCCGGACGGGCCGGCGAACTCGACGTACTTCTTGCCGAAGCTCCGCGCCACGGTGAGGCCGTGGTCGACGTAGAACTGCCGGCTCGCGGCCACGTCCGCCGTTCCCAGCAGCAGCACGGCCTCGTCGATCCGTCCGGTCGCGGGGCCGGTGTCCTTCTTCGCCGAGGTCGCGACCTTCCAGATCGTGCCGTCGGGGGCCCGGACGACGCCGCCGTAGCCCCAGAACGACTTCGCGGCGGGCTTCAGCGCGGTGGCGCCGGCCTCGACCGCGGCGTCGACGAGGCCGTCGACGTCGGCGGGGCGGGGGACCGTGAGGGCGAGAGCGAACCCGCGGAAGCCGGTGGTCGGCGTGTCCGCCGCCCGCAGCCGGAGCCGCAGCGCGGCGCCCGGTCCGAAGGCGGCGTAGAAGCGTTCGGCGGCCGCGAGGTCGGCCACCTCGAGGGTGAGGGAGTGAATGGAAGCCATGACGGTCACGCTAGTTGGCGTCCCGGCGCGGGTGCTTCTCCATTCCTGACCGGTCCGGCCGGGGTGGGGCGGGCCCCACCCCGGCTCCTGCGGCGGGCCCCAGTGACAGCACCGCCGACCCCGCGTCATCGTGGGCGACATGACGACACCACCACGTCCCACGGGCGGGCGCGGGCCCGTCCGCGCGGTCCGGTCCGGCAGGTCGCCCGGCCGGCCCCCGTCGGCCCGTACCCGGCGCCTCGCCGTCACGTCGGCGCTGGTCACCGCCGTCCTGGCGATGACCACCGTGACCGCCGCCGCGGATGCCGGGCCGGGCGCCGGCCGGCCGGCGCCGCCGCTGAGCTGGGCGGCGTGCCCCTTCCCCGGTTCGCCGGCGGAGCTCGAGTGCGCCTCGATCCAGGTACCGGTGGACTACGCGCACCCCCGCGGTGCGAAGGCCACGGTCACGGTGGACCGCCTCCGGGCGGCCGGCGCGCACCCCGTCGGCAGCCTGTTCTTCGACCCCGGCGGTCCCGGCGGCTCCGGCACCGGGGCGGTGTACGCGGAGTCCCTCGGGATGCACCTGTTCTCGGCCGCGACCCGGGAGAACTTCGACCTGATCGGCCTGGACCCGCGCGGCGTCGGACTCAGCAGCGCGGTCCGCTGCGACCCGGAGCCGCTCAACCGTCAGGTCTCGCTGTTCCCCACCGACCAGGCCGGTTTCGAGCGCCTGGTCGCCCGCAACCGGGACCTCGGCGAGAGCTGCCGCCGCCTCACCGGCCCCTTGCTGGACCACCTCGACACCGTCAGCGCCGCCCGCGACCTCGAGGCCCTGCGGCAGGCGCTCGGCCAGGGGAAGCTGAACTACCTCGGCCTGTCGTACGGTTCCCAGCTCGGCGCGACGTACGCCGGCCTGTTCCCGGACCGGATCCGGACCCTGGCGCTGGACGGCGCACTCGACCACTCGCTGTCCCTGACCTCGCTGCTGACGGACGAGTCCCGCGCGTACGAGGACTCCTTCGACCGGTTCGCGAACTGGTGCGCCCGGGACGACTCCTGTGCCCTGCACGGCACCGACGTGGGGCAGGTGTTCGACGGCCTGGTGGCTGCCGCCGACCGTACGCCGATCCCGGCGCCGGGGTGTGCCGGGGCGGGCGGCTGCCGGCCGTCGGTGACCGGTGAGGACCTCCGGCTCGGCCTGCAGGGCCTGCTGCTGTTCCCGGCCCGCCGCGGTGACCTCGCGCTCGCGCTGCGGCAGGCGCAGGACGGCGACGCCTCGGCCTTCTCCCAGCCGGTCGCCACCGGACCGGCCGACGACGAGGCCAACGGCAGCGCGATCGCGATCGAGTGCCAGGACTGGCCGACCCCGGTCCGGACCCTGGACGACCTGCGGCGGTTGCAGCGGCTCGGGCGGACGGTCGCGCCCCGGTTCGGCGGCGCGTCCCAGTCCTGGACCATCCTGGCCGGGTGCGTCGGCTGGCCGGCGCCGGTGAGCAACCCGCCGGGGCCGTACGGTGTCCGGCAGGCGCCGCCGATCCTGATCACCAACGCCACCCACGACCCCTCGACGGCGTACCCGTGGGCGGTCCGGATGCACCGCGGCCTGCCCTCCAGCGCGCTGGTGACCCGGGAGGGCGACGGCCACACCAGCTACCTGGCCCAGGGCGCCAGCCGTACCAGGGACGCCATCGACGCCTACCTGGCCACCGGCCGGGTGCCACCGCCGGGCACCGTCTACCAGGACTGAGGGCAGGCCCCGGGGGCCGGGCCGACCGGCCCCCGGGCGGGGGCTCAGGCGGCGAGGCGGGCGCTGACGGCCTTGGCCTTGGCCGCGGCCTCCTCGTGCGCCTGGGCCTTGGAGGCGTCGGCGGTCTCGATGAAGTCGGCGAGCGCCGGGTTGACCCGGGCGAGGGTGAACTCCGGCACCACGAAGTCGACCTCCAGGCCGAGCATGCCGGTGAGCACCTTCTCCAGGTAGGTGGTGACGAACTCGAAGCTCTCGCGCGGGCTGCCCGGGCCGTACGAGCCGCCGCGGGCGGAGACCACGGTGACCGGGGTGCCGGCCGCGGAGGGCCGCTCGCCGGCGGTGCGGCCCATCAGGATGACCTGGTCCAGCCACGCCTTGAGGCTGGAGGGGATCGTGAAGTTGTACATCGGGGTGCCGATGACGACCGCGTCGGCCTGCTCCAGCTCGGCCATCAGGCGCTCGCGCAGCTCGTACGCGGCCTGCTGCTCGGGGCTGCGGTGCTCGGCGGGGACGAAGCCCGCGGTGATGCCGGCGGCGTCCAGGTGCGGGACGTTCTCGGCCGCGAGGTCGCGGTAGACGACCGTGCCGCCGGGGTTCTGGGCCAGCCACTCGGCGCGGAAGGTCGCGGAGACCTCGCGGGAGACGGAGCCCTCGGTCAGTGCGGACGAGTCGATGTGCAGCAGCGTGGGCATAGCATGCCTCCCTTTCGGTAGTAACTGCAGCTTGATGCGCAGCTGTCATTACAGTAGCAGCTTACTTTTAATAAGCCACTAGCGGAGGGGCAGTAGTCTGGTGGCATGGCGCAGGAAGCAGCAGCACAGACCCACACGGCCTGTACCGGGGTGGACCTCGGCATCACCCGTGTCTTCGCCCTGCTCGGCAAACGCTGGACGGGCCTGGTGGTGGCCGTCCTCGGCGACGGACCCGCCCACTTCGCCGAGCTGCGCCGCGCCATCCCGGGCATCAGCGAGCGCATGCTCTCCGACCGCCTCGCCGAGCTCGCCGAGGCCGGTCTGGTGCTGCGCGAGGTCGACGAGGGGCCCCCGCTGCGGGTCCGCTACCAGCTCACCGAGTCCGGCTGCGCGCTCGGCCCCGCCATGACCGAACTGCGCACCTGGGCCGAGCGGCACCTGCCCGCCACCCCGCCCGGCACCTGCTGACCCCGCCACCCCCGGTCCCGGCAGACGCCGGTACCGGTACCGGCATCCCGCCGCCCGCAGGAAACGCGAAGTCCCCGGGGCGGCGGGATGCCGCGCCCGGGGACGGGTGTCGGGGGACGGGGGTGGGTCAGCTGTCGCTGCCGTCCAGGGCCGAGTCGGGGATCCACGAGCCGTGGATGCCGGCGGTGACGCGGCGCGGCAGGTGGACGGTGGCGACCCGGTCGAGGCCGGAGGCGTTCAGGACCAGCAGCTGGGAGGCGTCCTGCTTGAGGTCGGAGACGACCGTGAGCAGGTAGCCGTCGTCCTCGTTGACGGCGCCGGCCGCCGGGACGAACACCGCCTCGCTGGGCAGCCGGGCGTCGCCGATCTGGTGGATGCGGCGGGCGCCGGTGGTGCGGTCGTACTTGACCACGCCGTAGCCGCCGAAGCCCTCCTGGTCCGGGAAGGAGACCGCGTACTGGTAGCGGTTCTCGGCGCCCAGGTAGTCCTCGTTGAGGGTCGGGAACTCCACCGCGAGGTCGTCGATGATCTGCTCGTCGACGGTCCCGGCCGCCGGGTCGATCACCCAGCGCCGGGTGTAGGAACGGGTGTTGGGCTCGGTGCCGCGACCGGGCGCGCCGACCCACCAGTTCCAGGACAGCCGGAAGCCCTCCGCGTCCACGGTGGGGCCCTCCAGCACGATCCGGCCCTGGCCGTCCTCGAAGGCGTTGGACGCGTGCAGCATGTTGCCGGGCTCGATGGAGAACCAGCGGATCTTCTCCGCGCCGCCCTTACCCCGCGGCATCACGCCGATCCGGGACGGCTGGCGGTCGCTCCAGCCGTACGGGATGCCGGAGTGCTCGTTCGGGTCGAAGGTGACGCTGCCCTCGATGAAGACCACATGGCGCCGGGTGATGGCGAAGTCGTGCTTCAGGGAGGCGGTCGCGCCCGGGATGTCGGCGCTGTACAGCAACTCCCCCTTGGCGTCGGCGACGTGGTAGGTCAGGAACGGCGGGAACGGCGAGGAGCCGAAGAAGTGCAGCTCCCCCGTCACCGGGTCGGCCTTGGGGTGCGCGGTCATGGCGGTCCGCAGCTTGCCGTCGAAGTCGTAGGCGCCGACGGTCTCCAGGTCCCGGGTGAGCTCGAACGGCAGGTTGGCCTCGCAGAGTGCGAGCAGTCGGCCGCCGTGCTCGATGACGTGGGTGCCGGCGGTGCTGGCGGTGAGGTCGGGGCCGTGCTCGGTCATGTACGGTGCGCCCTCGAGGGCCGGGGTGTGCACCCAGCGGTTGCGGTACCACTCGGCGCGGCCGTCACGCAGCCGGATGCCGTGGACCATGCCGCTGCCCTTGAACCAGTGGGTGGGGGTGACACCGGGCTTCGGGTTGTGGCCGTTGCGGATCAGGCGGCCGGTCAGCTCCGGCGGCAGGGTGCCCTCGACGGTGAGCGCGGTGGCGGTGATCTCGTCGGCGACGGGGGTGTAGTGGCCGGTCAGGTACGGCTTGCTGCTGGTCATGTTCGGTTCCTGTGGTCGTAGAGGTTGATCGGGCAGGTCTGGGCGCAGCGGTGGTCCGCAGCCTCAGACCGTCTGCTCGGCGCGGGACTTGAGGCTGTCGAGCCAGTTCTCCAGGGAGGCCTGCAGGGCGGTGCCCAGCTCCTCGACCGCGGCCTCGACGGGGGCGCCGCTCCAGGACTCCTCGGTGTGGACGGCAACCCGGTCGCCGCTCTGCTCGAAGGTCCAGGTGTGGATGCCGACGATGCCCTCGACGGTCCCGCCCCAGACGATCCGCTGTCCGGGCACCAGTTCGCGGATGGTGGAGGTGATGCTCAGCCCGTGGGTGCGCCAGGTGAAGCTGGTGCCGACCGCCACCGGGCCGTCGAGCTTGGCCTGGTCGATGTCGACGTTCCAGACCGGCCAGTTGTCGATGTCGGTGTGCAGCGACCAGACGGTGTCGAGCGGGGCGTCGATCAGCGTGTCCAGCCGGACGACGACGGGGGCGGCGGTGTCGATGGTGTGCATGAGTGTTCCTCGGGGGTTGGTGCGGGTGATGGGGGTCGTGACAGATGGAGGTGAGGGTCGGGGATGACGGTCGGGGGGGTGGCAGTCGGGGGGTGACGGATCAGCGGGCGGTCGTGGGCTCGGCGGGTCGGCTCCGCGGGGCCGGTGCCGCAGGCGCGGTCCGCTCTCCCCCGCCGGTGGGGCGGGCGCGGCGGGTGAGCACCAGGGCGAGCAGTGCGGTGACCACCAGGACCGCGGCCGAGACCGCGAACGCGGCGCGGTAGCCGGCGGTGAGTGCCGCCAGGTGCGACCGGCCGGCCGGTGCGTGGGCGGTGACGGACCCGGCCAGGGTGGCCAGGGCGGCGAGGCCGATCGCGCCGCCGACCTGGCGGGTGGTGTTCACCAGTCCGCCGGCCAGGCCCGCGTCCTGGGCCGGGACCCCGTCCACGGCGAGCGCGGTGAGCTGGACGAACGCGGTGCTCAGGCCCAGGCCGATCAGGATGCTCGGGCCGAGGATGTCGGCCAGGTAGCTCCCGTCGACGGAGATCCGGGACAGCCACAGCAGCCCGGCGGCCTCGGTGAGCAGGGCCGCGGTGACGGTGGCGGTGGCGCCGATCCGCCGGGAGATCCGCGGTGAGAGTGCCGCGCCGAGCATGTTGGCCCCGGCGAGCGGCAGTTGGCCGGCCCCGGTGGCCAGCGCGCTGGCCCCGAGGACCTGCTGCTGATAGAGCGGCAGGAAGAAGAACAGCGCGATCCACACCGAACCCAGCAGTGCCATCAGCAGGTTGCCCGCCGCGACCCGGCCGGTGGCGAACAGCCTCGGCGGTATCAGCGCGTCCGCGCGGCGCCGCTCGACCGCGGCGAAGGCCACCAGCAGGACGGCGGCGGCGCCCAGGGCGCCGAGCACCGCCGGGTCCGTCCACCCCGCGGAACGCGCGGTGGTCAGCCCCCAGACCAGGCAGGTCAGCGCGAGGGTCACCGTGACGGTGCCCGCCAGGTCGAAGCCGCCCTCGCGGCGGCCGGCCGGCTTCGGGACGAGGACCGCCACCGCCGCCAGCACCAGCGCCGAGCCGAGCGCGACCGCGTGGAAGATCCAGGGCCAGCCCCACGCCTGGGTGAGCACACCGCCCAGCAGGACGCCGCCCGCCCCGCCCGCGCCGGAGACCGCGCCCCAGACGCCGAGCGCCTTTCCGCGCCCGGGGCCGGTCGGGAACTGCTCCATCGCCAAGGCCAGGGCCGCCGGGGCGATGGCCGCGGCGCCGAGGCCCTGGACGGCCCGGGCGGTGATCATCACGGCCGCTGAGGAGGCCAGTCCGGCGGCCGCCGACGCCACCGCGAACAGGCCGAGGCCGGCGATCAGGACCCGGCGGCGCCCGAGCAGGTCGGCCGCCCGGCCGCCCGCCAGGAGCAGCGCGCCGAACGCCAGGCCGTAGGCGTTGACCACCCAGGTGGTGCCGGTGTCGGACAGGCCGACCCCGGCGCGGATCTGCGGCAGTGCCACGTTCACGATCGAGGTGGCGAGCATGACGGTGAACTGGGCCGCGGCGAGTGACGCGAGCACGGCCCCCGGTCCGGGGCCGGAGCCTGGGCCGGGGGCCGCCCGGTCGGCCGGTGTGCGCTGGAGGTTCATGACGCACAGCCTCGGGCCGACCGCTGTTCACATTCCAGGTCCGGCGGGGCCGGTGACTGTCCACTCCTGTCCGCACCTGTCCAATCCTGCCCACCGCGGGCCGCCCGGCCCGGCTGCCCCGCGATGGACAGGAGTGGACCCGCGTACGGGCCCTGCGCCGGGCCGACGGCACCGCCCGTTCCGCAGCCGGTTCCGCCGCCCGGAGCGGCTGCAAGCCGTCCCCTGGTGCGCGACGGGCGGCGGGTCGCGGGTGGCCGGCCCGGACCCGGACTCCGGCCGCCGTCCCGATGACGGACCTCACCACCGGCACGGCACCGGGCCGCGCCGGCGGCCCGTCAGGCGAAGGTGAACCAGTTGAGGTTGACGAAGTCGGCGGGCTGACCGCTGTCGAAGGTCAGGTAGACGTCGTGGACCCCGGTCGTCCGGGCGATGTCGGCCGGAACGGTGCGCCAGCTCTGCCAGCCGCCGGTGGCGGCGACGGCGAAGCCGCCGACCGGTGTGGCGGTGGGGCTGCCGAGGCGGACCTGGACGAGCCCGCTGATCCCGGCGGCGGCGCCGGAGGCGACCCGGGCGCTGAAGCGGGTGGCGCCGGCCGTACCGAAGTCGACGGCCGCGTACTTCAGCCAGACGCCGTTCGCCAGCCACCCCATGTCGCTGCCGCCGCCCGTGTCGGCGCAGGCTTCGGCCCGGCCGCCCGACTGGGCGGCGAACGCCTCGGCCTGGATGGTGGTGAACGCGCCGGTCCCGCCGCCGGGCGGGACGGTGGCGGTGGCCGTCGGGGTGGGCGAGCCCCCGGGCCCGGGGTCGCCGGTACCGCCGACGGTGATGGTGAACCGCGTCGGGCTGCCGGACTGCACCTTGCCCTCGAAGTCCACGCCCGCCGGGTGGACGTCGTCGTACGGGAAGGCGTAGCCGAGCCCGTCGGGGGTGGTGGTGTGCAGGATCCGGGCGTAGTGGTTGGTGCGGGCGCGGGTGTAGAAGGCGGCGGGGTTCTCGCCGTCCGGCTGATGGGGGTTGTCCAGCAGGGTGGTCCGGTTGAAGGCGGCGGCCAGCCGTGCGCTCAGGTTGCCCATGAGGTCGTTGCCGGTGGTGAACGGCGCGTCGCTGCAGGAGAAGATCGCCCGAGTGGAGGGCCTGGCGAAGCTCCCGGCCCCGGGGAAGGTCAGCGTGTCGCCGTTCACCCGGCCGGTGACGGCGCCCCAGGTGAACTGGGTGTCGATCCGCAGGTCCTTGGTGCGGTAGGCGTTCCACACCTGGTCGACGTAGTCGTCGAAGTACCCCGCGAACAGCGAGCTGTTGCCCCGGATCGCCAGGTTGGGGCTGAGGATCCGCAGATCGGTGCCGTCCTTCTGGACGATCAGCCGGCTCCAGTCGCTGCCGTCGGCGGCGGACTGGGCGCGCAGCGCACCGGCCACCCGGGCCAACCCGTCCGCCGGGAGGCCGCGGACCGTCTGGGTGCCCTGGGCGGTCTCCAGCCGGAACGAGATGGGCAGGCCAACCATGTCGACGAAGGTGATGTTGGCGTACAACTGGTCGGCGTTGTAGGTGAACTCGCAGAAGTCGTGCCGGACGCCGGCGTTGGGGTCGGTGGGGTTGCTGACGGAGGGCAGGGCGAGGCCGCCGCCGCGGTTCATCAGGAAGGTGAGCCTGGCTCCGACCGAGAAGTAGATCCGTCCGCTGTCCAGCCGGGGCAGGGTGATCTGGCGGGCGCCGGCGCCGGGGGCCTTGAGCGGGATGGCGCAGTCGACGCCCAGCGGCGTCTGGTCGCTGGCGGGGGACGGCGGGTGGTACAGGGTCGAGCCGTCCGCCTGGATGAAGGCCCAGGTGCCGCCCGCCGCGGGGTCACGGCCCAGGACGTAGGCGTACACCGTCGGGTTCCCCGTGGTGTTGACCAGGTCCAGCGGGAGCGTGGCCGCTGTGGAGGCGACGGCGCTCGACTCGACCCACCTGGTCACGGCGGCGACGGACAGGGCCGCGCCCGCGGTGGCGGCGAGGAGCTTTCGGCGGGAGAGCGGTCGGTGGTGGCGCGGAGTCATCGAGGAACTTCCCTTCGGCGTGGGGGCCTGTGTTCGACGGTGTGCGGCGCAGCCCGTGGGGCCGGGTTCGCGACGGGCGCCACCGGAGGTGGTCCGCCCGTCCCGAGAGCGCTCTCAGCGAGCCCACATGCTATGCACCGGCCGACTCGCCGACAAGGTTCACGGCACCCACACAACCGCTCTGACCTGCAACGATCTCCGCAGGTCCGCTGCCTTAAGGCCGCTTTAGGGTTCCCTTGACCCTCGCCGAAGGCCCGGCGCGGCCGGAAACAGCCGGTCAACCGGCCTCACGGGCCGCGCCGGACCGGGGCGCGCCGCAGCGCGGGCCGCCGCCCGGCCGGAGGGAGGCCGAGGGCCTGGCTGGCGGATCTTGTCGGATCAGCGTGCGACTCCCCCAGTCTTCGGCCGGGAGGCACCCCAGGCGCCCGTCCGGGCGTGCGCCCGAGTCGACCTCGTACTGGACGTCCTTGGGCGATCCGGGCGCGTGTCCAGGCGGGATGATCCGTCGTCGCGCGCCCGGCAGGATCCGCCAAGCGGGGCCCTAGGGCCGCGGGCCGCCGCCCGGGCGGATCGCGGCCGACAGGTCCTCCGCGGACCGCAGCGGGCAGAGCACGCCGTTGAGAAGGGCGGCGGAGATGGTGACCTGGTCCGACCACTCGATGACCAGCCGGTCCGCGCCACGCACGTAGCAGTTCCTGCCCCACACCCTGCCCGGCCGGTCGATCTCCGGAAAGTCGGCCGGTCGCGGGGAGAGGATCCGGGACCAACCCGCCCGCTCGATCTCCACGTCCCAGAAGCCCGGGCCAGCTATCATGACGACCTCCTTCAAGGTGCACGATACCTGCACGTCACGGGCGTATCCGGAGTCCTCCCGTCCACGGCCCCCGGCGGCCCCTCCGCCCCGGGTCCGGCGCACCCCACGAGCCCCCCGCCGACCCGCCGACGCCCGTCAGCCGGCCGCTCCCCCCGACGCGCCGAGGTCGGGGCCGAGGGCGGGGAAGCGCACCCCGGTGAGCTCCTCCGAGCGGTCCCACAGCCGGCGGGCCCTGCGGTCGTCGACGGCGTACGCGCTCGGCTGCGCCGGAGCCGGGTACCCTCGCAGCTCGCCCCGGCCGTCCGGGCCGGTGTAGCTGCCGCCGGGCAGCGGCTGGGTGACCGCGTACAGGGACGGCAGTGCGCCCTGCTCGTCCGACTGCGCGACCACGCGGTTGGCGACGGCCATCACCAGGCGCTGCACGGCGCCCGCCGAGCGGCTCTGCAGGTTGGTGGCGGCGTAGCCGGGGTGGGCGGCGTGGGCGGTGACCGGGGATCCGGCTGCGGTGAGGCGGTGCTGGAGCTCCCGGGTGAACAGCAGGTTGGCGAGCTTGGACTGCTGGTAGGCGCGCCACGGGCGGTAGGAATGCTCGGAGTTGAGGTCGTCGAAGTCGATGTCCACCCCCGGTCGGCGGTGCGCGTTGGAGGCGACCGTGACGACCCGCCCGGTGATCTGCGGCAGCAGCAGGTTGGTGAGGGCGAAGGGGCCGAGGTGGTTGGTCCCGAGCTGCATCTCGAACCCGTCGGCGGTGCGCGCCTCGGGGATGGCCATCACGCCGGCGTTGTTGACCAGGACGTCGAGCGGGCCGTCCCAGCCGTCGGCGAACCCGCGGACGGAGGAGAGGTCGGCCAGGTCCAGGCGCCGCACCTCGGTGCTGCCCTCGATGTCCGCCGCCAGCGCCTCGCCCCGGCGGGTGTCCCTGACGGCCAGCACCACGTGGGCGCCGGCTCCGGCCAGGTGGCGGGCGGTGACGGCCCCGAGGCCGCTGGTGGCTCCGGTGACGACGATCGTGCGGCCGGCCTGCGAGGGCAGGTCCGCGGCGGTCCAGTTCCTGTGCGGTGTGCTCATACCGCCAGGCTGCCACCGCACCCCAGATGTTGTCAATGACTACATCGACCCGGCCCGCACCGCCCGGACCGCGGCCGACCAGCGGTTTGTTAGCATCCCGGCATGCCGGAACGGAGCTACCACCATGGCAATCTGAGGACCGTGCTCCTGGACGAGGCGGAGCGCGCGCTCATCGAGACCGGAGTCCAGGACCTGTCGCTGCGCGCCCTCGCCCGGGATGCCGGGGTCAGCCACGGCGCCCCCCGCCGGCACTTCCCCGACCGCGCGGCCCTGCTCGAGGCGCTCGCCGTCCGCGGGTTCGAGAACCTCGCCGCGCGGCTGGCGGAGGCCCTCGAGGGCGCCCAGGCCAACTTCGAGGCCCAGCTGCGGGCCATCGCCCACGCCTACGTGGCGTTCGCGGTCGGCCGGATGCCGCTGGTCGAGCTGATGTTCGCGAGCAAGCACCGCGAGGGCACGGATGCCACGCTGGCGGCGGCCCACGCCGCGTACGCGGTGCCGTTCGCCGCGATCTCGGCCGCCCGGAGCCGCGGCGAACTCCTCGGCACCGACGAACAGGCGGCGGGGCGGCTGGCCTTCGCCACCCTGCACGGCCTGGCCGTCCTGCTGAACACCGGCATGATCGCGGACACCGACGTCGCCGCCACCGTGGACACGGCGGTGGACGGCCTGCTCAGCGGCCTCGCCGCCCACCCCGGCCGGACCGTCGGCGCCTAGTACTGCAACGGTGCTTACCGTGACGGTTGTCGGGTTCGCTCGTTGGACCGTTCATGGGTGGGGACATATCCGAGATCGATGCTCGTCGCTGGTCGGACGGGCTGGCCGGGCTGCATGAGCGGTTTGCCCGCCGGTTCGCGCGGAGTGAGTCTCGGGAGTCGGCGCTGGCCTACATGCGGGGCCTGTTGGCGCCGCTGGAGCGAAAGAACGGCTGGACGGTGGCCGAGGAGGCCGGCCATGGCGGCCCCGACCGGATCCAACGGCTGCTGAACCGGATCGACTGGGACGCCGACGCGGTGCTCGACGACGTGCGCGAGTACGTCATCGAGCACCTGGCCGACCCGGGCGGCGTCCTGATCGTCGACGACACCGGCTTCCTGAAGAAGGGCGTACGGTCGGCCGGCGTCCGGCGGCAATACTCGGGCACCGCCGGCCGCACCGAGAACTGCCAGGTCGGCGTGTTCCTCGCCTACTCCGGCAAGCGGGGCCGGACCTTGATCGACCGGGCCCTCTACCTGCCGAAGTCCTGGACGGACGACCGCGAGCGCTGCCGGGCCGCGGGAATCGGCGACGACGTCGAGTTCGCCACCAAGGTCCAGCTCGCGAGG
>NZ_JBXQQB010000019.1:0-160721 GCF_057220535.1 Kitasatospora sp. NEAU-CNBT7 | reverse complement strand
AGGAACGATCCGGTCCGGCGGTTGGCGCGGTAGTCGTCCAGGGCCAGCGGCTCGGCGGTGCGCAGCACCACGTGGCCGATGTCGTTGACGGTGAGTGCGTCGGTGTCGGTGCGCTGTTCGAGGGTGTCGATGTCGATGCGGTAGGAGATTTCCTTGACGAGTGCGCGGACGGTGCGGGTGGTGTGCTTGAGCAGCACCTTCGCGCCGACGGTCAGCGGGCGCTCGTTCAGGTGGGCGACGGTGGCCTCGATGTCCTTGGTGGGGGTCGGGGCGGGTCCGGCGGCGATGAGGTCGCCGCGGGAGATGTCGATGTCGTCGGTGAGGCGGACGGTGACGGACTGGGGGGCCCAGGCGATGTCGGTCCCGGTGCCGAGGGCGTCGATGGCGGCGATCGTGGTGGTGTGGCCGGAGGGCAGCACGGTGACCGGGTCGCCGACCCGCAGGACGCCGGAGGCGAGTTGGCCGGCGTAGCCGCGGTAGTCGGGGTTGTCCTCGGTCTGCGGGCGGATGACGTACTGGACCGGGAAGCGGGCCGGTTCGACGCTCGGGTCGGTGCCGACCGGGACGGTCTCCAGGTGCTCCAGCAGGGTGGGGCCGCCGTACCAGTCCATGTGGGCGGACGGTTCGACGACGTTGTCGCCGGCCAGCGCGGAGATCGGCACGGCCACCACGTCCTTGACGCCCAGGGAGGCGGCGTAGGCGGTGAACTCGGCGGCGATGGCGGCGAAGACCGGCTCCGCGTACTCCACCAGGTCCATCTTGTTGACGGCGAGGACCACGTGCGGCACCCGCAGCAGGGCGGCGACGGCGGCGTGGCGGCGGGTCTGTTCGACGACGCCGTTGCGGGCGTCGACGAGGACGACGGCGAGTTCGGCGGTGGAGGCGCCGGTGACCATGTTGCGGGTGTACTGCACGTGGCCGGGGGTGTCGGCGAGGATGAACCGGCGCCGTGCGGTGGCGAAGTAGCGGTAGGCGACGTCGATGGTGATGCCCTGCTCGCGCTCGGCGCGCAGGCCGTCGGTGAGCAGTGCCAGGTCGGGGGCCTGCTGGCCGCGGCGGCGGGAGGCGTGTGCGACGGCCTCCAGCTGGTCCGCGAGGACCGACTTGGAGTCGTGCAGCAGTCGGCCGACCAGGGTGGACTTGCCGTCGTCGACGGAGCCGGCGGTGGCGAAGCGCAGCAGCGAGGTGGCGCTGGTCTCGATGGTGGTGCTCATGTCTAGAAGTACCCCTCGCGCTTGCGGTCTTCCATGGCGGCTTCGGAGAGTTTGTCGTCGGCCCGGGTGGCGCCGCGTTCGGTGAGGCGGCTGGCGGCGATCTCGGTGATGACGTCGGCGATGGTGGCGGCGTCCGAGTCGACGGCGCCGGTGCAGGACATGTCGCCGACCGTGCGGTAGCGGATCAGCCGCGTCTCGACCCTCTCGTGCTCCTTGGGGCCGCCCCAGGCGCCGGCGGTCAGCCACATCCCGTCGCGGGCGAAGACGTCCCGCTCGTGGGCGTAGTAGATCTCCGGGAGCTCGATGTTCTCGCGCTCGATGTACTGCCAGACGTCCAGCTCGGTCCAGTTGGACAGCGGGAAGACCCGCACGTGCTCGCCGACCGCGTGCCGGCCGTTGTACAGCGACCAAAGCTCGGGCCGCTGGCGGCGCGGGTCCCAGGCGCCGAACTCGTCGCGCAGCGAGAAGACGCGCTCCTTGGCGCGGGCCTTCTCCTCGTCGCGGCGGCCGCCGCCGAACACCGCGTCGAACCTGTGGGAGTCGATGGCGTCCAGCAGCGGCACGGTCTGCAGCGGGTTGCGGGTGCCGTCCGGGCGCTCGCGCAGCCGGCCGTCGTCGATGAAGTCCTGCACGTGCGCGACGTGCAGCCGCAGGCCGTGCTCGGCCACCACGCGGTCGCGGTAGGCGATGACCTCGGGGAAGTTGTGGCCGGTGTCCACGTGCAGCAGCGAGAAGGGGACCTGCGCCGGGGCGAAGGCCTTCAGCGCCAGGTGCAGCATGACGATGGAGTCCTTGCCGCCGGAGAACAGGATCACCGGCCGCTCGAACTCGCCCGCCACCTCGCGGAAGATGTGCACCGACTCCGCCTCCAGGGCGTCCAGGTGCGACAGCGCGTACGGGTTGCCGTCGGTGGCGACCAGGCCCTGGGTGGCGGTGGTCATGCGAGGCCCCTCTCGGTCAGGAAGGCGTGCAGATCGGCGGCGGACTCCGCGACCGTCCGGCCGCGGGTCTGGATGCGCAGCTCCGGGTCGGCCGGGGCCTCGTACGGGTCGTCGACGCCGGTGAGACCGGAGATCTCGCCGGCGGCCTGCCTGGCGTACAGGCCCTTGACGTCGCGCTCCGAGCACAGCTCGAGGGGGGTGGCGACGTGGATCTCCAGGAACTCGGTGCCGTTGGCGGCGTGCCGCTCGCGCACCGCGGCGCGGGAGTCGGCGAACGGGGCGATCACCGGGGCCAGCACCTTCACGCCGTTGGACGCCAGCTTCTCGGCGACGAAGCCGATCCGGGTGACGTTGGTGTGGCGGTCCTCGCGGGTGAAGCCGAGGCCCTTGGAGAGGAACTCGCGGATCTCGTCGCCGTCCAGGACCTCGACCCTGTGGCCCTCGGCGCGCAGCCGCTCGGCCAGCGCGAGGGCGAGGGTGGTCTTGCCGGCGCTGGGCAGCCCGGTCAGCCACACGGTGGCGCCGCGCTCGCAGCCGGCAGCCGGGGCGGCCGCCGCTGCGGGGCCCCCGGCCGCCAGGGTGTCGGCTGTCGTGTCGGCTGTCGTCACGGTCAACTCCGTTGGGGGAACTTCGTGGGGGGGTACGGGAGCACACCTGGGGCGGGCCGCGCGGCTCGACGGTTCGGCACTCGGGTCCGGCCCGCGGCCTGCCGGTCGGTGCGCACGGCGGACCGCGGACGGCGGTGGGCACGCCGACGAGCCCCGGCCGCACGGCGGGGTCGGCATCGCGTCCGTCGGGCCGGTCAGTACCGCCCTGGGCGCAGGTGAACGGCAGCAACGCCGGGGTGCGGCAGGCCGCTCCCGGCGGCTCCGCCGGTCCGTCTTCGCCCGGGCACGAGGAATCCCCGCCCGCAGATCTGGCGCATGGCGCTCCATCCGGTTCGAGCTGTCCCGAGGGGTGACGACCGCGATCGTCCGCCCGTACCGAATCCTGAGGCTGCGGTTGCTCCGGTCCGGTGCGTGGGGGCCGGACATCAGGGATCGGAGTTCGTCGTGGGGGCGGCCGAGCGAGGCTGCGACACCGCATTCTTCGAGGTGAACTACCGCTGTGGGACTGTCAGTTGACTCTCACGTGTGGGGTGGCGACCAGCTCTCCTCGTGTGCCAGGAGGGCACGCTACCGGATCGTAGGATCGCGGAAAAGAGGGTGGGCGCGCGGCCGGAGCCGGCCTCGGACACGGCGGGAATCCGGGTGATTTCCCGTGCAGATCCATTGACATGTACGCGCGGTTCGGGTCTAACCTGGCTGTCCCTACTGCTCGGTAGTTTCCAGGTTGGACCGGATCGCGGGATGGCGCCATGCCCCTCCCCCCGCTGCTGAAGGAACACACCCTTGCCTGCCACCCCACTCGCCCTCACCGTGGCCAATCTGCTGCTCCGGCCGGGCTTCGGCTCGCGGCGCAGCCCCGACCGGGTCTTCGACCGGATCATCGCGGCGACCCCGCAGGCCGTCGGCGACCGACCGTTCGCCGACGACTTCCGGCTGCTGCTGCGCGACTGGTCGAAGGACGCCGGCCTCACCCCGGTCGGCTGGGCGTCCGGACAGGCCCACGTCCGCAGGCAGCTCCGCAACCGGGCCCGGATCCGCGCACTGCTGTCCCAGCACCCCGCGATCGAGCAGGAGCCCATCGAGCGCCCGGTGTTCGTGGTGGGCCTGCCGCGCACCGCCACCACGCTGACCCACGGCGTACTGTCCCTCGCGGCCGAGCACCGCTGCCCCCTGCTGTGGGAACTGCTCACCCCCGACCTGGAGCCGAGCACCGCCGACCGGGCGAAGGCGGTCACCGCCGCACGCCGGATGATCGGCGCGATCGACCTGTTCGCCCCGGACTTCCGCGGCATCCACCCGCTCGACCCCGAGGGCCCCGACGAGTGCACCTTCGCCCTCCCGCACACCGTCATGCCGCTGTCCCAGGTCCGCATCGCGGGCTTCCCGGCCCGGCACCACGAACGGGACTTCGTCGCCGACTACCGGTACCTCAAGCAGGTCTTCCAGGTGCTCCAGTACGGTCGCCCCCGCCGCCGCTGGGTGCTCAAGTCACCCATGCACCTGGAGAACCTGGACGCCCTGCGCGCGGTCTTCCCGGATGCCACCGTCGTGTGGACGCACCGCGACCCGGTCACCGTCGTGGCGTCCTTCTGCAGCCTGGTCGAGCACAGCATGGCCATCACCGTCCGCCCCCTCGACCTGCACGGAATCGGCGCCACCTGGCTGGAGGTGCTGGGTCGCGCCATGACACGGGGCCTGGCGGCCCGGGCCGGGATCCCCTCCGAGGCACTGGTGGACGTTCCCTACTCCTGGCTCGGGTCCGACCCGGCCGGCGGCGCGCCCAGGCTCTACGAAGCCATCGGCGCCCGCTGGACGCGTGACACCGCGGCCCGGCTCCCCCAGGTCACCGCCCGTCCGAAGGGCACCCGCGCGCACAGCTACGACCTCGCGCGCTACGGCCTGACCCGGGTCGGCGTCGAAGCGGCGTTCGCCGAGTACAACAGCCTGCGCGCCGAGGTCGACCGGAGCTGACGCCCGGGCCGCCGGCGGGGCGGGTCCGGGAAAAACCGGGTGACCCGGGGGCGGGTGAGGGGCCAGGATCGGCTTCCGGCCACGCCCGCGGCACAGTGCTGCGGGCGGTGGCGAACGGTCCACGGGAGGGACGGCATCATCAGCAGCGGTATCGGACGGGCGGCCGCCCGGCAGCGCCCCGGCAGCGCGGCGACGGCCGTGGACGGATTGAAGCTGCACCGGCGGGTGCTGCGGCTCGACGGCCGGGAGTACACGGTGCTCGGGCTGCGGCCCGGTACGACGGCGCGGTTCGCCACCAACCACTACCACGGGACCTGGCACCTGCTGTCGGACCGGCCCGGTGCGCAGTTGCTGGCCAGGCTGCTGTGGGGGCTGTCGTACGAGCGGCATCCCGGGACCCTGGTGGTGATCGACCGGCCGTTCCTGGACCCCACCCCGTTCGAAGGGGAGGCGAGCGATCCCGTCGTGCTGGTGCCGCGCGGGCTGACCCCGCTGGCCGACGGCGCGGCCCGCGCGCTGCGGCGCGCCCTGCCGCTCACCTCGCCGCCGGCGGGCACCGTCCGGTGGCGGACCCACGGCCTGGACCTGGCACTCGCCGACCCGGGCGGCTGGGACGAACGGGTGCGCGCGCAGTTCCGGCGCGAGGGCGACGACGGCAGTACGGTGCTGCGGCGCGGCGGGCTGGTCACGGTGTCGGCCTCGCCGCGGGCGCTGCGCGAGTGGGCCGTGGACGCGGCCCGGCTCGGCGACCGCGGCCCGTACGAGATGGACTACACGTTCCTCGGCGAGGGGTGCGACGCCCCCGGCGAGGTGCAGACCTTCCGGCGCTACCGGTCGATGGTGTCCAGCGCGGTGGTGGCCCGCCGCGAGATCCTGGCCGAGGACACCGGACGCGACCTGCCGCAGTCGGTGCGCGAGCGGATCTGGCACCGCTCCGCGGAGGTCCGCCGGCGCACCCGCCGACCGGCCCGGCCCGCCCCCGCACCGGTCGCGTGAACGCGCGGCACGGGGACGGGACCGGACGGGACGTCAGCCCGCGAGGCGGTACTTGGTGGACGGCACCCCGCTGGTGTAGCTGCAGTCGAAGGTGCTCATCGAGGCCGTGGTCGTCCAGCCCGAGGGGGCGAAGCAGGCCCACAGGCCGTTCACCGGCTGCTTGATGCGGTACGTGGTGGACGGGACCCCGGCGTTCTGGCTGCACGCGGAGCCGTAGCTGATCAGGTCGTAGGTCCAGCCGGGCTTGACCGTACAGGCCATCATGCCGTCGACGGCGGTGCGCAGCCGGTAGCTCGCCGCCTGCGGGCCGATCTGGGCGCAGGCGCTGCCGAGCGAGACGTAGTCGTAGACGAAACCGTCGACCGGGGTGCAGGACATCACGCCGTCGGCGGGGGTGCGCAGGTGGAAGACGGTCGAGGTCCAGCTGGAACCGCCGCTGCACTGGCGGGTCTGCTGGACCTGGTCGTAGGTGTAGCCGGCCGGGACGCTGCAGGCCCAGGTGTTGTCGAGGCCGGCGGCGCCGGCCTGGGCGGGCGCGACGGCCAGGTCGGCCAGCAGCAGGGCGGCGGCCGCGACGAACGCGAGGGCCAGCCTGGGGACGAGACGGGTGATGCGGGTGAGGTTGCGGAGCGGGCGTATGGCGCGCATGGGTCTCCCCGGGACGTCCGATCGGTGTGGTGGCGATCGGAGTGACGGTGATCGTGAATCGATCTTCACGCGGTTGGCGTGATCGATTACATGTCTAGCAAGGAATGATCACTTACTGACAGACCGTCATCGGCCGTTCACGGCGGCGGTTTCCGGCCATCCGTGCCGGTGCCCCCGCGCGACCGGGGTGGGCGGCAGGGTGGGCAGCGGGGCGCGGGGCGGGGGTTGGGTGGGAGTTCTTTCTTCCGGGTTCTTGGAACCAATGCGTCGTGTCGCACCGGAACGCGGTCGGCCACGCCCCGGCCGCTCCGGCGGCCGGGGCACCGGGTTCAGGAAAGAACCTTGGCCTTGGCTTGCTGGTATTCCTCTTCCGTGATGTCGCCGCGGTTCTTGAGTTCGGCGAGTTTGGCCAACTCCTCGACATGGCCGCCTGTTCCGCCCGTTCCGCCTTCCGCGCCGGGTGCCGATCCGGCGGTTTCCCTGATGTAGCTGCGGAGTTGCTCCTCCTGCTTCTGGGCCTGCTTGAGGCTGCGCTCGCCCATGCCCTTTCCCCTGACGATGAGGTAGATGAAGATGCCCAGGAACGGCAGCAGGACGACCAGGATCGCCCAACCCGCCTTGGCGCCGCCGCTGAGCGAGTCGTCACGGAACACATCGTCGAGGACCCGGATCAGCAGGAAGATCCACAGCACCCAGAGGAAGATCTCCGCGATGGTCCAGAACAGGTTGAGCAGGGGATAGTCACCTGCCAGCGATGTTGCGATCATGGTGTGCCTCCCTCGGACGGCGGCGGTGACCCCACTGGCACCGCCGGACCGTGGCGATCCGGACGCGTACCACCGCGGAGCTGCGCGGTGCCCGCGTCCAGGCCACGCATCCGCCCGGGGCGGGCCCGGGACGGACAGGATCCCGCGCGGTGCCTGGGCCGTGGCACCGCCGTCTCCCGGCGTCCGCCTCCGGCTCCTGGTCTCAACTCTGCGCCGCCGCGGGCCGCACCGCACGGGAGAGCCGGAACGAAGCGCCCGCACCCGCCCCCGCGTACGGGCGCCCGCGGCCCGCGCGTCACCGCGGATGGGGCGTGTGCCGGGCCCGCGCGCCGTACGATCGGGGCATGTCCAAGCTCGCTGACTCTCCGCTGTCGCTGTGGTCCAAGGACTCCGTGCTGTCGATCGGCTCGGTGGGTTCGGTGCTCTCGATCGGGTCGACCGGTTCGGTGCTCTCCGTCGGGTCGGTGGGCAGTGCGCTGTCGGTCGCCTCGATCGGGTCCGCGCTGTCGGTGCTCTCGGCCGGGTCCTGGCTGAGCGCCGGATCGGTGCTGTCCGCCCAGTCCTGCTGGTCGGTGCTGTCGTGGCGTTCGCGCGGCGGGTTCCTGGCGGCGGGCGCGGTCGCGGTGGTGGCCGGTGCGGCGCTGCTCGGCGAGCACCGCCGGGGCGGCCGGTAGCGCGCCGTACGCCCTTCCCCTGCCCCCGCCCCCACCCCGGCGGCCCGGCGGTGCGGGCGCGGGCTCCCGGTCGTAGGCTGCCACGGGGGCTCCAGGCGGACCAGGGAGGCACCGGATGGCCGACGAACGGATCCCGGGGATCAACCCCGCCGCAGCGCCGAGCGGCGCGGGCTGCGCGCAGTGCCTGGCCGGTGACGGCCCGGGCTGGTGGCTGCACCTGCGGCGGTGCGCCGAGTGCGGCCAGGTCGGCTGCTGCGACTCCTCGCCGTCCCAGCACGGCACCCGGCACGCACGCGAGTCCGGACACCCGTTCCTCGCCAGTTTCGAGCCCGGCGAGAGCTGGCTGTGGAACGTCGAGACCGAGGAGTACTACGACGGTCCCGAGCTGTCCGGGCCCGCCGCGCACCCGGGCTCCCAGCCCACCCCCGGCCCGGCCGGCCGGGTGCCCGAGGACTGGCGCGACCACCTGCACTGAGCCGCGGGGCCGCGGGCGCACCCGGTCCCCCGGCGGCCCGGGCGGCCGGGCCGCACGGCACAATCGCTGGCATGCAGCACATCCTCGTCATCGGAATCGGCGCGGGCGACCCCGACCACCTGACCCTCCAGGCGGCCAAGGCGCTCGGGCGCACCGACGTCTTCTTCATCCTCGACAAGAACGAGGAACGCCAGGACATGATCCGGCTGCGCCGGCGGATCCTGGCCGAGCACGCCAAGCCCGGCCACCGGGTGGTCGGCGTCCCGGACGCGGAGCGGGACCGCACCACCCCGGCGTACACCGCCGCCGTGGACGACTGGCGCCACCGCCGCGCCGACCTGGTCGAGCGGCTGATCGCCGAACACCTCGGCCCCGACGAGACCGCCGCGTTCCTGGTCTGGGGCGACCCCAGCCTGTACGACAGTGTGATCGCGGTGGTGGACGAGGTCCTGGCGCGCGGCACCGCCGTCTTCGAGTACGAGGTGATCCCGGGCATCAGCAGCATCTCGGCGCTCGCCGCCCGGCACCGCACCACGCTGACCCGGGTCGGCCGCCCGGTCCAGATCACCACCGGGCGCCGCCTCGCGGAGGGCTTCCCCGCCGACGTCGACGACGTGGTGGTGATGCTGGACGGACGCGCGGCGTTCGCCACGATCGACCCCGAGGGCCTGGAGATCTTCTACGGCGCCTACCTCGGCACCCCGGACGAGATCCTGGCCGCCGGCCCGCTCGCCGAGGCCGCGCCGCGGATCCGCGAACTGCGTGAGCAGGCCCGGGAGCGCAAGGGCTGGATCATGGACTCGTACCTGCTGCGCCGCACCACCGGGGAGCCGGGCGGAGCGGCCTAGCTCCTGCCCGCGGAGGCGTCGGACGGGCCGGGCCGGCGGAACCGACGGCAGGTCAGGGCGGGCGGTGGGAGCCCGGACGGGGCCGGCGCCCGCTCGGGGGCCGGCCCCGGGTGCGGCCGGGGCCGCCGTCCGGCGCGAGGGCGGGACGGCGGCCCCGGGTGGGACCCGTCGGCCGGTCAGCCGCTCCGGCCGCCCGCCCCCGCCGGTACGGGCTCCGGCTCCGCCGCCGCCCGGGCGGGCACCGGCGCGGCCGCGGCGGCCGGGCCGCGGCGGGCGGCCTCCAGCAGGCGGTCCGCCTCGGCCTGGATGGCGTCCTTGTCGCCGATCTCCGGGTCC
Organism: Kitasatospora sp. NEAU-CNBT7; assembly: GCF_057220535.1. Classification (NCBI taxonomy): domain Bacteria; kingdom Bacillati; phylum Actinomycetota; class Actinomycetes; order Kitasatosporales; family Streptomycetaceae; genus Kitasatospora; species Kitasatospora sp. NEAU-CNBT7. The sequence continues at coordinate 151,243 of NZ_JBXQQB010000019.1, read as the reverse complement.
GGCACCGCGTCCGGCAGCAGGTCCTCGATCAGCCGGAGCGGCCGGTAGGCCAGGCCCAGCAGGCCCCAGACCGCGAGCGCGAGGCCGACCAGGACCATCAGCAGTCCCGCGCCGCGGCCGGGGCCGGTGCCGAGCACCGGGCCGAGCGAGTCGGCGAGGGCGCCGCCGGGCCGCATCAGCGGTTCGAAGACGTGGTCGGAGACCGGGCCGGCGGTGAGGAAGCCGAGCGGCATCATCGACATCGCCAGCATCTGGTTGGTGGCCAGCACCCGGCCCTGGAGCTCCATCCCGACCTTGGTCTGGATCAGCGCCATCCAGTGCGAGTTGAGGATCATCAGGGCGGCCCAGAGGACGAACAGGCCGCAGGCGACGACCACCGGCTGCGGGCGCAGTCCGGCCAGGACGGCGGCCACGCCGACCACCGAGGTGAAGCCGATCATGCCGACCGCCCGGCGCCGGGTGCCGCCCCACAGCGCCATCACCAGGGCGCCGGTCATCGCGCCGACGCCGCCGACGGCGGTCACCACGCCGAGCCGCACCGACGAGCCGAAGGCCAGCACCATCGGGGTGACCAGCACGGTGGCGACCGCGAAGAGGTAGTTGAACACCACGAAGAAGGCCACCATGGCGACCAGGCTGTGCCGTCGGACGATGTACCGCCAGCCGCTCACCACCTCGCGCAGCAGCGGCTCCTCGCGCTTCTCGAACATCGCGTCCGGGAAGCGCACCAGCAGCAGTGCGCTCACCCCGGTCAGGAAGGTGGCCATGTCGAACAGCACCACGCCGTGCAGGCCGATCAGCGAGACCAGCACGCCGCCGGCCAGGACCGCCATCATGTCCCCGGCGCCGGCGCCGAGTTGGGTGAGCCCGTTGGCCTGGCCGAGGTAGCGTTTGGGGACCAGCTGGGTGATCGCGGCCAGGTAGGCGGGGCGCTGGAAGGCGGTGCAGGCCGAGCCGAGGCAGGCGACCACGTACACGTGCCAGAGCTGGAGTCCGCCGGTCCACAGCAGGACGCCGAGCGAGAGCATGCCGGCCGCCGCGACGGTGTCGGTGACGATCATGATCTTGCGGCGGTCGGCCCGGTCCGCCACCGCGCCGGCGATCGGCAGCAGCAGCACCGCGGGCAGCACCGCCACCACCGAGATCATCGCGAAGTCGAAGGCGGAGCCGGTCCGTTGGTAGACCCAGACGCCGAGCGCGAAGGTGGACAGCGCGGTGCCGATCATCGACACGAACTGGCCGATCGCGACCTTGGCGAAGGTGCCCAGGTCGGGGCGGGCCGCCGCGGCGGCCGGCGGCCGCTGCTCCCGGGCCGGCGGCGCGTCCGTCCAGTCGGCCAGCACCCGGGCCAGTTCGGCCGCCTGGTGCTTGAGGAAGTAATGCCCGGCGCGCGGGATCACCGCCAGGCCGACCCGCTCGCCGAAGTGCTCCCACTCGGCGTACCGCTCCTGGTAGAGCAGGGTGGCGCGGTCCTTCTCGCCGACCACGCACAGGATCGGCGCCTCGATCGGGGCCGGGCGCTGCTCGCCGTACGCCCGGGTGTAGAAGTCCTCCGCCTGCCGTACGTCGTGGCGCAGCGCGCGGACCAGGAAGTCCTGTTCGGCCGCGTCGTAGACGTCGGTGAAGCCGCCCATCGCGCGCAGGAAGTCGAGGTAGGCGCGGTTGGAGAGCATCCGGTCGCCGGGCAGCCGCTTGGCCACCCACTCGGCGAACCGGCCGGGCAGCCGGGCGGCCGGGAAGGTGCCGCCGAGGACCACGCCGCGCAGGTCGCCGCCGGCCGCCTCCACCCGGGAGCCCAGTGCGGTGGCCAGCGCGCCGCCGAGGCAGTGGCCGTAGAGCAGCACCGGTCCGTCGATCTGCTCGGCGATCTGCCCGGCCAGCAGGTCGGCCAGGGTGTCGAGGTCGACCAGCGGGTCGTCCGGACGGCTCGGGTCGTGGCCGGGCAGTTCGACGGCGTACAGCCGGTGGCCGGCCGGCAGGGCGTCGGCCAGCGGCTGGAAGGTGACCGGGCTGCCGCCCCCGTACGGGACGCAGACCACCGTCAGGGTGGCCGGCGCGGCGGACCGGGTGAGCCGGTGCAGCAGGCTGCGCGGGCCGTCCTGGCCGGTGCCGGCGGCGCGGGCGTCGAGCAGGGCGGCGAGTTCGCGCACGGTGGGGTGCTGGAACAGGTCGATCACCGAGAGGCCGTCGCCCAGCAGGCGGACGGTGTGCACCGCGCTGAACGAGTCGCCGCCCAGGGCGAAGAAGTCGTCGTCGGCGGCGACCGCGTCGAGGCCCAGTACCTGGCGGTAGGCGCCGGCGACCCGGTGTTCGTTCTCGGTGGCGGGTTCGGCGCCGCCGGACGGCTGCTGGGCGGCGGCCGGTTCGGGCAGCGCGGCGCGGTCGACCTTGCCGTTGCCGGTGAGCGGGAGGGCGTCCAGCACCACGAGGGCGGCGGGCACCATGTAGTCGGGCAGCCGGGTGCGCAGCGCGGCCCGCAGTGCGGAGGGGTCGACCGGTCCGGCGGCGGGCACCACGTACCCGGCCAGGGTGCGGGCGGCGCCCTCGCCGCGGGTGACCACCACGGCTTCGCGGATCTCCGGGCGGGCCGTCAGTTCGGCCTCCACCTCGCCGGTCTCGACCCGGAAGCCGCGGATCTTGACCTGGTGGTCGGCCCGGCCGAGGAACTCGATCGCACCGTCGGGGCGGCGGCGGACCAGGTCGCCGGTGCGGTAGGCGCGGCCCTGCGGCAGCTCCGGGAAGCGTTCGGCGGTGAGGTCGGCCCGGCCGTGGTAGCCGCGGGCCACGCCCCCGCCGGTGACGTACAGTTCGCCGGGCACGCCGACCGGCACCGGGCGTCGCCGGGCGTCCAGCACATGCGCGCCGACGTTGCCGAACGGCCGGCCGAGCGGGGCGCTCGCGGCGTCGCCGAGCTCGGCGGGGACGGGCGCGCCGAGCATCGAGACGGTGGTCTCGGTCGGGCCGTAGTGGTTGTGCAGGGTCAGCCCGGGCCGGGCGGAGCGGATCCGGGCCACCAGGTCGGGGCGCAGCGGCTCCCCCGCGCAGATCAGCAGCCGGCCGGGTAGGACGTCGGCGAGCCGGTCGCCGTGCGCGGCGAGGCCCTCCAGGTGGCTGGGCACCAGCTTGACCGCGTCGATCGGGTGGGCGGCCAGGTAGGCGGCGAAGGCGTCCGGGTCGGTGGCCTGGTCGCGGGTGAGCAGGTGCAGGCAGCCGCCGGTGGTGAGCGCGGCGAACACGTTGGTGGTGCCGAGGTCGGCGGCGAAGGTGGAGACCAGCGCCCAGTTCCACGGGTCGGCGCCGGGCCCGAGGCCGATCCGCTCGCGCAGGCCGTGCAGGTAGTTGCGGTAGTTGCGGTGCTCGACGGCGACGGCCTTGGGCGCACCGGTGGAGCCGGAGGTGAAGAGCAGGTAGCACAGGTGCTCGGGGCGGACCTCGACAGCGGGCGGCCCGGCGGGCGCGGCGGGCGCGGCGTCGAGGCCGGGCAGCACGGCGGTGGGCGCCGCGCCGTCGATCCGGGCGGCCAGGTCGGCGGTGGTGACCACGGCGGCGGCGCCGGCGGTCTCCAGCAGGGCGCGGATCCGTCCGTCCGGGTAGAGCGGGTCCAGCGGCAGGTAGCCGCCGCCGGCCTTGAGGATGCCGAGCATGCCGACGACCAGGGCGGCGGAGCGTTCGGCGAACAGGCCGACCGGCCGGTCCGGGCCGACGCCGAGCGCCACCAGGCGGTGGGCCAGCTCGTCGGCGCGGGCGTCGAGTTCGGCGTAGCTGAGGACGCCGTCGGCGCCGCGGACGGCGGGTGCCTGCGGGGTGCGGCGGGCCTGTTCCTCGATCAGGCCGTGCAAGGTGCCGGTGAGGTCCCAGTCGCGCGCGGTGTCGTCCCAGGCGGTGAGCAGGCGCTGTTCGGCCGCGGTGAGCAGCGGCAGCCCGGCCAGCGGCCGGTCGGGGCCGGCGGCCATCGCGTCGAGCACGGTGGTCAGGTGGCCGAGGACGCGGCGGACGGTCTGCTCCTCGTAGAGCTCGCTGCGCCAGAGCAGGTCGCCGGTGAGTTCGGCGCCGGTGTCGACCACCACCAGCGACAGGTCGAACTTGGCGGTGCCGGTGCCGATGTCCAGCCACTCGACGTCGACGCCGGGCAGCGCGGGCCGGGCGGCGGCCTGGTTCTGCACGTTGAGCATGACCTGGAACAGCGGGGTGTGGGCGAGTTCGCGTTCCAGTCCGAGGGCGTCGATCAGCCGCTCGAAGGGCAGGTCCTGGCGGGCGAAGGCGCCGAGGGTGACGTCCTTGACCCGTTCCAGCAGTTCCCGGACGGTGGGGTCGCCGGACAGGTCGGTGCGCATCGCCAGGGTGTTGACGAAGCAGCCGACCAGCGGCTCGGTCTCGCTGCGGGTGCGGCCCGCGACCGGGCTGCCGACCACCACGTCCTCGGCGCCGGTGTAGCGGGACAGGACGGTCTGCAGCGCGGCCAGCAGCACCATGTAGACGGTGGTGCCGGTCTGTTCGGCGAGCGCCCGGATGCGGCGGGAGCGCTCGGCGCCGAGCTCGACGGCGATCCGCTCCCCGCGGGTGCCGGCCACGGCGGGCCGCGGCCGGTCGGCCGGCACGGTGACGGTCGCGGTGGCGCCGCGCAGCCGCTCCTGCCACCAGGTCTGCTGCCGGGCGAGCTCCTCGGTCTGCGCGGTCTGCTGCCAGTGCGCGACGTCGGCGTACTGGACGGGCAGGGCGGGCAGTTCGGGGGCGCGGCCGGCCAGCCGGGCGGCGTACGCCTGTGCCAGCTCGTCCCAGAGGACCCCGATGGACCAGCCGTCGGCGGCGATGTGGTGCACGACCAGGCTGAGCACCGAACCGTCCGGGGTGCGCAGCAGGGTGGCGCGCAGCGGCAGACCGGCCGCCAGGTCGAACGGGTGGGTGGCCTCGGCCGCCAGCCAGGCCTCGACCTCGGCGGCCGGCAGGTCGACGGTGGCGAGGGCGAAGCGTTCGGCGTCGTGGACCTCGGTCAGCACCTGGCCGTCGCGGGACGGGTAGCCGGTGCGCAGCACCTCGTGCCGGCGGACCACGTCGGTCAGTGCGGCGGCGAGCGCGGCCGGGTCGGGCTCTCCGGTGATCCGCAGGGTGAGCGGTATGTGGTAGGCGGCGCTGTCCGGTTCGTACTGCGCCAGGAACCACATCCGGCGCTGCGCGAAGGACAGCGGTGCGGCCGTCCCCGCCGGGCGCGGGGTGATGGCGCCGACGGCGGGCCCGGCGGCCCGGGCGCGGGCCTGGGCCAGGCGTCTGCGCAGCAGTTCCTGGCGGCCGGGGGGCGCGGCGGGTGCCGGGCCGGGTGCCCCGGTGGTCTCCTCGATGGTCATCGTGTCTCCCCCGTGTGTCCTGTGGTGCCGAGCTCGGCGTCGACCTCGCCGAGCAGGATGTCCTCGATCCGCCGGGCCAGCACGGTCAGCGTGCGGGCCTCGAAGACGGTGCGCAGCGGCAGGTCGATGCCGAGGATGTCGCGGACCCGGGCGACCAGCCGGGTGGCGAGCAGCGAGTGGCCGCCGAGGGCGAAGAAGTCGTCGCCGCGGGCGACCGTGTCCACCCCGAGGACCTCCTGCCAGAGTTCGGCGAGCAGTTCCTCGCACTCGCCCTCGGGGGGCGCCCCCGCGCCGCCGAACTCCGGGTCGGGCAGCGCGGCGCGGTCGATCTTCCCGGACGGGGTGGTCGGCAGGGCGTCCAGCACCATCACGACGGCGGGCACCAGGTGGTCGGGCAGCCGGGTGGCGAGGTCGGCGCGCAGCTGCTCGCCGGTGCGGCCGTCGGTGACGGCGTGCGCGACCAGGACCGGCCCGGCGCCCGACTCCCGGAGGGTCACCGCCGCGTCGGCGACCCCGGGCAGGCCGGTCAGCTGGGCCTCGATCTCGCCGAGCTCGATCCGGAAGCCGCGCAGCTTGACCTGCCGGTCGGCCCGGCCGTGGTAGTCCAGCCGGCCGTCGCGGCGGCGGCAGGCGAGGTCTCCGGTGCGGTACATCAGGGCGCCGGCGGGGCCGCCGGGCTCGGGGACGAACCGGTCGGCGGTCAGCTCGGGGCGGCCGTGGTAGCCGAGTGCCACCCCGGCGCCGGCGATGCACAGCTCGCCGAGGCCGTTGACGGGGACCGGCCGGCCGGCCGCGTCCAGCAGGTGCAGCCGGGTGTTGTCGATCGGCTCGCCGAGCGGCATCACCCCGCCGCGGGCGGCGAGTTCGGCGTCGATCCGCTGGGCGGTCGACCAGACGGTGGTCTCGGTCGGGCCGTACAGGTTCCACAGTTCGCGCGAGCGCCGGACCAGGGCCCGGGCGAGGTCGGCGGTGAGCGCCTCGCCGCCGCACAGCGCGAGCAGGCCGGCCCGGCCGGGCCAGTCGGCCTCCAGCAGCAGCCGCCAGGTGGCGGGGGTGGCCTGCAGCACCGTCACGCCGCGGCGCTCCAGCCAGGCCGCCAGGGCGTGGCCGTCGGTGGCGGTCGCCCGGTCGGCGATCTCCACCCGGGCGCCGGTGACCAGGGGCAGCCACAGCTCGAGGCCGGCGATGTCGAAGGTGACGGTGGTGACCGCGGCGACCACGTCCCGGGCCGAGACGCCGGGTTCGCGGGCCATCGAGCGCAGGAAGTTGACGATCGCCCGGTGCGGGACCGACACGCCCTTGGGGGTGCCGGTGGAGCCCGAGGTGTAGAGCAGGTAGGCGGGGTCCTCGGGGCCGGCGGCGGGCACGGCGGCGCCGGGGGCGTCCGGGGCGCCGGGGGCATCGGCGTCCTCGTCGCCGTCCACCAGGACCAGGCCGTCCCGGCCGGCGAACAGTTCCTCGTCCGCGCCCGCCCGTTCGCCGACCAGCAGCAGCGCGCCGGAGTCGGCGAGCACCGCCCGGTTGCGGGCCACCGGCTGGTCGGGGTCGAGCGGCAGGTAGGCCGCGCCGCTGCGCAGGACGCCGAGCAGGGCGAGCGGCAGGGCCCGGCCGCGCCGGACGGCGACCGCGACCAGGGTGCCGGGCCGGGCGCCGCGGGCCCGCAGCAGCCGGGCCAGCCGGTCGGCGGCGGTGTCGAGTTCGGCGTAGCTGAGTTCTCCGTCGGCGGCCGAGACGGCTGTCGCGTCCGGGGTGCGGGCGGCCTGGGCGGCGACCAGCTGCGGCAGGGTGTCGGCCGCCGGCTCCCGCTCGGCGCCGCGGGCGGTGGTGGCCGTGCGCTCCGCCTCGGTGAGCAGGGCGAGTTCGGCGATCGGCCGGTCGGGTTCGGCGACGGCGTGGGCGACCAGGGTGAGCAGGTGGTCGACGGCGGCCAGCACGGAGGCCTCGTCGTAGCGGCCGGTGCGGTACTCGGCGGACAGCAGCGGTCCGTCGGCGGGGAACTCCAGGAACAGCGACAGGTCGCTCTTGGCCGTGCCGTTGCACACCTCGGCGACGAAGTCGAGCCGCAGGTCGTCGAGTTCGGCGACGGCGGCGGGGTGGTTCTGCACCGCGAGCATGATCTGGCCGAACGGGGTGGCGGTCACCCCGCGCGGCGCCCCGGCGTACCGGACCTGTTCGCCGGCCGGGTGGCCGCAGTGGTCGGCGGCGTCCAGCACCACCGGCCGCACCGTGCGGACCAGTTCGCGGAAGGTGTCGGTGCCGCGGACGTCGAGGCGCAGCGCCACGGTGTTGGTCAACGGGCCGAGCACCTGCTCCAGTTCGGGCAGCGGCCGGACCGCGAACGGGGTGAGCACCGCCACGTCGGTGCGCCCGGTGTAGCGGTGCACGACGGCGCCGAGCGCGGCCAGCAGCGTCATGTACAGGCTGGCGCCCTCCTCGGCGCCCCAGCGCTCGACGGTGCGCAGCAGGGCGGGGTCGAGGCGGCGGGCGGTGCGCAGGCCGGTCAGGTCGTGCGGATCGGGGTGCGGGCGGTCGCCGGGCAGGTGCTGGTCGGTGTCGAGTCCGGCGAGGCGGCCGGCCCAGCGTTCGGCCTCGGGGCGGCCCGCCTCGATGACCTGCCACTGCCAGCGGGCCACGTCGGAGAGCTGGAGTTCCGGGTCGCGGGCCTCGCCGCGGTAGGCGCGGCCGAGTTCGTCCAGCAGGACGCCGTTGGCCCAGCCGTCGATGGCGGCGTGGTGCACGGTGATCAGCAGTTCGTGGTGGCGTTCGCCGATCCGCAGGGCCGCGGCGCGCAGCATCCGGCCCTGGGCGAGGTCGATCGGGCGGGCGGCCTCGGCGCGCAGCGCGGTGTCGATCCGGTCCTCGTCGGCGCCGGGCAGGTCGAGCACCGGGACGTCCACCGGGTAGGCGGGGCGGACCTCGGCGGTGAGCTGCTCGCCGTGGCCGGTCAGGGCGGTGCGCAGGACCTCGTGGCGCCGTACCAGTTCGGTCAGGGCCCGGCCGAGCCGCTGCGGGTCGAGGGCGCCGGTGGCGCGGATCCGCAGCGGGACGTTGTAGACGGCGGTGCCGGGCGCCATCGCCTCGTGCAGCCACAGTTCGCGCTGGAAGGAGGTGGCGAGGGCGGGCAGTGCGGGTTCGCGGCGGGGCGGTTCGACCGCCGGGCCGGTGGCGGCGCCCTGGGCGGTCCGGACGGCGAGCGCGGCGACGGTCGGGGCGGCGAAGAACTCGCCGAGCGGCACCCGGACGCCGTACTCGCGCTCGATCCGGGCGAGGACCGACAGGGCGAGCAGCGAGTGGCCGCCGAGGTCGAGGAAGACGTCGTGGACGCCGACCTGCGGCACGCCGAGCACGGAGCTCCACAGTTCGGCGATCCGGGTCTCGGCCGGGTTCCTGGGGGCCACGTAGACGTCGCTCGCGGTGCGGGTGCGGGCGGCGAGCGGCATCGCCCGGCGGTCGGCCTTGCCGTTGGGGGTGAGCGGGAAGCGCTCCAGCACCTCGACGGCGGCGGGCACCATGTAGCCGGGCAGGGCGGCGGCGCAGCGCTCGCGCAGGGCGGCGACGGTGGGGCGGGCGCCCTGGTCGGGCTGGACGAAGGCGGCGAGGTAGTCGCCGGCCTCGTCGCGCTGGACCACGGCGACGGCGGCCTGGACGCCGGGGTGGCCGGACAGCACGGCCTCGATCTCGGCGAGTTCGACCCGGAAGCCGCGGACCTTGACCTGGTGGTCGGTGCGGCCGTGGGTCTCGAGGTTGCCGTCGGGCCGCAGCCGGACCAGGTCGCCGGTGCGGTAGTGGCGCTCGCCGTGGAGGGTGACGAAGCTCTGCTCGGTGAGGTCGGGGCGGCCGTGGTAGCCGCGGGCCAGGCCGTCGCCGGCCAGGTAGAGCTCGCCGACGGTGCCGGCCGGGACGGGCCGGCGGTGCTCGTCGAGGATGAGCCCGGTGGTGCCGGGCAGGAAGTGTCCGAGCAGCGGTTCGAAGTCCTGGTCGCGGCCGACCAGCCACCAGGTGGAGTAGACGGTGTCCTCGGTCGGTCCGTACAGGTTGTACAGCCGCTCGACCTGCGGCTGGGCGTAGACCTGGTCGGCGAGCCGGCGGGACATCGGTTCCCCGGCGGTGTTCACCACCCGGACGCCGGGGGGCAGGCCGCGGCCGCCGCGCAGCAGCGCGCCCATCGCGCTGGGCACGGTGTTGACCAGGGTCACCGCGTCGCGGGCGGGCAGTTCGGGCAGCGCGAGGACGTTCTGGGCGAGGATGACCGTGCCGCCGACGGACAGCGGCAGGAAGATCTCGTACACCGAGAGGTCGAAGCAGATCGAGGTGCCGAACAGCACCCCGGCGACGTCCTCGGGGCCGAGCAGTCCGGCGGCCCAGCGCAGCAGGGCGTTGACGCCGTGCTGGGTGACGGCGACGCCCTTGGGGCGGCCGGTGGAGCCGGAGGTGTACAGCACGTTGGCCAGCGCGCCCGGCCCGGCGGGCGGGAAGGCGGGCGGTTCCCCGGCGGGGCGGGGGTCCTCGAGGTGGAGCAGTTTGGCCCCGGCGCCGGCCAGCAGGTGTTCGTGGGCGTGGTCGGTGATCACCACGGGGGCCTGTGCGTCGCCGATCACCAGCTCCAGCCGGTCGCGCGGGTAGGCCGGGTCCAGTGGCACGTAGGCGCCGCCGGCCCGCAGCACCGCCAGTACGGCGGCCACCAGGCCGGGGGTGCGGGGCAGGCAGACGCCGACCAGGGTGCCGGAGGTCACCCCGGCGCCGGCCAGGGCGGCGGCCAGCTCCTGCACCTCGGACCAGAGTTCGCGGTAGGTGCGGCGGTGGTCGCCGTCGACCAGTGCGGTGCGGTCGGGGGTGCGACGGACCTGCGCTTCCACCAAGTCGGCCAGCGACATGGCCGGGTCAAGCGAAGGAAGTCCGATCGAACTCATCAACTCTCCTGGGGTGTGGCCCTGTTGCGGCTTGTGGCCGGATTCCGGGCGGTGCGCCATGGGAGATGGTGGGGTAAAGAGGTGAAGATGACCAGTACATTGCCGACACCTGTTCGATATGCCGGAAAGGTCACCCGGCTCAGCGGTTCAAAATGACGTGTGCACGGCTATTTCTCTGACGCAGCGTCAATCTCCGCATACTCGCGGTCCTTCGCCAGCGACTCGGTGAGCCTGGTCAGCAGGTGGCGCAGGCTCGCGGCGTCCTGCTCGGCGGACTGTTCGGATGAAGGGTTCGTCTGGGACATGGGCGAAGGCTAGGGGCCCACTCTCAACGGCCGATAAACGGGCCGGGTCGAGTTCTGGCATGGACCTTACATTTCCTCCATCGGTCCACGACCGGACTGACGAATCGTCCATTCCCTTATCGGATATCGGAGTTACCGGCACGGTCGTTGACACCGGCCCGATCCGGCCGGTCTAATGCGGTCGTGCCGCCGACCGGCCCCGACCCCGGAGCGGCCCGATCCCAGGGGAAGCGCAGGTGGCCATGGACGAGGACGGCGATCCGCTCGCCCTGAGCATCTCCCGGGCCAAGGCGCTGTACGACCAGGACCCGACCTGCCGGTCGCTCGGCATCTCGCTCGGCGACGTCGGCCCCGGCCGCGCCGCGGTCCGGCTGCGGCTGACCGCCGCGATGGTGAACGGACACGGGATCGCGCACGGCGGCTTCCTGTTCCTGCTGGCCGACGCCGCGTTCTCGTTCGCCTGCAACACCCACGGCCCGGTCACCGTCGCCCAGGGCGCCCAGGTGACCTTCCTGCAGCCAGCCGCCGCCGGCGACGAACTGACCGCCGAGGCCGTCGAGCGCACCCGGGTCGGCCGGCACGGCGTCTACGACGTCACCGTCCGCAAGGCCGACGGCACGGTGGTGGCCGAGTTCCGCGGCCAGAGCACCATGCTCTCCGGCCGGCCCCGGACCGCCGGCTAGTCCTGCACCGGCCGGCGCGCCGAACGCCCCAGCGCGGCGAGCAGGCGCTCCAGCGGCGGCTCGGTGTCCGGGACGGGCAGGGCCGGACGGAACCCGGCGCCGGGACGCAGCCGGCGCGGGGTGTCCGGGACCTCCCGCTCGGCGATCACCGCGACCTCCGCGACCAGCTCCGGCTCGAAGTCGACCGGCACACCGATCGCCACCGCCACGTCCCAGCTGTGCACCAGGTAGTCCAGCAGGTGGTACGAGACCGCCTGCCGGGCCGGAAAGGTCCGGGCGTCGTTGATCCGCGGAAGCCAGAACCGCCCGTCCAGCACCCCCGGCGCACCGAACGCCTCCACCACCCGCTTCGCCGAGGCCCGGTAGTCGGCCGCCGGCCCGGCCCCGGTCGCCCGGTACTCCCAGGCGCCGCGGTCCTCCCGCTCCCCGTCGGCCGCCGCCGCGAAGCCCAGGTTCTCGGCCGTCATGTGCTCCACCAGCTGCCGCACGTCCCAGTCGGCGCAGGGCGTGGGCAGCGCCCACTGCCCCTCCCGGATCCGGTCGACCGCCGCCACGCTGTGCCGCATCGCCAGCCGGTGGAGTTCGAGCATCGTTCAGGCCTTCCTGCCGGGCCGCTCCGTCCACCAGCGGCGGCCGGACGCGGGGAGGGTGGGGATCGGGTCGTAGCTCGGGTACCTGCGCCCCAGGACGTCGGACGCCGCCTCGGCGGCCCGGGCCTCGGGCTCGGTGCGGTAGTTCTTGGTCCAGTACGAGATACCGCGCTCACGGTCGTACGCGACGGCCTGGTGCACCCAGCGCTTGCCCACGTGCGGCACGTCGTTGACGATCCGGGGGGTGGCATACCCCGGCAGGTAGCCCATGATGCCCTCCTGGAGCCGCTGCGCCTCGTGGAGCGCGATCCGCCAGTGCTCGGCGTTGGGGATCATGTCGCACAGGTAGAAGTAGTACGGCAGGATGCCGGCCTCGCCCTGGAGCGCGAGGCACAGGTCCAGCAGGTCGTCCACCGAGGCGTTCACCCCGCGCATCAGCACGCCCTGGTTGCGGACGTCCCGCACGCCCGCGTCGAGCATCGCCCGGGCCGCCTCGGCCACCAGCGGGGTCACCGACTGCACGTGGTTGGCGTGGGTGTGCACGGCGAGGTTGACCGCCCGGCGGGCGGCGACCGCCGCCACCCTGGCCATCCCCTCGGTCACCTCGGGCTGCAGCCAGTGCTGCGGCAGCCCGACCAGCGCCTTGGTGGCGAGCCGGATGTCCCGGACCGAGGACAGCTCCAGCAGCCGCATCAGGAAGCTCTCCAACTGCCGCCAGGGCACGTTGGCGACGTCACCGCCGGACACCACCACGTCCCGGACGTGCGGCATCCGTTTGAGGTAGTCGAGCATCTGCTCCTGCCGGTCGGCCGGCCGCAGCACCAGCCGGGCCTTGGTGACCTGCGGGGTCGAGTTGCCGACCAGGTCCATCCGGGTGCAGTGCCCGCAGTACTGCGGGCAGGTGGAGACCAGTTCGGCCAGCACCTTGGTGGGGTAGCGGTGGGTGAGGCCCTCCACCACCCACATCTCGGCCTCGTGCAGCGAGTCGCGCTCGGCGAGCGGGTGGCTGGGCCACCGCGGGTCGCGGTCGCAGCGCACCGGCAGCAGGTAGCGCCGCACCGGGTCGGCCAGGAACGCCTCGGTGAACTCGGCCGGCCGCAGCGCCGCCGCGGGCGCCATGGTGTTCAGCATCTGCGGCGGCACCAGCATCGACATGGTCGCGAACTGCTCCCGGTCCGCGGCCAGTTCCTGGTAGAAGCGGTCGGTCAGCAGGCCGCCCACGACGGCCCGCAGCTGCGCCGGGGTCTTGACGCAGTGCGCCCGCTGCCACTGGGCGTCGCGCCACTGCGCCGCGGTCACCTCGCGCCAGCCCGGCAGCCGACGCCAGTCCGGTTCGATCAGCGGGGTCCGGACGTACCGGTACGGCTGCCGGGCGGTGTGCTCGTTCATCGGTCGGGGCTGTCCGGAGCGCCGGTGAACAGCGTCGCGAAGCGGGTGCGCAGTTCGCGCTTGAGCACCTTGCCGGTCGGCCCGAGCGGGAAGTCCGCGCCGTCCCGGGCGATGCTGACCGCGGCGAGGGCGGGCAGCCCGGCCACCCCGAGCGCCTTGTCGGCGGCCTCGTGCACGGTCCGCTCGTCCGCCCCGGCCGCCGCGGCCTGCAGCCGGACCACCGCGATCGGCACCTGGCCCCGGCCGTCCGGGCCGGGCACGCCCACCACCGAGCAGTCCTGGACCAGTTCGGCGCAGTCGGCGAGCAGCACCTCCTCGACCGGGAGGCTGTAGAGCGGGCCGTCGGCGGTGTCGATGACGTCGACCGTCCGGTCCAGGTGGTAGAACCGGCCGTCGGCGTCGCGCCGGGCCACGTCCCCGGTCAGCCAGTAGCCGGCCAGCTCGAAACTGCTGGTCAGCCGCGGGTTGTTCCAGTAGCCGGGGGTACGCGACGGGGTCACCACCCCGAGCAGGCCGACCTCGCCGTCGGGGAGTTCGGTGCCGTCGCCGGAGAGCACCGCGGCCTTCAGCACCACCTCCAGCGGCCGGCCGACGCAGCGGTCGTCGCGCTCCGTCTCCGGCGAGGTGACCTGCCCGAACAGGGCCATGCCCATCTCCGAGGAGCCCAGCCCGTCGATGAACTGCGAGCCGGGAAGCGCCGGTTGCTCATCCCGCTGCTGCGGCAGCAGCCAGGGCTTGATCAGTCCGGCCGGCCGCTCGCCGAGCGTCACCAGCCGGCGGATGTGCCCGTAGTGGGCGCTGTCGCCGGTGTTGAACCAGGAGTGCACCTTGGCGGCGCCGGCCACCGGCAGCTCCCCGGTGGCCAGTTCGACGAAGGTCCGCGGGAAGGAGGCGACCATGGTCGGCAGGAACGCCTCCATCACCGGCTCGACGACGCTGCGCCGCCAGTCCCCCATCACCACGGTCGGCAGGCCCAGCAGGGTCGCGGTCAGGAAGTAGCTCAGACCGCCCGCGTGGGTGTGCGGCATCAGCGACATCAGCCGGTCGTAGGGCTCCGCCGGGAAGCGCTCCATCCGGGGCTGCTTGCCGTCCCAGAACTGCCGGTGCGCCAGCATGGTGGACTTGGGGGTGCCGGTGGTGCCGGAGGAGTGGATCAGCGCCACCACGTCCTCGGCGGCGTGCCGGTACGGGTACTCCTCGGGCAGCGCCGCGGACTCCGCGTCGAAGGCCTGCACCTCGGCGGTGAGCGCGATGAACCGCGGCCGGCGCTGCGGGTCGGCGCGGTAGGCGGCGGCCAGCCGGGTCGGGTCGTCGGCGACGATGCCGACCACCCCGACGTGGTCGAGGTAGCGGACCATGATGTCCGGCCGCATCGCGTCGTTGACCAGGGCGGGCACGGCGCCCAGTGCGGTGAGCGCGAGGAAGTGCAGCAGCGGCTCCAGTCCCTCGGCGACCACGATGCCGACCGGCTCGCCGGGGCGCACGCCGTTGGCCCGGTACCACCTGGCGTAGCGGTCCCGCAGCGCGGCCAGGTCGAGCAGGCTGTGGCCGCGCAGCACCACCTGGCCGCGGTGGTCGGTGTGGTGGCTGTAGGCGAACGGCACGGCCCGGTTGGGGTTGAGCGCGAGGGCGTGGTCCAGGAAGTTCCCGGCACCCAGGGTGGGTTCCGTCATCAGCTGCCGGCGCACCTCGAGCGGTGCCACGGGGCTGGTTTCGAGCATCATGATCTCCCAACAGTGCTGTTGCTGAACGGAGTTCGGTGCTGAGCGAAGGTCGGTGCTGAACCAAGGTCGGTGCAGAACGAAAGTCGGTGCCGAATGGGCGTCAGAGCTGGTGCAGGTCCGGGTAGCGGTCCAGGAGTTCGGCCGCCACCCGGTGGCCGGAGCGGACCGCGCCCTCCATCAGGCCGAAGAACTCGGTGCTGGTCTCGGTACCCGCCCAGTGCACCCGCCCGTGCGGGGCGGCCAGCCGCGGCCCGAGCGCGGTCCAGTCGCCGGGACCGAGCAGCGCGGCGTAACACCCGCGGCTGTACTCCTCGTTGACCCAGTCGGTGATGTGGCAGGCGAGCGGCTCGGGCAGCTGCGGGAACAGCCGGCCGGCCTGGGCGAGCGCGGCGGCGCGCTGCCCGGCGGGCCCGAGCGCGGCGAAGCGATGGGCCTCGGCCCCGGTGACGAATCCGGTGAGCACCCCGGGCCCGCCCTCGGGCGGGGTGTCGTCCACGGTGGACAGCAGCGGGCCCTCGGCGTTGACCGACCAGCCGGACAGACCGTGCTCCCGCCAGTACGGCCGCTCGTACACCAGCTGGACCTTGACCGCGCAGCCGCGCGCGGTGCGGTCGGTGCTGCGCCGGGCGGCCGGGTCCCGGATGATCCCGTCGGCGAGCAGCGGAGGCAGCGCGACGACCGCGGCGGCGGCCCGGGTGGACCCGCCGGCGGAGTGGACGGTGACCCCGTCGGCGTCCTGGTGGACCGCCCGGACCGGGTCGGACAGCCGCAGCCGGCCGCCGAGCCGCCGGGCGAGCCGTTCGCACAGCTGGTGCGCGCCGCCGGCCACCCGGTCCTGCTGGGCGCCGCCCTCGAAGGCGTTGAGGTAACGGGTGCCGCCGCCGGAGCGCAGGTAGAAGGCCAGGTGCAGGACGGAGATGTCGGCCGGGTCGGCGGCCATCATCTCGCCGAGGAACAGCGGGAAGAACAGCCGGGCGTCCGGGTGGGTGAGGTGGCGGTCGGCCCACTCGGCGGCGGTGAGCGCGTCCAGCCGCTCGGCGTCCGGGGTCAGCCAGGGGGCGTCGGTGCGGACGGTGGCGGTCACCTCGTCCAGCAGGTCGAACATGCCGCCGAGGGCGACCGCGTTGAGCGGCGGGAACCGGCCGGCGCTGGTGCCGTCCGCGGCCGGGCCGAGCGCGAACCTGCTGTGGCCGGCCATCTCGGTCGGCGCGGTCTTCAGGCCGTGCTCCGCGAGCAGGCCGTGCAGTTCGGTGTGCCGGTCGCCCAGGTACGCGGCGCCCGCGTCGACCCAGCTGCCGGGCGCGACCTCGAGGCCGCGGGTGCGGCCGCCGACCCGGTCGCGGGCCTCCAGCACGGTGACCCGGACCCCGGCCCGCGCCAGGTCCACCGCGGCGGTGAGCCCCGCGAGGCCGGCGCCGACGACGATCACGCTCACCGGGCCGCCCCCGCGACCTTCGCCGCCAGCGACTCGGGGGTGGGCGCGGCCAGGAAGTCCTCGAAGGTCAGCTCGACCCCGCTCTCCCGGGCGACCGCACTCAGGACCCGGGTGGCGATCAGCGAGTCGCCGCCGAGGTCGAAGAAATCGCAGTGCGGGGTGATCCCGTCGGTCTCCAGCACCCGCCGGAAGATGGCGGTCACCGTGTCAACGCCCATCCTTGCCCTCCTCCTCTCCAGCAGCGGCACCCTGCCGTCGCTGCGTCAACTCCGTTTCTACGGGCGGCCCTTCGTACTGCCGGTGGGTGCCGGCCCGGTCGAGCTTGCCGCTGGCGGTGCGGGCGAGCCGCTCCACCAGGGCGATCCGCCCCGGCACCAGGTGGCCGGGCACCCGGGCCGCCAGGTGGCGGCGCAGGCCGGCCGCGAGCGTGGCGGTGTCGGCGCCCGGGGCGGGCACCACGTACGCCACCAGGGCGGTCCGGCCGGCCAGTCGGGCGCCGGTGACGGCGGCGCCGGCCACCTGGGGGTGGGCGGTGAGGTGGGCCTCGACCTCGGCGGGGTCGACCCGGATCCCGCGGATCTTCAGTTCGCCGTCCAGCCGCCCGCGGTGGAGCAGGACGCCGCCGGGCGCCCGTTCGACCCGGTCGCCGGTGCGGAACCAGCGGTCCTCCCCGCTGCCGAACCGGGCCTCGGTGGCCTGCGGCAGGCCGCGGTAGCCGAGCGCCAGCGCGGGGCCACCGATCATCAACTCGCCCTCCGCGCCGATCCGTTCGAGGACGTGCGGGAGCGGCAGGCCGATCGGCACCCGGTCGCCCGGCCGCCACGGCCGGCCGAGGGCCAGGGCGCGCGGGCCGTGCAGGTCGACGGCGTGGGTGATCAGGGTGGTCTCGGTGGATCCGTAGGTGTTGACCAGCCGGACGTCGCCGGTGGCCAGCGCGCACCAGTCGGCCAGCCGGGCCGGGTCGGCCGCCTCGCCGCCGATCACCACCAGCCGCACCGAGGGCGGCAGGGCCGCGCGGTCCTCGGTGAGGTGGCGGACCAGTTCGTGCCAGTAGGCGGTCGGCAGGTCGAGGACGGTGATCCGCTCGCGCTCCACCATCCGCAGCAGGCGCGGGAACGAGCCGCTGTGGGCCTCGTCGTCGAGGACCAGCGCGGCGCCCGCGGTGAGCGTCGGCAGGATCTCCTCGAAGCAGGTGTCCCAGTTGAGCGAGGCGAACTGCAGCACGCGGTCGGCCGGGCCCAGGTCGAACAGCTCGCGCAGCGCGCCGACCACGGTGGTGATCGCCCCGCGCGGGGTGACCACCGGCTTGGGGTCACCGGTGGAGCCGGAGGTGAAGAGGATGTAGGCGGGGGCCTGCGGGCCGTCCGGCTCGTCGGGGACGTCGGTGCCGCGGGGGGTCAGCAGGTCACTGAAGTCGACCGGCTCGACGCCCGATTTCCCGTGCGGAACCGTTTCTGCATCGATCACGCGGTGACAGCCCGCGGCCGCCACCATGGCCCGCTGCCGGGCGGCCGGGAAAGCCGGGTCGACCGGGCAGTATGTGCCGCCCGCGGCCAGCACCCCGAGCAGCTCGGCGACCACCCCGGGAGAACGTGAAGTTCGGACACCAACCACGCCCGGTCCGGCCCCCAGGCGCAATGCCGCCCGCTGGACCAGCCCGTCGAGCTGAAGGTAGCTCAACGGACGGCCATTGTGAACGACCGCGGTACGGTCGGCATGACTCTCGACAATTTGCGTGAACGCGTCAATTAGATCCGGGGTGACCGGACCGACGCCAGGAGTCCCTAAAATGACCGCTCTCCCCTGCTGATCCGCCGAACGCGCCATTGCGTTCTCGGCAATTCAGGGGGACTGTACCGGCGGGGAGGGGTGGCCACAACGGGTTGAATGTTGCCAATCTTTCACGTCAATTCACTTGCCCCGCACCGCAGTCGGGCCAATTCGGAACCGCGCGCACGCAAAGTCTGACACTGCGTCATCCGGCCAGGTCACCACCGCGGCCGGACAGCACGGCGCCCCGCCCCCGACGGTCCGGGAGCGGGGCGCTGGGCGCTGGGGCGGGTGGCTCAGGCCGGGCTGCCGCCGGCCTTCGCCGGGGCGACCGGGCGGGCGCCGCCGCTCGGCCGCAGGAAGAACAGCAGGGTGGGCACCAGGTACGCCACCCAGACCACCGTCTGGGCCACCGACGGGTCGGGCTGGAAGTTGAACACGCCCTTGAGCAGGGTGCCGTACCAGCTGTCCTTCGGGACGGTGGAGCTGATGTCGAAGGCCATGTCGTGCAGGCCGGGCAGCCAGCCGGCCTCCTGCAGGTCGTGGACGCCGTAGGCGAGCACACCGGCGGCGACCACCACCAGCATCGCGCCGGTCCAGGTGAAGAACTTGGCCAGGTTGATCTTCAGCGCGCCGCGGTAGAACAGCCAGCCCAGCACCACGGCGGTGAGCAGACCGAGGACGGCACCGACCAGCGGCCGCACCCCGTCACCGGTGGCGGCCACCGCCGTCCAGATGAACAGCGCGGTCTCCAGCCCCTCCCGGCCGACCGCCAGGAAGGCGGTGGTGACCAGGGCGAAGGTGCCCATCGCCAGCGCCGCGTCCAGCTTGCCGTGCAGCTCGGCCTTCAGATGCCGGGCGGTGCGGCGCATCCAGAACACCATCCAGGTGACCAGGCCCACGGCGATGATCGACAGCGAACCGCCGAGCGCCTCCTGGGCCTCGAAGGACATCTGGGTGGAGCCGTACTGCAGCACCGCGCCGAACGCCATGCTGATCAGCACGGCGGCCGCGATGCCGGCCCAGACCGGCGCCAGCCGGTCCCGGCGGCCGGTCTTGACCAGGTAGGCGATCAGGATGCAGACGACGAGGCTGGCTTCCAGGCCCTCGCGCAGGCCGATCAGGTAGTTGCCGAACACGGCGGTCTCCTCAGGGGGTTGTACGGGGCGGGGTCAGCCGAACAGGGCCTGGCCCCACCACTCGCCGGGCTTGCGGATGCCGGGCGGGCAGGCGAAGTGCGCCGAGCCGACGTGCTGGATGTACTCGTTCAGCTTGTCGGACGCGGCGAGCCGCTGCTGCAGCGGCACGAACGCCTTGCGGGTGTCGCGCTGGTACGCCAGGAAGAACAGGCCCGCCTCCAGCCGGCCCAGACCGTCGGTGCCGTCCGTGAAGGAGAAGCCGCGGCGCAGGATCATCAGGCCGTCGTTGGAGTCCGGGTGGGCCAGGCGCACGTGCGAGTCCTCGGGCATCGCCTTCAGGTCCGGGGTGTCCCGCTCCTGCTGCTTGCCGAACGGCGCGCCCTCGCGCTTGGTGCGGCCGAACACGCCCTCCTGCTCGCCGAGCGAGGTGCGGTCCCAGGTCTCGATGTGCATCCGGATCCGGCGGGCCACCAGGTACGAGCCGCCGGTGAGCCACTCGGGGCCCTCGCCCGGCGCGACCCAGACGTGCTTGTCCAGCGCGTCGGCGTCGGTGCCGGAGATGTTGTGGGTGCCGTCCTTGAACCCCATCAGGTTGCGCGGGGTCTGCGCCTCCGGGGTGGTGGAGGAGGTCTTGCCGAACCCCAGCTGCGACCACCGCACGTTGACCACGCCCATGCCGATCCGGGCCAGGTTGCGGATCGCGTGCACCGCGACCTGCGGGTCGTCCGCACAGGCCTGGACGCAGAGGTCGCCGCCGGAACGGGCCGGGTCGAGGTTGTCGTGCGGGAACTTCGGCAGGTCGATCAGCGCCTCGGGCCGCTTGGCCTTCAGCCCGAAGCGGTCGACGCCGTCCTTCTCGAACAGCGTCGGGCCGAACCCGACCGTCAGCGTCAGCCGGGACGACGGCAGACCGAGCGCCTCGCCGGTGTCGTCCGGCGGCGCCTCGGCCAGACCGCTGGCGCCGGTACCGACCTCACGGCCGCCGGTCATCGCCGCGGCCGCCTTGGTCCACTCCTTGAGCATCTTGACCAGGGCGTCCCGGTTGGTGGTGACCACGTCGAAGGTCGCGAAGTGCAGCCGGTCCTGCACCGGGGTGGCGATCCCGGACTGGTGGTCGCCGTAGAACGGGATCTCACCGCCGGCCGCGGCCGGTGCGGGCTCCTCGCGCAGGGTGGCGGCGGCGACCGAACCGGCGGCCGCGGCGCCGAGCGCCACACCGGCACCGGCCCAGCCGATGACGGCGCGTCGGCTGACCGCGCCCCGGGGCTCGGCGCCGAGGGTGGCGGGCTGCTCGGGTCCGGGAGTGGCGGCGCTGGGGGTCTCAGCGTTCATAACCGGGGTCCTTCGTGGGGTTCGGCGGGGACACAGCTGCCGTGACGGCCGTTTCGGCCGCCACGGCAGGGGTGGCGATGGTGGCGCGGATCAGCTGACGACGACGGCCGCGGCGAGCTTGGACAGCGGCTCGGCCAGCGCGTTCACCGAGTCGGCGAAGGTCTTCCGCTCGGCCTCGGTGACCTTGTCGTACGAGGTGTAGGCGTCGCCCTGCTTGTACTTGGCGAGCAGGGTCTGGATGGCGGCGAACTCGCTGTCCAGGGTCTTGGCCAGCTCGGCGTCCTTCTCGGCGGCGACCGGCTTCAGCAGGTCGTACGCCTTCTTCGCGCCCTCGACGTTGGCCGCGAAGTCGGACAGGTCGGTGTGGCTGTAGCGGTCCTCCTCACCGGTGACCTTGCCGGTGGCGACCTCGTCCAGCAGCTCCTTGGCGCCGTTGGCCATGCTGGTGGCGGTGATCTCCGCCTGCGGGATCTTCTTCTGCCAGTCGGTCAGGTCGGCGACCAGCTGGTCGGCGAGCTTCTTGTCGGCGTCGGTGATCGCGTTGTCGGCCCAGAGGGACTTCTCCAGCTTGTGCCAGCCGGTCCACTCCTGGCCCGGCTCCAGGCCGTCCTCGCGGGTGTCGGTCTTCGGGTCGACGTCACCGAAGCTCTCGGCGACCGGCTCGGTGCGCTCCCAGCCCACCCGGGAGGGGGCGAACAGCGACTTGGCCTTCTCGATGTCCCCGGCCTTGACCGCCTCGGCGAACTGCGTGACCACCGGGATGGTCGCGTCGGCCTGCTCCTGGGCGTACGTGTGGTAGGCGGTCACCGCGTCCTGCAGGCGGGTGTCGGCCTTGGCCTGGCCGCCGTCGCCGGTCACGGTGATCTTCTGGCGGATGCCGTCACCGGTCATGCCGGGCTTGCAGGCGATCTCGTAGCTGCCGGGCTTGATCTCGGCGGAGATCTCCACCTTGGTGCCCGGGCCGATGTTCTCGCGCTCGGTGACGATCTTGTCGCCGGCGGCGTAGACGTAGACCTCGGTGGCCTTGCTGCCCTTGTTCTGGACGGCCAGCTTGACCTGGCCGCCCGCGAAGGTGGTCTTCGACACCTCGCAGGCCGTGTCGGAGGCGTTCACCTGGACGGCGTCCGCCGAGGAGGCGTCGTCCTTCTTGGAGCAGCCGGCCAGAGCGGCTCCGACCACGGCGATGGAGAGCAGTGTGGCTGCGGCGGAACGGCGACGGGCGGACATGTGAACTCCACGGGCGAGGGTGTACAGAAAGATGACAGGTACAGGGCAGCAAAAAGGACGACCGGGCAGATGCGCGACCCCCCGGTCGTCCAGTTAGCTGAGGCATACCTTAGATAGCCCCCGGCGGGCCGTCCACATCGCCCCCCGCCCGGCCCGAGGGTTTTACCAATTCGTGGCCGTCCGCCGACCCGGGTGCCGAACCGCACACACCCCGGCACACCACCTCCACCCCGCGGGCGACGGCCGCCCCGGCGGCCCCACCCCCGCGCACCCGCCCGGCCACCGCTCCGGCGCCGCCCGCCCGAGCGCGCTGCGACCGGCGTCACAGCCGCCCGCGGGCCCGGCGCCCCTAGGGTTGGGAGGGCGACGACCGGGACAGGCCCGGCAAGGAGGCGTGGTGACGGCACATCAGCTGATCGGCCGGATCGTGGACCCCGGCAGTTTCGTCCGCTGGGACCGGCCGGTCGGCACCCGGCCCGCGGACCCCGGCTACCGGGCCGCACTGGCCCGCGCCCGGGAGCGCAGCGGCCTCGACGAGGCCGTCACCACCGGGCGGGCCCTGCTGGCTGGCCGGCCGGTGGCGCTGATCGCCTCGGAGTTCGCCTTCCTGGGCGGATCGATCGGGGTCGCCACCGCCGAACGGATCACCCTCGCCGTCGAGCGGGCCACCGCCGAGCGGCTCCCGCTGGTCGCCCTGCCGGTCTCCGGCGGCACCCGGATGCAGGAGGGCGCGGCCGCGTTCCTGTGCATGGTCCGGGTGACGGCCGCCGTCCAGGCCCACCAGGCCGCCGGGCTGCCGTACCTGACCTATCTGCGCAACCCCACCATGGGCGGGGTGTTCGCCTCCTGGGGCACGCTCGGCCACCTGGTCCTGGCCGAACCGGGCGCCCGGCTCGGGTTCCTCGGCCCCCGGGTGTACGAGCAACTGCGCGGCGAACCGCTGCCGCCGGACGTCCAGCTCGCCGAGACGCTCGCCGCGCGCGGACTGCTGGACGCGGTGGTGCCGCAGGAGCGGCTGCGGGAGGTGCTGCGGCTGGCCCTGGACGTCCTGGCCGGGACGCCCGCCACCGAGCCCGCGCCGCCACCGCCCGCGCCGCGGCCCGCGCCGCCGGACCCGTGGGACGCCGTCCGACGCACCCGGCGCGCCGACCGGCCGGGCGCCCGGCAGCTGCTGGACCACGCCGGGCAGGGCGTGCTGACGCTGGCCGGCGAAGGCGCGCTGGTCCGGGCCCTGGCCAGGTTCGGCGGCCGGCCGGCCGTGGTGGTCGGCCAGCAGCGTCAGGACGGCGCCGAACCGCGGCCGTTCACGGCGGCCGAGCTGCGGCTGGTGCGCCGCTCGGCCCGGATGGCCGAGCAGCTCGGGCTGCCGCTGGTGACGCTGGTGGACACCGCGGGCGCCGAACTGTCCGCCCGCGCCGAGCTGGACGGCATCGCCGTCGAGATCGCCCAGTGCCTGGCCGCCCTGGTCTCACTGGCCACCCCGGTGCTCGCGGTGCTGCTGGGGCAGGGGTCCGGCGGCGGGGCGCTCGCCCTGCTGCCCGCCGACCGGGTGCTCGCCGCCGAACACGCCTGGCTCGCCCCGCTCCCGCCCGAGGGCGCCTCCGCGATCGTGCACCGCGACGGCGACCACGCCGCCGAACTGGCCCGCGCCCAGGGCATCGGCGCCGCCGACCTCGCCGCGGCGGGCCTGGTCGACCAGGTGATCGCCGAACTCCCGGACGCCGCCGAGGAACCCGCGGCCTTCTGCGCCCGCGTCGGCGCGGCCGTCGCCGCCGCCCTCACCGACCTCGCCGCCCAGCCGGCCCCCGACCGCCTGCGCACCCGCGCCCACCGCCACCGCCACCTCGGCGGCCCTCCACCCACCGCCGCCGGATGACCGGACCCCGTGGCAGCGGCCGCCCCGAACGGGCTCCGCCGCTGACCCCGGGTGCCTGGAGCGCACAACGGGTCCGGTCTGCGCAGCGAAGCGGCATCGCCGCCGCCGTTTGCCGGTCCGCCCCACAACCGTGCCGCGTACCTGCGGCCCCGCCGTGGGAGCCCGCTCTGCAAGCCGTCAGCCGTGGTCCGCGGCGGGGGTGCGCAGTTCGGGGGGTTCGCCGCTGAAGGTGATCCGGCCGCGGCGCAGCACGTGGACGAAGGTGCCGGGGCGGTCGAAGGCGGGCGGCAGGGACTGTTCGGCGAGGACCACGGTGCGGCCGTCGGCGGCCAGGCCGAGCAGCAGGCGGTGCAGGCGGTCGACCACCGCGGGGGCGAGGCCGCGGGCCGGTTCGTCCAGCAGCAGGACCGCCGGGCGGGCGGCCAGCGCCCGGGCGAGGGCGACCAGTTGCCGCTGGCCGCCGGAGAGGGTGCCGGCCCGGCGGTGGGCGAGCGGCACCAGTTCCGGGAACCACTGGCCGGCCGGGGCCGGGCCGCCGAGGGCGAGGTGCTCGGCCACCGTCAGCGAGGGGAAGACGGCCCGCTCCGCCGGGACCAGGGCGGTCCCGAGCCGGGCCCGCCGGTGGGCGTCCAGCCCGGTGACGTCGACCCCGCGCAGCCGTACCCGGCCGGCCGTCGGGCGCAGCGAGCCGGCCAGGGTGTGCAGGGCGGTGCTGCGCCCGGCGCCGTTGCGGCCGAGCAGGACGGTGATCCGCCCCTGCGGGCAGGCCAGGTCGATGCCGTGCAGGGCCTCCAGCAGCCCGTACCGGGCCCGGACGCCGCGCAGTTCGGCCCCGGCGCTCATCCGGCGCCCCACAGTCCGGCGACCGCGGGGTCGGCGAGGACCGTACGGGCGGGGCCGCTGAGCACCGTGCGGCCGGCCGCCAGGACGTAGGCGGTGTGGGCGAGGCCGGCCACCAGTTCGGGGTCGTGCTCGACCAGCAGGACGGCCAGTCCGTCGGCGGCCAGTGCCCGCAGCACCACGGCGAGGTGGCGGGTCCGGGTGGTGTCCAGGCCGGCGGTCGGCTCGTCCAGGAGCAGCACGCGGGGTTCGGCGGCGAGGGCGCGGGCGAGTTCGAGCAGCCGCAGCGCGCCCGCGGGCAGGGCGGCGGCGGGCAGGTCGCGGACGGTGTCGAGGCCGAACAGCCGCAGGGCGCGGGCGGTGGCGGCGCGGGCGTCGGCGCGGCCGTGCGGGGGCAGGCCGAGCAGTCCGCGGGCGGTGCCGGCGGTGCGCTGCTCGGCGCCGATCCGGACGTTCTCGCCGACCGTCAGACCGGGGAAGACGGCGGGCTGCTGGAAGGTCCTGGCCAGGCCGAGCCTGGCCCGGGCGTGGTCGGGGCGGCGGGTGACGTCCCGGCCGTCGAGCAGGACGCGGCCGGCGTCGGGCCTGGTCCGGCCGCTGAGGCAGTCGAAGAGGGTGCTCTTGCCGGCGCCGTTCGGGCCGACCAGGGCGGTGATCCGGCCCGGCGGCACGGTCAGGTCGACGCCGTCGACGGCCCGGGCGCCGCCGAAGCGCCGGACGAGTCCGTACGCGGCGAGGCCCGCGCTCATCCGCCGCTCCGCCCGGCCGGCCCGCCCCGCCCGGCCGCCCCGGCGCGCAGGCGTTCCCCGAGCGGGCTGAGCACCGGGCGGCCCGCGGCGGGGCCGCGGGCCCGGGCGAGCCCGGCCAGGCCGCCGGGGAGCCGGCCGACCGCCACCGCGCCGGCGCCGACCACCACGGCGGAGACGCCCTGGCCGAACAGGGTGTCCAGGACGGTCAGCGCCGCGGCGGCGACCACCGCCCCGGTGGCGCTGTCCACCCCGGCGACCACCGCGGCGGCGAACCAGAGCAGTCCGCGCACCGGGTCGTAGGCGTTCGGGTCGAAGGACTGGCCCGCCAGGGTGGTCAGGGCGCCGCCGAGGGCGGCGAGGCCGGCGCCGGTCATGAAGAGCAGCAGTTTGAGGCGGGGGACGTCGACCCCGGCGGCCGAGGCCGCGTCCTGGTGGTCGCGCAGTGCGGTGAGCGCCCGGCCGAGCCGTCCCCCGTGCAGGTTGCGGACCAGCAGCAGGGCCGCGGCCAGCAGCAGCAGTTCCAGCGCGTACAGGGTCCGGTCGCCGCCGGGCAGCTGGGCGCCGCCGAGGTCCAGGCCGTCGGTGGCGTACGGCTGGTCGAACACCAGCCGGCTGAGGGCGGTCCCGACGGCCAGCGTGGTCAGGGCGAGGGCGAGGCCGCGGCGGCGGATCGCGGGCCGGCCGAGCAGCAGGCCCAGTGGTACCGCCGCGGCGACGGCCAGCAGCAGGGCGGGCAGCGGCGGGACGGCGGGCAGGCCGGGGACCTGACCGGAGATCAGCAGGGCGGTGCCGAGGCCGCCGAGGCCGGCGTACCCGGCCTGGCCGAGCGAGACCTGGCCGCCGTAGCCGGTCACCACCACGGTGGAGAGCAGGACCAGGGCGAGGGCGGGCACCGCGAGCGCGTCGCGCAGGTCGTCGGCGCGGAACCAGAGCGGCAGCAGCAGGAGGACGGCGCAGGCGGCCCGGACGCCGCCGGGGGTGCTGCGGCCGGGCCGGGGGGCGAGTCCGCGGTCGTCGGCGAGCGCGGTGCGCCACGGCAGCAGGGCGGCGGCCAGCAGCGCCACCACGAACAGGTTGGCCTGCAGGGCCTGGGCGAGCGGCAGCAGCTGTCCGGGCGGGTGCCAGCGGGTGAGTTCGCTCTGCACCACGCCGAGCGCGAGTCCGGTGGCGACGGCGACCGGCAGGCTGCGCAGCCGCGCGGCGACGGCCACCGCCATGGTCTCCAGCACCAGCAGCGGCAGCCCGTACGGGTCGAGCAGCAGGTCGGGGGCGAGCAGGACGCCGACCAGCCCGGCGGTGAAGGAGCCGAACGCCCAGCCGCCGGCCGCGACCCGGTCGGCGTCGATGCCGGTCAGGCCGGCCAGCGTGCGGTCGTCGACCACCGCGCGCATCCGTACGCCGACGGCCGTGCGGCGGTTGACCAGGCCGACCGCCGCGGTGAGCAGCAGCACCCCGGCGAGCTGGACCAGGGTGTCCAGGCGCAGCGGGTGGCCGCCGGGGCGGGCGAGGACGGTGGCCGGGGCGAGGGCGGGTGCGTCGCCGAACGGGGTGGTGCCCCAGACCAGGACGGCGGTGCCGATCAGCAGCACGAAGACGCCGACGGAGGCGACCAGGGTCTCGGCGGGGCCGGCGCCGCGGCGTTGCAGGGGCCGGAAGACGGCGAGTTCCAGCAGGACGCCGAGGGCGGGTGCGGCCAGCAGCAGGCAGCAGGGCGCGGCGAGGGCGAGCGGCCAGTGCCGGACCACCACGAGCTCGCGCAGCAGGTAGGCGATCAGCATCGCCTGGGCGCCCTGGGCGAGGTTGAGCACGCCGGTGGCCCGGTACGTGACGATCAGTCCGACGCCGCTGAGGGCGGCCGCGCTGCCGACCGCGAGACCGGCCAGCAGCAGGTCGACGCCGAGCGCGAGGGTGTCCGGCACGGCGTCAGCCGCCCGCGGCGGGCGGCGGTCCGGGGTCGCAGACCGGGCAGGGGGTGAGGGCGCGTTCGCGGACGGCCGCCGCGTCCACCGGGACGGCCTGCGGTTTGCCCGCCACCAGCGCGCAGTCGGGGCGGTGGTACAGGGTGCCCTCGGGGACGGCCAGCGGCGGGCCCGCCGGGGCGGGGGCGGCGTCGGGGCGGGGGTCGGTCCCGTCGGTGAGCAGGGCGTACAGCTGGTCGATCCGGGGGTCGGCCGGCCGGTCCGGGGGGCCGGGGGCGCGGTTGCCGAGCAGCAGGGCGCCGGCCGCGACCAGGGCGGTGCCGGGGGCGGTGGCGGAGGCGAGGTAGGGCAGCTGGCGGGCGGTGAGGGACTCGCCGGACACGCCGTACCAGCCGAGCAGGCAGAGCAGCAGCCCGGCGACCAGCACCGGCCAGCCCGGGTGCTCGCGCAGGGCGCGGGCGGCGGTCCGCAGGTACGGGCGGGGCATGGCACCTTCCGTGGGTGGAACTCGATATCCGATATGGGGCTTCTGGGTGGTGCATGATGGTTTGTCCGGTGATCGTCCCTCATAGTGTCCCGTGCGGCCTGTTGCGCCGCGCCCGGCCCGACCGGCCGGGCAGCCAACCGAGCGACCGGGACCAGGTCGGGAAGACACGGTGAGAGAGCCCATGCGCACCAGCCACAGTGACCGCCGGCCGGCAGCCGGAGCCGGTCGGCAGCTCCCCCCGGACACCCGGGCGCACCGGGCCCGGCCGCCCCGGGCCGCCGCCCTCCGGCTGGCCGGCGCGGCACTGGCCGTCGCGCTGGCGGCCGGGTGCAGCAGCAGTAGCGGCGGGAGCGGCAGCAGCGCCTCCGCCGCCCCGTCCGTGTCGATCTCGGTCTCCGGGCCGTCGGCCTCGGTGTCGATCGAGCTGTCGCCCTCGCCCGCGGCGTCCGGCAGCGCCCCCGCCGACGTCGCCGGCGCCACCACCCAGGTGACCACCAACTGGGAGAAGTTCTTCGACCCGGCCACCTCGCTCGCCGACAAGTCCGCCCTGCTGGAGAACGGGCAGCAGCTGGTCCCGGTGCTCCAGGGCTTCGCCTCGGACCCGCGGGTCGGCCAGGTCAAGGCCAAGGTCACCAACGTGGCCTTCACCTCGCCCTCCTCCGCCACCGTCACGTACACGCTCTCGCTGCAGGACCAGGTGGTGCAGCAGGACGCCACCGGCCAGGCCGTCCTGGTGGACGGCACCTGGAAGGTCTCCACCTCGACCCTGTGCGGACTGGTGACCCTGGCCGGGAGCGCCTCCGCGGTGCCCGGGTGCAGCTGAGCCGGCGACGGCGGGCGGCGGCGGCCGGGCGGCGCCCGGCGGCCGCCGCCCTCGCACTGCTGCTGCTGCTCGCGCCCGCCGCGGCCTGCGGCAGCCGGCTGCCGCGCAGCGCGTTCGGCCCCACCGGCGGCGGCGCACCCGATCTGGCCACCGACACCGGGGTGAGCGCCCGGGAGATCACGGTCGGCATCATCACCTCGCTGACCAGCCCGGTGGGCGGGGAGGCGCTGGCCGGTCCGCGCTACGGCGCGCTCGCCTTCTTCCGCGCCCAGGCCGACCAGGGCGGCCTGCACGGCCGCACCGTCCGGGTGGTGACCTGCGACGACGGCGGCAGCGGCCTCGGCAACCGGGACTGCGCGCACCGGATGGTCGACCAGGAGCACGTGTTCGCCCTGGTCGCGGGCAGCGTGCTGGACTACGCCGGGGCGCCGTACGTCGACGCCCACCAGGTGCCCGACGTCGGCGGGCAGCCGATCACCACCGCCTACGACCGCTGGCCGCACCTCTACAGCATCTACGGCTCCGCGGCGCCCCGGGACGGCCGCTCGGTCGGCTGGGACGGCGTGCTGTACCAGAGCACCGAGGTCTACCGCTTCTTCAAGGAGCGGCTCGGCGCCCGCAGCGCGGCCGTGGTCTCGTACAACCAGGCCGACTCCGCGCGCTACGCCCGGCAGTTGGAGGAGGGCCTGCGGGCCGAGGGGTACCGGGTGCTGAGCCAGAGCGTGGACCTCGCGCTGCCCGGCTTCCAGGCCGTCGCCGCCGCGATGAAGGCCGACGGCAGCGAACTGCTCTTCGACGCCATGGACAGCCGCGGCAACGCCGCCCTCTGCCAGGCGCTGGACGCCGCCGGGGTCCGGCTGACCGCCAAGGTCACCAACGTGCAGAACTGGTCCGAGACGGTGCGCACCGACTACCGGGACTCCCCCTCCTGCCGCAACGACCTGTGGGCCACCTCCTCCTCCCGCAACTACGAGGACACCGCGCAGCCGGCCGTCACCGCCTTCCGGGCGGCCATGGCCCGCTACTACCCGGAGCGCGCGGGACAGCTCTCCGCCTGGGAGCTGGAGGGCTGGGCGGCGGCCCAGTGGCTGACCGACGCGATGGACTCCTGCGGCACCGACCTGACCCGGGCCTGCGTCGGGCGGTTCATGAACCGGCGCGAGCCGTACGACGCCCACGGCCTGCTGATCCCCGCCGACTTCACCCCGCAGCCCCGGCCCAGCGGACCCACCCTCGCCTGCCTGAACGCCGCCCGCTGGCAGGACGCCGCGTTCGACGGACGGGGCGGCTGGGTGAGCCAGGTCGACTTCCCCGCCACCGCCTGTTACGACGTACCGCAGCTCCCCTACCGACCGTGACCCTCCGATCACGTTTCGCCAACGGCTTGGCGACATATGGGAGTTACGTGCTCGAAACGTGAACAGCGCGGCCGCGCTCTGGTTGACTCACCGGCCTGCCCACCCCCGCCGGAACGGAGCCTTCCACCGCCATGCCCTCGTCCACCCGCAGCCGCCACCGGCAGCTCGCCGGCCTCGCCGCCCTGGCGCTGGCCGCCGCCTTCGCCCTGACCGGCTGCGACCCCTCGGACACCGGCGGCGCGCCCGCGCCCGCCGTCTCCACCAGCGCCGCCGCCGCGGCCGCGGCCGTCACCGGCGCCGCCCCGGACCCGACGCCGACGCCGACGCCGAGCCCGACGCCGAGCCCGACGCCGACCGTCACCGAGGCCGCCGCGGCGAACGTCCCGCCGCCCGCACCCCCGGCCGCCGTCACCACCACCAGGCCCGCGGCACCGAGGACCACCACGCCCGCGCCGAAGACCACCACCAAGGCCCCCGAACCGCCCCGCACCAGCGAACCCGCCCCGGCCCCGGCCGGCTGCGAGATCGTCTCCAACGCGGGCAACTGCTACAAGGCCGGCCAGTTCTGCCGCGACGCCGACCTCGGCCGCTCCACCCACGACGCCGGCGGCCGGATGATCTACTGCCGGATGGTCAGCGGCAAGCCGCACTGGCAGGCCTGACCGCCGCACGGCCGGACCGGCCCCCGTGCCGCGTCGGGCAGCCTTCGCCCCGTCGGCCGCCCGACGCGGCACTAGCATGTCGCCGGACACGAACGGCGGCGGGCCGGGCCCGGCCGCGCGGGGAACGGGGGACACGGGATGCGGTTCGGCCTGCTCGGGGCGCTCACGGTGCACGACCCGGACGGGCGCGAACTCCCGCTCGGCGCACCGAAGAACCGCGCGCTGCTGGCGATTCTGCTGCTGCGGGCCAACCGTGCGGTGTCGCTGGACACCGTGAAGTCCGCACTCTGGGGCGATCACCCGCCCGCGAGCGCGACCGCCTCGGTCCACAACCACGTGACCCGGCTGCGCCGCGCCCTCGGCGACGAGGGCGCGGCGCGGCTGCGCGCCGACCAGCGGGGCTACCGGATCGAGGCCGACGAGCAGGAGGTCGACGCACTGGTCTTCACCGGCCTGGTCCGGGCGGCGGACGCCGCCCGCCGCCGGGGCGACTGGGCCGCCGTCGGCAGGCGCTCGCGCGCCGCCCTCGCGCTGTGGCGCGGCGATCCGCTGACCGGCGTCCAGCTCGCCGAGCACGCGGCGGCGCAGGTCGAACCGGAGCTGGAACAGTGGCGGCAGTCACGGCTCCAGGTACTGGAGTGGCGACTGGAGGCCGAACTGCGCGACGGGGAGCACAGCGCCCTGGTCGCCGAGCTGACCGCACTGGCGGCCGAGCACCCGCTGCGGGAGGGCTTCCACCGGCAGCTGATGCTCGCGCTGCACCGCTCCGGACGGCAGGCCGAGGCGCTCGCGGTGTTCCAGCAGCTGCGCAAGCGGCTGGTGACGGAGCTCGGCGTCGAACCCGGCGTGGACGCCCGGGCCGCCCACCGGGAGATCCTCGCCCCGCCCGAGGACGATCCGGCACCCGCCCCGGGCCCCGGCGCACCCGCCCAACTCCCCCGGGACATCCTCGACTTCACCGGCCGCGGCGACCAGCTGGACTGGCTGTCCGCCCTGCTCGCCCCCACCGACCCACCCGGACCCGGCGTCCTGCGGGTGGCGGCCGTCAGCGGACCCGGCGGTGTCGGAAAGACCACGCTGGCCGTCCGCGCCGCGCACCGGATCGCCGGCGGCTTCCCGGACGGGCAGCTGTACGTCGACCTCCGCGGCGTCCACCACTCCCCCGCCGACCCCGGCGAGGTACTGGCCGGCTTCCTGCGGGAGCTGGGCACCCCCGAGCACGAGATCCCGGCGACCGGGGAGGCCCGCACCGCCCGCTACCGCAGCCTGCTGGCCGACCTGCGGGTGCTGGTCGTCCTCGACAACGCCCGCGACACCGCCCAGGTCGCCCCGCTGCTGCCGGGCTCGGCGGGCTGCGCGGCGCTGGTGACCGCCCGGCGCAGACTGCCCGGCCTCGCGGGCGCCGTCCACCTGGACCTCTCCACCCTCGGTGACCGGGACGCCCACGAGCTCTTCGCCGCCATCGCCGGTCCCGAGCGGGCGGCCGCCGAACCGGAGGCCACCGCCGAGGTGGTGCGCCACTGCGCGGGCCTCCCGCTGGCCCTGCGGATCGCCGCCGCCCGCCTCGCCGGACGCCCCTCCTGGCAGGTGGCGACGCTCGCCGACCGGCTCGCCGACCACAGCCGCCGGCTGGACGAACTGCGGGTCGAGGACCTCGCCGTCCGGGCGAGCTTCCTGATGAGCTACGCCCAGCTGCGGGCCCCCGACGGCCCGGACGGTCCCGACGCCCCGGACGACCTCGGGCCCGCCCGGGCGTTCCGGCTGCTCGGACTGGCACCGGGCGTGGACATCGGCCTGCGCGCCGCCGCGGCCCTGCTGGGCCGGCCGCTCGACCGCACCGAGCAGCTGCTGGAGCACCTGGTCGACGTCAGCCTGCTCGACAGCACCGGCCCGGACCGCTACCGCCTGCACGACCTGCTCCGGGACTTCGCCGCGGAACGGGCCGAGGCCGAGGAGGGCGCGGACGCCGGCCGGGACGCCGTCGGCCGGGTGGTCCGCTGGTACCTCGACAGCCTCGTCGAGGCCGACGCCGTCATCTTCCCCACCCTCAGACGGCCGGAGCGCCTGCCCGAGGACCCCGGGTACCGGCCGCACGGCTTCGCCGGGGTCCCGGACGCGCTGCGCTGGTGCGACACCGAACGGGTCAACCTGGTCGGCGCCACCGAGGCCGCCGCACGGCACGGGTTCCCCCACATCGCCTGGCGGATCCCCGGCCACGGCTGGTCCTACCTCACCCACCGCAGCCATCTGCAGGACTGGCTGACCACCAGCACGGTCGGCCTGGCCGCCGCCCGCAGCGCGGGCGACAGCGCCGCCGAGTCGCTGATGCTCACCATCCGGGGCGCGGCCTACGTCCAGGTCGGGGAGTGGCCCCCGGCGCAGGAGAACTTCACGGCGGCGCTGGCGATCCGGCGGGCCGACGGCGACGTGGCCGGCCAGATGGCCACCACCAACAACCTCGGCATCCTGATGAGGATCCAGAAACGGAACGCGGAGGCCAGGGAGTACTTCCTGCAGGCGCTGGAACTCGCCGGCTCCCCGGACACCAGGAACCACGAGAAGATGGTGCTCACCAACCTCGGCGGCGCCGAACTGGAACTCGGCCACTACCCCGAGGCGCTGCGGTGCCTCGGGGAGTCGGTACGGCTCAGCAGGGAACTCGGCGAGCCCGCGGCCAACTCCGAGACCTACACCTCCCTCGGTGTCACCCACCTGCGGATGGGCAACCCCGAGCTGGCGGTGCCCGCGCTCAGGTCCGCCATCGACAGCGGCGCCACCATCGGCGTCCCGTTCACCGAGGCCGTCGGCCACGCCTACCTGGCCATCGCCCTGCTCGGGCTCGGGCGGCCCGACGAGGCCTCGGCCGCCTTCGACGTGGCCCGGGCCGCGGCCGGCCGGCTCACCGGATCCCAGGTCGCGACGGCCGCCGACATCCTGGCCGAGGCCGAAGCGGCCCTGCACCCGGCCACGGACCGGCACCCCGATCCGCACCGGCCCCCGGCCACCGGCTGACCCCGGCCGCCGCCCCGCCCCGGTCCGGCGCTGGTCCGGCGCCGGACCGGCCACCACCCCGACCACGGACCGGGCCTGACCGCCGGCCGGGCCCGGGCCGCGGCTACCATGGCCCGGATCGGGAGCCGGGGTGCGGGAGGGACGTGGGATGCGGTTCGGTCTGCTCGGCCCGGTGACCGCGCACGACGACACCGGCCACGCGCTCGCACTCGGCGCGCCGAAGAACCTCGCCCTGCTGACGGTCCTGCTGCTCGACGCCAACCGCACCGTGCCGCTGGACCGGATCAAGGCCGCCCTGTGGGGCGAACGGCCCCCGGCCAGCGCCACCTCCTCGGTGCACAACCACGTGACCCGGCTGCGCCGCGCCCTCGGACCCGCGGGCGGCCTCCGGCTGCGCGCCGCGCCGCCGGGTTACCTGATCGAGGTCGGCGCCGAGGAACTGGACGGCACCCACTTCACCGACCTGCTGCGGGCCGCCGACGCGGCCCGGCGCCGCGACGACTGGCCCACGGTCGGCGAACGGGCCACGGCGGCACTCGCCCTGTGGCGCGGCGAACCCCTGACCGGGGTGGTGCTGGCCGAGGAGGCCGACACGGCCGCCCGGCCCACGGTGGAACGCTGGCGGCAGGGCCGGCTGCAGGCCCTGGAGTGGCGGTTCGAGGCCGAGCTGCGGGCCGGCGGACACGCCGCCCTGCTCCCCGAACTGGCCGGGCCGGCCGCCGAGCACCCGCTGCTGGAGAGCTTCCAGCGCCAGCTGATGCTCGCCCTGCACCGCTGCGGACGGCAGAGCGAGGCACTGGCCGTCTACCACCGGCTGCGCCGCCGGCTGGTCGAGGAGCTGGGCGTCGAGCCCGGCGCCGAGGCGCAGGCCGCCTACCACGAGATCCTGACCCACCCCGCCACGCCCCCGACCCCGCCCCCGGGCCCCGCGCCCTACCGGCCGCCCGCCCAACTCCCGCGTGACATAGCCGACTTCACCGGCCGGCAGAGCCAGGTACGGCAACTCCTCGACCTGCTGACGCCGGCACCGGGCGGCGGCCCGCTCGGCGTGGTCTCGGTCAGCGGCGCCGGCGGCCTCGGCAAGACCACGCTGGCCGTGCACAGCGCCCACCGGGCCGCCGCCGGCTTCCCCGACGGCCAGCTGTACATGGACCTGCGCGGAGTGCAGGCCACCCCCGCCACACCGAGCGACGTCCTCGCCTGCCTGCTGCGCGACCTCGGCGAACCCGAGGACCGGATCCCCGCCTCCGAGGACTCCCGCGCCGCCCGGTACCGCAGCCTGCTCGCCGACCGCCGGGTGCTGGTCGTCCTCGACAACGCCCGGGACGCCGCCCAGGTCAGACCCCTGCTGCCGGGCTCCGCGGGCTGCGCGGTGCTGATCACCTCACGGCGCCGGCTCGGCGGCCTGGCCGGCGCCGTCCACCTCGGGCTGTCCACGCTGGCCGACGCGGACGCGCACGAGCTGTTCGCCGCCCTCGCGGGCCACGACCGCACCGCCGCCGAACCCGCCGCCACCGCCCGGGTGGTGGCCCACTGCGCCGGACTGCCGCTGGCCCTGCGGATCGCCGCCGCCCGCCTGGCCGGCCGGACGTCGTGGAGCGTGTCCACCCTCGCCGACCGGCTCGCCGACCACACCCGCCGGCTGGACGAACTGCGGGTCGAGGACCTCGCCGTCCGCGCCACCTTCCAGATGAGCTACGCCCAACTCGCCTCCCCGCAGGGCTCGGAGGAGATCCACCCGGCGCTGGCGTTCCGGCTGCTCGGGCTGGCGCCCGGCCCGGAGATCAGCCTGCGCGCGGCCGCCGCGCTGCTGGACCGCCCGGCGGAGCGGGTCGAGGACGCGCTGGAGGAACTGGTCGACGCCTGCCTGCTGGAGAGCGTCGCGCCGGAGCGCTACCGCCTGCACGACCTGCTCCGGGACTTCGCCACGGAGCGCGCCGCCGCCGAGGAGCCCCCCGGACGCCGCCGGGCCGCCGTCGGCCGGGTCACCGGCTGGTACCTGGACAGCCTGGTCGAGGCGGACGCCGTCCTGTTCCCCGGCGCCGCCCGGCCCGAACCGCCGGTCCCGCAGCCCGGCCACCGCCCGCACGGCTTCCGGCACTTCCAGGACGCCGTGCAGTGGTGCGAGACAGAACGCACCAACCTGGTCCGCGCCACCGCCGCTGCCACCGAGCACGGCTTCCACCGGACCTGCTGGCTGCTGCCCGGATTCGCCTGGGCGTACCTCAACCTGATGGGCCGCTGGCAGGACTGGCTGGACATCACCGAGGCCGGGCTGGCCGGTTCCCGCGCGGCGGGCGATCCGGCCGGCGAGTCCACCGTACTGACCGCCCGGGGCGCGGCGTTCATGCAGCTGGAACGCTGGCCGGAGGCGCTGCACCTGCTCCGCGCCGCGCTGCGGATCCGCCAGGAGACCGGCGACGTCCCGGGCCAGATGTCCAGCACCTGCACCATCGGCCTGGTGTACCGCCGCACCGGGCAGCGCGAGCAGGCGCGTGCGGCCTTCCTCCAGGCGCTGGCCTTCGTCGGGCCGCCGGAACTGCGCAAGCGCGAGGCCACGGTCCTGGCCAACCTGGCCCTGATCGAGTTGGAGCTGGGGCGGTACGCCGAGTCGCTGGACTACAGCGACCGGGCCCTGCGGGCCGGCCGGGAGTTCAACGAACTCCCCGGCGACGCCAACACCCTGGTCACCAAGGGCGCCGC
Source organism: Kitasatospora sp. NEAU-CNBT7 (assembly GCF_057220535.1). NCBI lineage: Bacteria > Bacillati > Actinomycetota > Actinomycetes > Kitasatosporales > Streptomycetaceae > Kitasatospora > Kitasatospora sp. NEAU-CNBT7. The sequence goes on along the minus strand of NZ_JBXQQB010000019.1, from coordinate 114,968 downwards.
GCTGAGCGGACTCGGCCGCGACGCCGAGGCCGTCGCCCCGTTCCAGGAGTCCGTGATGCTCGCCCGCTACATCGGTGACCGGTTCTGCGAAGGCATGGCGCTCTCGCGGCTCGCCCTCGCACTCACCCGGCTGGCCCGGACCGAGGAGGCCGAGACGGCGGTCCTGGAGGCCCGCGCCGTCGTCGACGTGCTCGCCGAGCGGGCCGCCGCCTGGCAGGCGGTCGCCGTCCGGGCGCAGCTCGACGAGGTGGCGGCCGCCGCGCGCACCGCCTGCGGGCACACCGTCGTCGGGCCCACCGCTCCGGCCGCCCGCTCCGGACTGCCGGCCTGACCGCCGGCCGGCCCGAACACCGTCGGCCACACCGTCGGACCGGCCCGGCCGGGCGCCGCGCCGAGACCCCCGTCCCCTGCGCGGCGCCGAGGCGCGGTCAGGTCCAGATCGAGTCCCCCGACACCCCGCCGCCTGCCCGCGCCACCCGCCCGGACTTCCCCGTCGGCTTCGTCATCGTCCGCTCCTCTCACCATCCGCACCGGCCGGACGACAGCCCACCGGCGATCCGGCCGCCCTGTTCGGCGGCCTGCTCGAAGCTTCCTGCGGGCCACCAACGGATCACCAACGGAACACCGTTCGCCGCGACGGCGAGCGGCGACGGCGAGCGGCGACGGCGAGGCAGCCGCAGCGGGAGCCCGGGCCGCCCACCGGCCGCCCGGGGCCGGGCGGCCACCCGCCCCGCCCACCGCGAGAGCAGCGTCACGCCCCGCCCCGGCCCGCCGCTCCGCGGGCCCCGGTAGGCTGCCTGCCAGCCCGTCCGACCTGCGAGGAGTCCCCCTTGACCAGCGCCTCGACCAGCGCTTCCGTTCCGGTCCCGGCGATCACCGTGGTCGGGATCGGGGCCGACGGCTGGCCGGGCCTCGCCGAAGCGTCACGGCGGGCGCTCGAGGACGCCGAGGTGGTGATCGGCGGGCCGCGCCAACTCGACCTGCTGCCCGCCGAGGTGACCGCCGAACGGCTCCCCTGGCCCTCGCCGCTGCGCCCCGCCGTCCCCGGGCTGCTGGCCGACCACCGCGGCCGCCGCCTGGCCGTCCTCGCCAGCGGCGACCCGATGTTCTACGGCATCGGCCGCACCCTGGCCGAGCTCGCCGGACCGGACGCGCTGCGGGTGCTGCCGCACCCCTCCTCCGTCAGCCACGCCTGCGCCCGCCTCGGCCTGCCCGTCGAGGACACCGACGTGGTCACCCTGGTCGGCCGCCCGCCGGACTCACTCACCGCCGCCCTCTACCCCGGCCGCACCGTCCTGGTGCTCAGCGCCGGGGCCCGCACCCCCGCCCAGGTCGCCGCGCTGCTCACCGAACGCGGCTACGGGCCGAGCCGGCTGCGCGTGCTGGAGCAGCTGGGCTCCCCCGCCGAACGGCAGCTGGAGGGCACCGCCGCCCACTGGCCGCACCCGCCCGGCGACCCCCTCAACGTCATCGCCGTCGACTGCGCGGCCGAACCCGGCACGCTCCGCGCCCAGCTGGTGCCCGGGCGGCCGGACGCCGCGTACGAGAGCGACGGCCAGCTCACCAAGCGGCACGTCCGCGCGGCCACCCTCGCCTCGCTCGCCCCCGCGCCCGGCGAACTGCTCTGGGACATCGGCGGCGGCTCCGGCTCGATCGGCATCGAGTGGCTGCGCGCCCACCGCAGCTGCCGCGCCGTCAGCGTGGAACGCGACCCGGCCCGGGCCGGGCGGATCACCCGCAACGCCGCCGCCCTCGGCGTGCCCCGCCTCCAGGTGGTGACCGGCCCCGCGCCCGCCGCGCTGGCCGGGCTGCCCGCCCCGGACGCCGTGTTCATCGGCGGCGGGCTGACCGCACCCGGGCTGCTGGAGGCCTGCTGGGCGGCGCTCCCGGCGGGCGGACGGCTGGTCGCCAACACCGTGACGCTGGAGTCGGAGGCCCTGCTCACGCAGTGGTACCGGCGGCACGGCGGGGAGCTGCTGCGGCTCGCGGTGGCGCACGCGGTACCGGTGGGCGGCTTCACCGGCTGGCGGCAGGCGATGCCGGTCACCCAGTGGTCGGTGGTCAAGCCGCCGACCGGGGACGAGAACGCTTCGGAACAGGGAGAGCAGGGAGAGCAGCAGTGACCGTCTACTTCATCGGGGCCGGCCCCGGCGCCGCCGACCTGATCACCGTGCGCGGCCAGCGCACCCTGGCGGCCTGCGGGGTGTGCCTGTACGCGGGCAGCCTGGTACCGCGCGAGCTGCTGGCCGAGTGCCCGCCGGACGCCCGGCTGGTCGACACCGCGCAGCTCAACCTGGACCAGATCGTCGCCGAGATGACCGCGGCCCACGGACGCGGCCAGGACGTGGCCCGGCTGCACTCCGGCGACCCCTCGGTGTTCAGCGCGGTGGCCGAGCAGATGCGCCGCCTGGACGCGGCCGGCATCCCGTACGAGGTGGTGCCCGGCGTGCCCGCGTTCGCGGCCGCGGCGGCGGCGCTGAAGCGGGAGCTGACGGTCCCGACGGTCGGCCAGACGGTGATCCTCACCCGGGTCGCCCGGCAGGCCACCCCGATGCCCGAGGGCGAGGACCTGGCCACCCTCGGCCGCAGCGGCGCCCTGCTGGTGCTGCACCTGGCGACCCGGTACGTGGAGAGCGTGGTCGAGGAGCTGCTGCCGCACTACGGCGCCGACTGCCCGGCCGCCGTGGTGGCGATGGCCAGCCGCCCGGACGAGCTGGTGCTGCGCGGCACCCTCGGCGACATCGCCGGCCAGGTGAAGGAGGCCGGGGTGCTGCGGACCGCCGTCATCCTGGTCGGGCGCACGCTGGGGGCCGAGCAGTTCCGGGACAGCCACCTCTACTCGGCCGAGCGGGAGCGCCCGCACGAGCCCTGCGCCTGATGCCCCGCCACCTCCTGATCCTCGGCGGGACCACCGAGGCCCGGCAGCTCGCGGCCGCGCTGGTGGCCGGGGCGGCGCCTGGGTCGGTGCCCGGGTCCGTGCCCGGGGCGGCGGCCGGGTCCGTGCGGGCGGCCGGGTCCACGGCCGGTGGGACGGCCGACCCGGGTCTGCGGGTGACCAGTTCGCTGGCGGGCCGGGTGGCGCAGCCGCGGCTGCCCGCCGGGGAGGTACGGATCGGCGGCTTCGGCGGCCCGGCCGGGCTGGCCGCCTGGCTGCGCGAGCACCGGGTGGACGCGGTGGTCGACGCCACCCACCCGTTCGCCGAGGGGATCAGCCGCAACGCGGCCGAGGCCGCCGCCCGCACCGGGGTGCCGCTGCTGGCACTGCGCCGCCCGGGCTTCCAGCCGGTCGCCGGGGACCGCTGGCACCCGGTCGGGTCGCCGGCGGAGGCCGCCGACGCGCTGCCCGCGCTCGGGCGCCGGATCATGCTGACCACCGGCCGGCAGAGCCTGGCCGCCTTCGCCCACCTGACCGGCCTCTTCTTCCTGGCCCGCTCGGTGGACGCCCCGGAGCCGCCGCTGCCGCCGCACACCGAGATCCTGCTCGACCGCGGCCCGTTCACCCTGGACGGCGAACGGGCCGTCCTGCGCACCCACCGGATCGACGTCCTGGTCACCAAGGACAGCGGCGGCGCCGCCACCGCGCCCAAGCTGACCGCCGCCCGTGAACTGGGCCTGCCCGTGGTGGTGATCCGCCGCCCCGAGCCACCGGCCGGCGTCCCGGCCGTCCCGGACGTCGCATCCGCCGTCGCCTGGCTCGCCGCCGCCCGCTGAGCCCGGGCGGCCGGGCGGCCGGGCGGCCGGGCCTTGAACGGGCGGACCGGGCCAGGCGGGCAGGCCGGGCCGGGCCTCGAACGGGCTGCGAACGGCCGCGCTGGTCCGCCGGGATCGGCCGGCCAGGCCATAGCCTCTGGACCATGTCACTCGGGGTGATCTGGGCGCTGGTCGCCGCACTCCTCGCCGGCCTGGCGACGGTGCTGGAGGCACTCGGCACCCGCCGGGCCGCCCGCGGGCGCGATGCGGCCGCCGCCGGCGCCGGGGCAGCGGCGCTGGTGGGCGCGGTCCGGCAGTGGCCGTTCCTCGCCGGTGTGGTGCTGGACGTGCTCAGCTTCGCCGCCGAACTGGTCGCGCTGGAGCGGCTCCCGCTGTACGTCGTCGAGGCGATGCTCTCCTCCGCGCTGGCCGTGACGGCCGTCGGCGCGGCAGCTCTGCTCCGGGTCCGGCTGCGGCGGATCGAGTGGACGGCGGTGCTCGCGGTCTCCGCCGGACTGGCCGTACTGGCCGTCACCGCCGGGCGCGAGGGCAGCGGAAAGGGCGACCTGACCCTGCGGGTCGTCACGCTGGTGGCGGCGGTGGGCCTGCTGGGCGCGACCTGGGCGGCGGGCCGCCTCCCGGCCGGCTCCCGGGCCACCGTGCTCGGGCTGGTCGCCGGACTCGAGTTCGGCCTGGTGGGGGTCGCGGTGCGGGTGCTGCCCTCGCTCGACGTCGGGCATCTGTTCACCGAACCGTCCGCGTACGCGGTCGCGATCGGCGGGATCGGCGGGTTCGTGGCACTGACGGCGGCCGTCGAGAAGGGCTCGGTGACCGCGGCGACGGCGGCCATGGTGATCACCGAGACGGTCGGGCCGGCCGCCGTCGGGGTCCTGGTGCTCGGGGACCGCACCCGGACGGGAGCCGTCCCGGCGGCGGTCGCGGGCTTCGTGGTCGCCGTGGCGGGCGTGCTGATGCTGGCCCGCTTCGGCGACGCCGAGCGGGTGTCCGCCGGGGACGCGGCCCCCGCCCCCGACCCCGCGGCCGACGGCAGCTGAGGGCGGGGCGGGGACGGCGGCCGCGGGCCAAGATCGGACGTCGAACGTCGAACGCCGGACGCCGGCCGTCAGCCGTCAGCCGTCAGCCGTCAGCCGTCAGCCGTCAGCCGTCAGCCGTCAGCCGTCAGGGGCCGGATATCGGATGACAGCACATGGATAACCGTCGACAGATGACAGATTTCATCATCTGTCATCTGCGATCGGTCAGGCCAACTCCGCCGCCAGCCCCTTCAGCGCCGTCTCCAGTGCCAGCTCCGCCGGGACGGCCACATCCGGAACGACGCCGACGCCCTCCCAGTTGGTGCCGGTGATCGGGTTGATCGAACGGGAGGTCGGCACGGTGACGGTGACATGCGGGGTGAGCGGGTACCACTCGGTGGGGTGCGCGCCGCCCCTGGTGGTCTCGCCGATCAGGGTGGCCCGCTGCTGCACCTTCAGGTTGTAGGCGAGCTCCTCACCGCCGGAGAAGGTGGTCGCGCTGGTCAGTACCCGCACCGGCCGGTCCAGGTAGCGCGGCGCCGGAAGGTGGCCGGAGGTCCAGAACTGGCGGGTGCGTCCGGTGGTCCGCTCGTAGACGTCGTTCAGGTGCACCTCGCCGTCGGCGAAGAAGTAGCTGCACCACAGGGCGACGCCCTCCGGCGAGCCGCCGCGGTTGTGGCGCAGGTCGATGACGAGCGCGTCGGTGCCGGCCACCAGCCGCATCGCGGCGGCGAACATCTCGGCGCCGTCGGCCGGGGTGGCGATCAGCCGCAGGTCCAGGTAGCCGATGTTGCCGTCCAGCCGCTCGACCCGGCGCACGCCCTGGTTCTCGGAGCGGCAGAGCGCCGAGAAGGCGGCGTCCGCGTCCTCGTCCTCCTCCATCGGCTGCGGCTCCTCGCGCCACATCAGCCGCAGGTGCTTGTCGGGGCAGACCTGCTGCAGGTGTCCGGTGACGGCGGTGCACAGGTCGGGGACGGCCAGTCCCTCGTACTCGCCGGCGGCGAGGCGGCGGCGGATCTCGGCCTCGGCCTCGGCGGCGCGGTCGGGGAACACGTAGCCCGTGGTGATCCGGGTGAGCGCGTCCTCGAGTATGGCGTGATGGGTGGTCATGGAACCGGATGGTAGTGCGAGGACCCGGCCCCGGCGGTAGCCGTTTTCGGGGCCGGGTCCAGCGCGGCGACCGGTCAGCCGGCCGCGACGGCCGCCGTCAGGCCGTTCACCCAGAGCGAGTTGACCCGGTTCTTCTCCGCGGTGTTCGGGTACGCGTTGGTGCACGAGGTGCCCGGCCCGCCACCGGACATCAGCTCGCTGCACGGGCCGGAGTAGTGGTCCGGCAGGCCGAGCACGTGGCCGGTCTCGTGCGCCACCACGCGGACCGAGTAGTACTGGCGGTTCTGCGCGTAGTCGAGGAAGACGTACCCGCGGCCGTGGCCGTCGGTGCTGGCGTACGAGCCGCGCGAGTCGTTGCCCTCGTAGTAGCGGAAGTCGGCGTTGGTACCGCTGCGCAGCTGCACGTTGCGCACCGAGCCGTTCCAGATCGAAGCGCTGCTGGCTATCTGGCTGCGGAAGGTCGGCGCGCTGCTGGCGTCGTAGGTCACGGTGACGGTCTGGAGGAACGGGTTGGCGGCCTTCTTGGCCAGCGCCGACTTCATCACCGCCTGGTAGAACGCCTGGTTGTTGGCCGCCTCCTCGGCCGAGCCGGTGTACGAGGACGCGACGTAGCCCTGCTGGGGAGCCGTGTCGGAGGTCGCGGCGGTGGCGGGCGTGGCGGCCAGGCCGGCGGCGAGCGCGAGGCCGACGGCAGCGGTGAGCGACAGGACGGAACGCTTCATGTGGGGGAACTCCGTTCGCGAGTTCCACGGCGGTTGGGGGCGCCGCGGAGCACCGGTGAAGTGGTGACAGCAGAGAGCTTCGTCCAGCTCCGCGAGCCGACGCACGATGTCAGTCCGGTGATAACGCGCGGGAATATCCCCACATGTCACGAGCTGTCACCGGGTGTCACCCGGGATTCCATTCCATGACATGGCCCTGGCAAAGACTTGGCCATCTGGTTATGCTCCGGCTGTGGAGCTCGACGTGAGACACCTGCGCGTGCTGTGCGCCATCGCGGACACCGGCAGCGTGCGCAAGGCGGCACTGCAGCTCGGCATGACCCAACCCGCCCTCTCCACCCAGCTGCACCGCATCGAACGCACCATCGGTGGCGCCCTGTTCACCCGTCAGCAGACCGGCAGTCACCCCACCGCGCTCGGTCACTCGGTGCTCTCCCGGGCCCGGCCCATCATCGGCGAGATGGCCACCCTGGTCGCCGCCGCCCGGCAGGAGGCGGTCGGCGCCGAGCAGCTCAAGCTGCGGATCGGCAGCGTCGGCAGCCGCGCCGTACCGGCCTGGCTGCGCAAGGTCCACGACCGGTTACCCGACACCGACACCACCATCCACGTCGACATCTCCGCCATCGCCCTGCTCCGCATGATCGCCACCGAGCAGCTGGACACCGCCTTCGTACACGAGAGCGAGGGCTTCCCGCTCAGGATCCCGGCCGGCACCGAGCACCGCGTCCTGCTCGACCGCGAGCCGCAGTTCCTCGCGATGTCGGTCCGCCACCCGGCGGCCACCCAGCCCGTGGTACGGCTGGCCGACCTCGCCGAGGACACCTGGATGGTCGACCCGACGGCCGACCACGAGTACGCCGCCATGCGGCGGGCCTTCTCCGCCGCCGGGCTCGACCCCCGGGTCCTCCAGGTCCGCGACAACGCCACCGCGGCCGAACTGGTCGCCTCCGGCGAGGCCGTCCGCCCCTGCCAGCCCACCTCGGCCCCCGTCCCCGGCACCGTGGTCCGCCCCCTGCACGGCGACCCGCTCGGCGTCCGCCTCCTGCTCACCTGGCGCACCGACACCCTCACCACCCCCACCCTGGACGCCCTCTACACCGACCTGCGCACCGCCTACCTCGACCTCGCCCGCGCCAACCCCACCTACCTGGCCTGGCTGCTCCGGCACAACCGCTCCCTCCCGCACCTGCTCGGCCCGGCGGAGAGCTCACCCAACTAGGAGCTGCCCGGCCGACCGTGTGACGGAGCCTGATCCGGCGTGATGGTCCAGGCCCGGGGCGCGGAGAAGCGCGGTGATCCGTCGGACGCGGAGCGGGAACGGCTGCTGCCGTACCTACGGGTGGGCAACGGCCGGTGCGGGTGGTGGCGTGAGGTGTCACACGGGGACGACGACCAGGCCCGCGACGTGGCGGGCGAGCTGAGCCGGGCCGTGCCCGGCGAGCGCCCGGTGGACGTAGCCGGGCACCGCGGGCCGCAGCCCGGCGGCGACGTGGCGCAGGTGGGCGGTGTGGTGGAACCGCGTCATCGGGCCGGGTCCGTCGAGCAGGGTGACGCCGTCGGCGGCCCGGCCGGCACACGGACGGTACTCGCGCAGGGTGTCGTGCAGGCGCCGGGCGACCGCGCCCGCGCCGGACTGCGGTGCGGTCAGCAACCCGCGCAGCCGCGGGTGCACCCCCTGACCGGCGAGCTCGGCGTCGGTCGCGACGGGCGGGCACGGCCCGGCGCCGCGGGCGAGGAGCGGGGCGAAGGGCACGGCGCCGGCCAGCAGCCCGGGCCCGTCGAGGCCACCGAACCGCAGACCGGCGGCCTCCGCCTCGGCCGCGCGGAGGCGCAGGGCGGCGCGGACGGCCACGGCGGGCAGCAGCGCCGCGGCGGCGGTGACGGCGGTGACGGCGCCGAGAGGGGTGGCCGCGGTGGCCGCGGCGTCGGCGGCCTCCTCGGGCCCGGTGTGGAGCAGCAGCGCGGCCGGGACCTCCAGGTGCTCGGCGGTGTACAGCAGCCGGGTGAGCTGGGAGTCCGGGTCGGCCCGGCGGTCCGAGCCGATCCGCCACAGACCGGCGTGGCAGGCGAGGCTCCGCGTCTGGACCAGGCAGCCGAACCCCCGCCCACCGGGCTCCACCCACCACCAGAGCAGGTCGGCGCCGGTGGCCCTGCCGCGGTGGCTGTTGAACGAGACGTACCGGGCATCGGGCGGCAACTCCTGCAGCAGCTCCCGGACGATTTCCTCCTCCGCCGTGAAACACCCGCGGAAGAGCGCCTGCGCCAGGCTCCGGGGGCGGCGGCTGCGCGCGACGGCGCGGCCGTCGATCGGCATGCGCGCGCGCCCGGCCAGACCCATCAGCCTCACCCCTCCCCCGCCGCCCGGACCCGGCGGCGCCCGGACCCGCCCCCGTGCTCGCACCCATGATGACCCATCGCCCACCCGCCCGGACCGCTACGCCCGGACCGCCCGAGGCATCCTCCCGTCGGGCCGGGCACCGCATCCACCCCGGCACCGCCACCGCAGCGGCACTCGCCGGCCGACTACGCTCGCGACCGCCAGGACAGCACCTGGTGCCGCGAGCAGGCCCGTCCGGGCCGCGCGGCGGCGCACGCCGGCGACAGGCCGACGGCCGGCCGAACAGCTACGCACAAACAGCGATTGACGCTCCGTCAGATCTCGGCGAGCCTCGTTCCCGGGGGTGCCGACGTGGTGCGCCCGTACCCGTCGACAGCAGAGATGAGCTGGTGCAGATGACGACTGCCGTCCCGCAGTGGCCCGGTGAGTGGCAGGCCGAGATCCCGTCGATCCGCAACGGCAACAGCGCGCTGGGGCCGACGAACTCCCTGTTCAAGGGGGCCCTCGCGAACCACCCGCCGCTGGCCGGGATGGCCAACGCCTTCGTGGCCTCCCTGCTGGACCCGCATGCCACGCCGGGCGCCGCCAAGAGCCTGCTGATCGCGATGAACGACGCTCTCGTCGACCCGGTCAAGATCGCCAACGTGCCGGCCCTGGTCCAGCAGAACGGCGGCTTCCGGCTGCCGAGCGCCTTCCCGCTGCCGAGCTACACCGCCGCCCTGGAACTCATCGCCGCCAAGGCGCTCTGGCTGCACGGCCACACCGAGTTCCTGCCCTGGCCGTTCGACGACATCGCGCTCAAGCCCGACTTCGCGGTCCGCGGCAGGTGTCCGGCCAACCCGGGCCTGGACCCCGGGGCGTTCTACGACCTGTGCACCGAGGTCGCCGACACCCTCAAGGTCGGTGGCACCAAGACCACCGCGGACCTGGTCAACAGCCTCTACGCCGGTGTCACCGGCAAGCTGGCCGCCTACCCCACGAAGCAGGTCGGGGTCTTCCTGGACGCGTGCGACAACCCGTGCCTCTACAACGGCCCGGCGCTCAACCTCAACCGTGCCGCCCTCTGCGCCGGTCTCACCGCGAAGATCGTGCAGGACCTCAACCCCGAGCTCAAGCCGCGCCTGGTCTCGGTGTTCGTGCTCTTCCCGGACTGGCACCTGGAGCAGTTGAACGCCGCCGACTGGCACTGAGCCCCGAGCCGTCGCCGGCCCCTGCCGTCGCCCGCCCGCACTCCCGGGTTGCGGGCGCGGCCCGGCAGCCCATAGAACCGGTGGCATGACTCTGGACTGGAAACTGGTCATCGACACCGCCGACGCCCCCGCGCTCGCGGACTTCTGGGCCGCCGCCCTCGGGTACCGGGTCGAGGACCCGAGCGCGCTGATCGACCGCCTGCTGGCCGCCGGGCAGCTGCCCGAGGAGGCGGTCACCGAGCACAACGGCCACCGGATCTTCCGCGGGTACGCCGCGATCCGCCACCCCGACGACCCGTACGACGAGGTGAGCGGCATCGGCCGGGGCCGCCGGCTGCTGTTCCAGGACGTGCCCGAGCCCAAGACCGTCAAGAACCGGCTGCACATCGACATCCACGGTGAGCGCGGCCGGCTCGACGAACTGGTGGCCCGGCTGGAGGCGCTGGGGGCGACCCGGGTCCGCGAGCACGACCAGGGGCCGGCCGGACACTGGTGGATCATGCAGGACCCCGAGGGCAACGAGTTCTGCGCCGCCTGAGCACGGCCCGCACACAGGAGCGCCCCGGACCGCGCGGAGCCCCGGGCCGCCGATCCAGCGATCGGCGGTCCGGGGCTCCGGTACGGCTGCGCCCCGCCCGTCAGGCCGGCGGGTAGCGGCGCGGGGTCCAGACCACCTCGGTGCCGTTGTCGCGCGCGACGGCCTGGGTCTGCGAGGAGCCGATCAGCAGGATGGTCCGCATGTCGACCTCGGCCGGGTCGAGGTCCGCCAGCCGCACCGTCCGCACCCGCTCGGTCGGGCCGCCGACGTCGCGGGCCAGCACCACGGGGGTGTCCGGCGCGCGGTGCTCCAGCAGCAGGTCACGGGCCAGCCCGACCTGCGTGGTACGGCTCTTCGACCCCGGGTTGTACAGGGCGAGCACCAGGTCGGCGGCGGCGGCCGCGGCCAGCCGCCGGGCGACCACCTCCCAGGGCTTGAGCCGGTCGGAGAGCGAGACCACCGCGTAGTCGTGGCCGAGCGGGGCGCCCGCCCGGGAGGCGGCGGCGTGCGCGGCCGTCATCCCGGGGACGATCCGCACCGGCACCGAGCGGTACGGCTCGGCGCAGGCGGCCTCCAGGACGGCGGTGGCCATCGCGAACACCCCCGGATCGCCCGAGGAGACCACCGCGACCCGGTGGCCCCGCCGGGCCAGGTCGAGCGCGAACTCGGCCCGTTCGGCCTCCACCTTGTTGTCGGAGCCGTGCCGCTGCTGGCCGGGGCGCACCGGCACCCGGTCCAGGTAGGTGGTGTAGCCGACCAGGTCGGTGGCGCCCGCCAGCACGCCGCGCGCCTCGGGGGTGAGCCACAGCGGCCCGGCGGGGCCGGTGCCGACCACCACCACCTCGCCCTGGCCGGCGGGCCGTTCGGCCGCCACCCGGTCGATCCGGCTGGGCAGCACGGCGACCGAGAAGTACGGCACCGACTCCGGGTCCACCCCGGCCAGCGGCGCGGTGCGCTCACCCGGCATGGTGGCCCGCTCGACGTACTGCGCGTCCTCGAGCCGCCCGGCCCGCTCGAGCGCCCGGCGCACCGCCGGGAAGGTGCGGCCGAGCTTCATCACCACGGCCGAGTCGGCGGCGGCCAGCCGGGCCGTCAGCTCCTCCTCGGGCAGGGTGCCCGGGATGATCGTCAGCGTCTCCTCGGCCTCCACCAGCGGCCGGCCCAGCCGGGCCGCGGCGGCGCTCACCGAGGTCACGCCGGGCACCACCTCGGTCGGGTAGCGGTCGGCGAGGCGCTTGTGCATGTGCTGGTACGAGCCGTAGAACAGCGGATCGCCCTCGGCGAGCACCACCACGTCGCGGCCGGCGTCCAGGTGGGCGGCCAGCCGGGCGGCGGCCTGCTCGTAGAACTCGTCCAGCGCACCGCGGTAGCCGCCGGGGTGGTCGGTGCTCTCCACGGTCAGCGGATAGACCAGCTTCTCCTCGATCTGTCCGGCCGTCAGGTAGGGCTCGGCGATCGAGCGGGCGATCGAGCGGCCGTGCCGGGCGCTGTGGTACGCCACCACGTCGGCCTTGCCGATCAGTGCGGCGGCCTTGACGGTGACCAGCTCCGGGTCGCCGGGGCCGAGCCCGACACCGTACAGGCGGCCTGTCTGACGGTCCGTCATTCCACTTCGCTCGCAATCGCGTTGATGGCGGCGGCGGCCATCGCGCTGCCGCCGCGGCGGCCGCGCACCACCAGGTGCTCCAGGCCCGCCGGGTGCTCGGCCAGGGCCTGCTTGGACTCGGCGGCGCCGATGAACCCGACCGGGACACCGATCACCGCGGCCGGCCGCGGGGCACCGGCGGCCACCATCTCCAGCAGCCGGAACAGCGAGGTCGGCGCGTTGCCGACGGCGACCACCGCGCCCTCCAGGTGCGGCAGCCACAGCTCCATCGCGGCGGCGCTGCGGGTGTTGCCCAGCTTCGCGGCCAGCTCGGGCACCGAGGGGTCGGCCAGGGTGCAGATCACCTCGTTGCCGGCCGGCAGCCGCTTGCGGGTGACCCCGCTGGCCACCATGTTCACGTCGCACAGGATCGGCGCCCCGGCGCGCAGCGCCTCGCGGGCGCGGGCCACCACGCCCGGCGAGTACACCAGGTCCTCGACCAGGTCGGTCATGCCGCAGGCGTGGATCATCCGCACCGCGACCTGGGCCACGTCGGCGGCCAGGCCGGCCAGGTCGGCCTCGGCCCGGATGGTGGCAAAGGACTGCCGGTAGATCTCGGCGCCGTCCTTCTCGTACTCGATCACGTCATCCTCCGGGCCTCGGCGACCGCCTCGGCCATCTCTTGCGTCGTCACTTCCGCCGAGGCCTCGCCCCGGGTCACCCGGTAGCCCTGCCCCGTGGCGAGCACGTCCACCCAGGTTCCGCCCGGGTGTCCGCAGCGCCGCCCGCAGCCGGACCAGTGCACCGGCACCCCCGGCTGCTCCGCCGCGTCCAGGGCCGCCGCCGCGTCGGCGCGCACGTCGGCCAGCGACTTGGCGCAGCCGGGCGTTCCGGTGCAGGCGCTGGCGCGCTCCCAGGGCGAGCCCGGTTCGGTGCGCAGTCCGGCCTCGGCCAGCCGGGGCAGCCACCCGGCCGCCGCGCCGGGCAGCACCACACCGCGCCAGGGGGTCACCCGCAGGCCGTCCGCGGCCGCCTCGGCCAGCAGCCGCCACTGTCCGGCGTCGGCCCGGCCGAACCGCAGGCCGACCGACAGGCCGCCGGGCAGCACGCCGGCCGGCGGGTGCGGCCCGGCCGGTGCGGGCAGCTCCAGCGGGCCGGGGTCGAGCAGGTCGGGTGCCTCGCGCAGGTGCCAGGCGGTACGGCCGGCGGCCGCCAGCGCGGCCAGGAAGTCGCGGGCGGCGGCGAGGGCCGCGTCCACCGCGCCGCCGGCGGGAACCGGCCGGGCGGTGGCGGCACGGCCCAGGCGCAGCAGGGCCGCGCCGCCGGGCCTTGCGATCAATGTCACATCGGCATCGAGGGCGGCCACGTCGCCGCGCCCGTCGTCCAGCGCGAACAGGAACTTGCCGCTCAGCGCGGCGGCCCAGCCGCCGGCGCACAGCCGGTGGTCGAGTTCGCGCACCCAGGCCTGGACGTCGGCGTGGCCGCGGCCGTCGAGGCCGGCCAGCGGCGAGGCGACGATGTTGCGGACCCGCTCGTGCGTGTCGGACGGCAACAGTCCGGCCGCGCGCAGCCGGGCGCCCAGCTCGGCGCCGGCGTCCGAACCGAGGCCGCGCAGCTGGACGTTGCCGCGCGAGGTGGTCTCCAGCTGCCCGTCGCCGAGCTGCTCGGCGGCCTCGGCCAGGACCAGTGCCTGAGCGGCCGTCAGCAGTCCGCCGGGCACCCGGACCCGGGCGAGCGCGCCGTCGTCGGCCCGGTGCAGGCGCAGCGCGCCGGGGCAGGCGTCGGCCCGGCCCCGGTCGGGCAGGGCGGGGCCCGGCGCGGAGGCGTCGGGAGTGGGTGGCATGGCGGCGAGCATACAGATGGTCCGATCGGATGCCCCCGGTCTCGTAGATCACAGCCGCGGACCAGCTCCGCAGCCGGTCGGCACCCCGTACGATGCTGCCCGGGTGGCCCGCGGGCCACCCGTGCCAGCGACGGCGCAAGGGGAGGAAACCGGTGCAAACCCGGTGCGGTCCCGCCACTGTGACCACGGTTCACCGCCGTGGGAGCCAGGAACTCCTGCCGTCCCTCAGACCAGCCCTCCGGCGCGTGGCCGGGGGGAACCGCCACGGGGCGCGGACCCCGAGGAAGGCTTGACCTGTGCGCTGCCGCATGTCCTGCGCCGCCCGCCCGTTCGCCGACGAGGCCGGGAGGCCCCTCGCATGATCCTGCTGCTGTCGACCTCCGACACCGACCTGCTCAGCGCCCGCGCCTCGAACGGCCCGGTGCCGTACCGCCTGGGCAATCCGGCCCGGCTGGCCGTCGAGGACCTGCCCGCGCTGACCGAGGGCACCGACCTGGTGATCGTCCGGCTGCTCGGCGGCCGCCGCGCCTGGCAGGAGGGCCTGGACGCGCTGCTGGCCGGCCCCCGCCCGGTGGTGGTGCTGACCGGCGAGCAGGCCCCGGACGCCCAGCTGATGGAGCTGTCCACCGTCCCGGCCGGGCTCGCCGCCGAGGCGCACGCCTACCTCGCGCACGGCGGCCCGGCCAACCTGGCCGAACTGGGCGCCTTCCTGTCCGACACGGTGCTGCTGACCGGCCACGGCTTCGCGCCGCCGGTCTCCGCGCCGGAGTGGGGACCGCTGGAGCGCACCGCCCGCACCGCCGAGGGCCCGGTGATCGCGGTGCTGTACTACCGCGCGCACCACATGAGCGGCAACACCGGCTTCGTCGAGACGCTCTGCCGGGCGATCGAGGACCGGGGCGCGCAGGCGCTGCCGCTGTACTGCTCCTCGCTGCGCGGCGCCGAGCCGGAGCTGCTGGCGCGCCTGGGGACCGCCGACGCGATCGTCACCACCGTGCTGGCGGCCGGCGGCACCCGCCCGGCCGACGCGCAGGCCGGCGGCGACGAGGAGGCCTGGGACGCGGGCGCGCTCGCCGCGCTGGACCGCCCGATCCTCCAGGCGCTCTGCCTGACCTGGTCGCGGGCGGCCTGGGAGGCCAGCGACGACGGGCTGTCCCCGCTGGACACCGCCACCCAGATCGCCGTCCCGGAGTTCGACGGCCGTCTGATCACCGTGCCGTTCTCGTTCAAGGAGCTGGACGAGGACGGGCTGACCGTCTACGCGGCCGACCCCGAGCGGGCCGCCCGGGTGGCGGGCATCGCGGTCCGGCACGCCCGGCTGCGGCACGTCCCGGCCGCCGAGCGGCGGCTCGCGCTGGTGCTCTCGGCGTACCCGACCAAGCACGCCCGGGTCGGCAACGCGGTCGGTCTGGACACCCCGGCCTCCGCGATGCGGCTGCTGGCGCGGCTGCGCGCGGAGGGCATGGACCTGGGCACCGACCTGCCGGGCCTGGACGACGATGCCTCCGAGGACCAGCACGAGGGTGATGCGCTGATCCACGCGCTGATCGCGGCGGGCGGGTACGACCAGGACTGGCTGACCGAGGACCAGCTGGCCCGCAACCCGGTCCGGATCCCGGCCGCGGACTACCGCCGCTGGTACGCCACCCTCCCGGAGGGCCTGCGCGGCCAGGTCGAGGAGCACTGGGGCCCGCCGCCCGGCGAGCTGTACGTGGACCGCTCGCAGAACCCGGACGGCGACATCGTGCTGGCCGCGATCCGGTCCGGGAACCTGCTGGTGCTGATCCAGCCGCCGCGCGGTTTCGGCGCCAACCCGGTGGCGATCTACCACGACCCGGACCTGCCGCCCAGCCACCACTACCTGGCCGCCTACCGCTGGATCGCGGCCGAGCAGTCGGACGGCGGCTTCGGCGCCGACGCCGTGATCCACCTCGGCAAGCACGGCAACCTGGAGTGGCTGCCCGGCAAGACCGCCGCGCTGTCCGCCGACTGCGGGCCGGACGCGGTACTCGGCGACCTGCCGCTGATCTACCCCTTCCTGGTCAACGACCCGGGCGAGGGCACCCAGGCCAAGCGCCGCGCCCACGCCACCCTGGTCGACCACCTGGTGCCGCCGATGGCCCGCGCCGACTCGTACGGGGACATCGCCCGGCTGGAGCAGCTGCTGGACGAGCACTCCAACATCGCGGCGATGGACCCGGCCAAGCTGCCGGCGATCCGGGCCCAGATCTGGACCCTGATCCAGGCCGCCCGCCTGGACCACGACCTGGGCCTGGACGAGCGGCCCGAGGACGACGGCTTCGACGACTTCCTGCTGCACGTCGACGGCTGGCTGTGCGAGGTGAAGGACGCCCAGATCCGGGACGGGCTGCACGTGCTCGGCCAGGCGCCGCAGGGCACCGACCGGGTCAACATCGTGCTGGCGATCCTGCGGGCCCGGCAGATCTGGGGCGGGGTCAGCGCGCTGCCCGGCCTGCGCGAGGCGCTCGGTCTGGACGAGGCCGCGCCGACCCTGGGCGCCACGGACGCGGCCGAGGCGCAGGCCCGCGCCCTGGTCGAGGCGATGGAGGCCGAGGACTGGGCGCCGGAGGCGGTGGAGAAGGCCGCCGCCGGGCACCCGGACGCGGTCCGTGCGGTGCTGGACTTCGCCGCCCGCCAGGTGGTGCCCCGGCTCGCCGCCACCACCGACGAGCTGGACGCGGTGCTGCACGCGCTGAACGGCGGCTTCGTGCCGGCCGGCCCGTCCGGCTCGCCGCTGCGCGGCCTGGTCAACGTGCTGCCGACCGGCCGCAACTTCTACTCGGTCGACCCGAAGGCCGTGCCCAGCCGGCTGGCCTGGGAGACCGGGCAGGCGCTGGCCGCCTCGCTGGTCGAGCGCTACCTGGCGGACAACGACGGCGCGTACCCGCCGTCGGTCGGCCTGTCGCTGTGGGGCACCAGCGCGATGCGCACGGCCGGCGACGACATCGCGGAGGCCTTCGCCCTGCTGGGCGTGCGCCCGGTCTGGGACGACGCGTCGCGCCGGGTCACCGGCCTGGAGGTGATCCCGCTCGAGGAGCTGGGCCGTCCCCGGATCGACGTGACGCTGCGGATCTCCGGCTTCTTCCGGGACGCCTTCCCGCACGTGGTGGCGCTGCTGGACGACGCGGTGCGGCTCGCCGCCCGGCAGGAGGAGGCACCGGCGGACAACTTCGTGCGGGCGCACGTGCAGGCCGACCTGGCGGTGCACGGTGACGAGCGCAAGGCCACCGTCCGGGTCTTCGGCTCCCGGCCGGGCACCTACGGCGCCGGTCTGCTGCAGCTGATCGACAGCCGGGACTGGCGCACCGACGCCGACCTGGCCGAGGTCTACACGGTCTGGGGCGGCTACGCCTACGGCCGCGAGCTGAACGGCCGCCCGGCCCGCGAGGAGATGGAGACCGCGTACAAGCGGATCACCGTCGCGGCCAAGAACACCGACACCCGTGAGCACGACATCGCGGACTCCGACGACTACTTCCAGTACCACGGCGGCATGGTCGCCACCGTGCGCGCGCTGACCGGGAAGAACCCGGCCGCGTACATCGGCGACTCGACCCGGCCCGAGACGGTCCGCACCCGCACCCTGACCGAGGAGGCGGCCCGGGTGTTCCGCGCCCGGGTGGTCAACCCGCGCTGGCTGGAGGCGATGCGCCGGCACGGCTACAAGGGCGCCTTCGAGATGGCCGCTACGGTGGACTACCTGTTCGGCTACGACGCCACCACCGGCGTGGTCGCGGACTGGATGTACGAGAAGCTGACCGAGGAGTACGTGCTCGACCCGGTCAACCGGGAGTTCCTCACCGGCGCCAACCCGTGGGCGCTGCACGGGATCAGCGAGCGCCTGCTGGAGGCCGCCGAGCGCGGTCTGTGGGCCGAGCCGGACCCCGCGCTGATCGACGCGCTGCGGACCGCCTTCCTGGAGACCGAGGGCGATCTGGAGGGCGAGGGCTGAGCCTCCCGCCGCGCGGACCGGGGGTACACCAGATCTTCACCTCCGGTCCGCCACGCGGGTGACCCGGGAATGAGGTGACCGGGCCTCAAGAAGCGGACAATCACGGCATGACCCTTCGTGCCGGCCTCACCCAGCCCGCCCGTTACGCCGCCCTCGGTTCGGGGGCCCTGCCCGTGCTGGCCTTCCCGGGGCTGGGGCTGGCGATGCTGGCGTGGGTCGCCCTGGTCCCCGGGATGCTGGCGATGCAGCGGGCGCCCAGCGGCCGGGAGGCGGCGGTGCGCGGCTGGTGGTTCGGCGCGGGCTTCATCCTGGTCGCGATGTACTGGCTGATCCCGTCGATCGGCCCGGGGCTGGTCCTGCTGGCGCTGCTGTTCGGCGCGCTCCAGGCGGCGCTGGGCCTCGCGGTCTGGCGCACCCTGCACCCGCCGCTGACCCCGCGGCGGGCGCTGACCGCCCTGGTGGTGGTCCCGGCGGTCTGGGTGACCTGCGAGTTCGCCCGCTCCTGGGCCGCGCTCGGCGGTCCGTGGGCGCTGCTGGGCGCCAGCCAGTGGGAGCACCCGGCGATCCTGGGGCTGGCCTCGGTCGGCGGGGTGTGGCTGGTCAGCGCGGCGGTGGCGGCGGCCAACACGGCGGTGCTGATCGTGCTCACCGCGCACCGGCCGCCGGTCCGCGCGCTGGCGGCGGCGGTGCTGGTGGCGGCCCTGGTGTCGGGGCCGCTGCTGTTCGCGGTGCAGCGGCAGAGCGCCCCGCAGGGGCTGGCCACGGTGGCGCTGGTGCAGCCCGGCCAGACCGCGGACGCGGACGCCAGGCTGGCCGCGAACGTCCGGATCAGCCAGAAGCTGGTGGGGCAGCCGGTCGACCTGGTGGTGTGGGGCGAGAGCAGCACCACCGCCGACCTGGACCGCGATCCGGCGGCGCTGGGCGACGTCCGGGCGCTGGCCGCGCTCAGCGGCGCCCAGTTGCTGGTCGGCGAGGACGCCAGGAAGGCCGACGGCCGGATCTCCAAGGACGCCGTGCTGGTCACCCCGGACGGGGTGGCGGCCCGCTACCGCAAGATCCGGCTGGTGCCGTTCGGCGAGTACATCCCGCTGCGTCCGCTGCTGGGCTGGATCGCGGGGGTGAGCGCGGCGGCGGGCGAGAACCGCGCCCCCGGCACCTCCTTCCACCTGCTGCCCACCACCGACCGCGCGGGCCAGGCGATGCCGGTCGGCGCGCTGATCTGCTTCGAGTCGGCGTTCCCCGACATGTCCAGGACGGCCGCCCGGGACGGTGCCCGGCTGATCGTCTACCAGTCGGCGACCTCGACCTTCCAGAACACCTGGGCCCCGGCGCAGCACGCCTCGCTGGGGGCGATCCGGGCCGCCGAGACCGGCCGTCCGGTGGTCCAGGCCGCGCTCACCGGCGAGTCCGTCGCGTACGACCGGCAGGGCCGGCGGCTGGCCCGGATGGACACCGGCGCCACCGGATCCGTCACGGTGAGCCTGCCGCTGGCCGCCCCCACCGCGCTGACCTGGTACGACCGGCTGGGTGACTGGGTGCCGGTGACGTGCGTGCTGATCACGCTGGCGGCCGCCGGCACCGCGCTGCGCCCCGCGGTCCGCCGGCCGGGCCGCCCCCAGGCGGCGCCGGCTCCGGCCGAGGACGAGGACGAGGAGCAGCCGGCGGACGCGTGAGGCCGCCGCTACCCGGCGGCGCCCGCCACGTGCACCCCGAACACCGCGCCCTGCTGGTCCTTGAGGACCGCCAGCCGGGGTCCGTCCGGGACGTCGGTGGGCGGCAGCAGCACGGACGCGCCGAGTGCGGCGGCCCGCTCGGCGGTGCGGTCGACGTCGGCCACCGCGAAGTACGGCATCCAGTAGGGCGGGGTGTCGGCGGGGAACTGGTCGGTCATGTCGGCCATCCCGCCGAAGTCGTGTCCGCGCAGGCCCCACTGGGTGTACATCTCGCCGACCGTGACGCTCCAGCCGAACACCCTCGGGTAGAACTCCTTGGCCTGCTGCACGGCCCGGGTGGTCAGCTCGACCCAGCCCAGCGAGCCCGGCTCGTCGATCACGGCGACGCCGTTGAAGGCCCGGGCCTGCCAGAGCGAGAAGGCCGCGCCGGCCGGGTCGGCGGCGACCGCGAACCGTCCCAGGTCGAACACCTCGGACGGTTCCAGCAGGATCCGGCCGCCGGCCGCGGTGACCGCGGCGGCGCTCGCGTCCGCGTCGGCGACCGCGAAGGAGACGGTCCAGGCGGTCGGCTGCTCGGGCTGGTGCAGGGGTGTCAGCCCGGCCACCGGGGCGTCGCCCAGCAGGAGACTGGTGTACCCGCCGGCCTCCTCGCGGGGGTCCTCCTCGACCCGCCAGCCGAACAGCTCCGCGTAGAAGGACTTGGCGGCCCCCGGGTCGACGGTGCCCAGCTCGACCCAGCAGGGCGCGCCGGGGGTCGTGGTGGTGATCTTCACGGGTCAGCTCACTTCCAGGATCAGCTTGCCGCGGGCGTGGCCGGACTCGACCTCGGCCAGTGCCTCGGCGGCCTGCTCCAGCGGGTAGGTGGCGGTGATCTGCGGGTCCAGGCGGCCGGCTGCGACCAGGTCGGCGAGCGCGGCCAGGGTGGGGGCGGCCGGGCTGCGGCGGATGAACGATCCGCCCAGCTCGGCGGCGGTGCCGGGGTCGGAGGTGGCGATCAGCCGGCTGCGGTCGGCGAGCGTCCCGGCCGCCGCCCTGGCGTCCGCGCCGCCGACCAGGTCGAGGATGCCGTCGACGCCCTGCGGCGCCTCGGCCAGGATGCGCTGCTGCACGCCGTCGCCGTACCGGATCTGGGTGGCGCCGAGGGATTCGACGAAGGCCCGGCGGGCGTCGCTCGCGGTGCCCAGCACCCGCAGGCCGCGGGCCCGGGCGAGCTGGGCGGCCACGCTCCCGACGCCGCCCGCGATGCCGAGGATCAGCAGGGTCTGCCCGGCCGTGAGCCCGACGCTGTCCACCCCGTCGTACGCGGTGGCGGCGGCCACCGGCAGCGCGGCGGCCTGGGCGAAGGTGACGCCGGCGGGTTTGCGGGCGGTGGCGTCGGCCGCCAGCAGGGTCTGCCGGGCGTAGCCGCCGACCGCGGCCACCCCGAACACCTCGTCGCCCACGGCGAAGCCGGCCACCCCTTCGCCGACCGCCTCGACCACGCCCGCCGCCTCCACCCCGAGCACGCCCGGCAGCGCCAGGTGCTTGCCGGTCAGGCCCCGGCGGATCTTCCAGTCGATCGGGTTGACCCCGGCGGCCCGCACGGCGATCCGCAGCTGGCCCGGGCCGGGCGCGGGGGCCGGCCGGTCGAGGAACGCCTGGTGCTGCGGGCCGCCGTAGTCGGTGAATCCGAATGCCTTGGACATGGAGCTTCCCTCGTCGTGTCGGCTGCTCCCCCTGCCCACTGTGCGTGGTGCCCGCCGGTGGCGGCTGGGGATGGTGGGCCGAAAGTGGCTCCCGAAAACCCATGTTGTTCAAATTGGAACTAAGGTGTACGGTCTCAGCCCGAGACACCGTTCAAATCTGAACCACGCCGGAGGCCGGGCATGACGCAGACCGAGACCGACCAGCACCAGCCCGCAGCCGCGCCCTCCCCCGCCACAGTGCGCTCGCGGGTCCGCATCCCGCTGACCTTCCCGGACGGCTACCACGTCGAGGCGGAGGTCTTCACCTTCCACGGCCTCGCCGACGGCGCCGAGCACCTCGCGCTCGCCCTCGGCGACCCCGCCGCCGGCGCCGCGCCCCTGGTCCGGCTGCACTCCGAGTGCCTCACCGGCGACGTCTTCGGCTCCGACCGCTGCGACTGCGGCCCGCAGCTGCGCGAGTCCGCCGAGCTGATCGCCGAGGCCGGCGGCTACCTGCTCTACCTGCGCCAGGAGGGCCGCGGCATCGGCCTCTACAACAAGCTGGACGCCTACGCGCTGCAGGACACCGGGCTCGACACCTACCAGGCCAACACCGCGCTCGGCCTGCCCGAGGACGGCCGCGACTACACCGCAGCCGCCCAGATGCTCACCACCCTCGGCGCCACCGCGGTCCGCCTGCTCAGCAACAACCCCGACAAGGCGCACCAGCTCGCCGCCCTCGGCATCGAGGTCACCGAGCACGTCCCGACCGGCGTGCACGTCTCCGCCAGCAACATCCGCTACCTGCGGGCCAAGGTGGAGCACACCGGGCACGCCATCCCGCTGGCCCGCCTGGTCGGCTGAGCCCCGCGGCCGCCGCGGGCCGCGCCGCCGGACGTGCCGGGCCCGTGGCCACGGTGCACCCTGGGAAGCGGGGACTCCCCCGCCCCGAGGAGGTGGCCCGATGACGCCGCACCGACCGTCCCGCCCCGCCGACCGGCGCACGTCGCCGCGGAGGCGACCGTGAAAGCCGACACCACCGTCCCGGTCACGGTCATCGGCGCCGGACCCTACGGCCTCGCCGTCGCCGCCCACCTCAAGGGCCGCGGGATCCCGATGCGGATCCTCGGCGAGCCGATGGACAGCTGGCGCTCCCGGATGCCGGTCGGGATGTTCCTGAAGTCCACCCCCCGCGCCTCCTCCATCTCCGACCCCTGGGGCCGGTTCCGGCTGGAGGACTTCCGGATCCAGGCCGGCCGCCCCCTCGGCGGCGACCAGCACCCCATCCCGATCGAGGAGTTCATCAGCTACGGCGAGTGGTTCGAACGCACCTGCGTGCCCGAGGTCGAACGCACCAAGGTGCTCCGCCTGCGGTACGAGGACGGGCGGTTCACCCTGCTCCTCGACACCGGCGAGACCTTCACCAGCGCCGCCGTGGTGCTCGCCACCGGCCTCCAGCCGTACGCCTGGGTCCCGCCGGTGCTGCAGCCGCTGGTCGACGCGGGCCTGGCCTCCCACCCCAACGCCCACGTGGACCTCGCGAAGTTCGCCGGACAGCGGGTCGCGGTGGTCGGCGCCGGGCAGTCGGCGCTGGAGAGCGCCGCGCTGCTGCACGAGGCGGACGCCCGGCCGACCGTGGTGGCCCGCACCCACGACCTGCTGTTCGGCGTCCCGCCCGAGACCGACCAGGACCACGACCGGCCCCTGACGTCCCGGCTGGCCGGCCCCGGATCGCCGCTCGGCCCCGGCTGGGGACTGCTGGCGTTCAGCCGGCTCCCCGCCGCCTTCCGCTACCTGCCCGACCGGCGGCGGGCCAGGTCGGTGCGCACGGTGCTCGGCCCGGCCGGCGCCTGGTGGCTGCGCGAGCGGGTGGACGGCCGGGTACCGGTCCTGACCGGCCACACCCTGGAGTCCTCCGAGGCCGACGACAGCACCGCCGTGCTCCGGCTGCTGGGACCGACCCGCACGGTGGAGGCCGACCACGTGCTGGCCGCCACCGGCTACCGGGTCGACGTCGAACGGATCGGCCTGCTCGACGAGCCGGTGCTGCGGGCGCTGCGCCTCACCCCCCAGGGGGCGCCGCGGCTGTCGGCCGGGTTCGAGTCCTCGGTGCCGGGGCTGTACTTCTCCGGGCTGTCCGCCGCGGACAGCTTCGGCCCGCTGCTGCGGTTCGTCGCCGGCACCGGTTTCGCGGCCCGCCGGATCAGCGCGGCCGTGGCCTCGAAGCCGCGCTGAGCGCCCGCCGGGCGACCCGCAGCACCGGCGTTCCGCCGAACCGGACGGCTTCGGCGAGCGCCGGTGCCGGGTCGTCCCGGCACAGCCACGCCCGCTCGGTGCCGCGGTGCGGGCGCAGCCCGCGCGGCGGGCGCCGCTCGTGCCAGGCGGTCACCGCGGCCGACAGCAGGTCCACCTGCCCCACCCCGAACCGCCGGGCCAGCTGCCCGCCGCGGGGGACCTCCCGGCCGGTGAGGGACAGGTGCAGGGCCCGGACCACGTCCACCCCGGCCGCCGTCTCGAAGAGCCGGAACTGGGCGCCGGTCCGCGGGTTGAAGTCGACCAGCTTGTACCGGCCGTCGCGCCGGTCCAGCCGCCAGTCCAGGTCGGCCACCCCGCTGTAGCCGATCTGCCGGCACAGCCGGGCGGCCAGCTCGGCCAGCTCCGGGTTGGGCACCGCGCGGGCCCGGGTGGTGATCCCGGCGCCGGGCGGCCAGGACCGCAGCTTGACCCCCGTGAACACCACCAGCGCCTCGCCGCCGGGACCGCAGCACAGGTGGGTGAACCAGTCCTCGGCGTGCTCCGCCGGCAGGTACTCCTGGACCAGCACCGAGGCCACCACCCCCGGCGGGCAGGCCGCCAGCAGCTCCCGCTCGTCGTGCACCACCGTGGTGGCGGCCACCGCGGGGCGGCTCAGCCGGCTGAACGAGCCGACGTTCTTCAGCACCACCGGGTAGCCCCAGTCCCGGGCGGCCGCCAGCAGCTCGCCCCGGTCGCGCGGGGCGAGGGCGCGGGGGGTCGGGACGTCGTTGGCCAGGCAGACCCCGCTCAGCTCGCCCTTGTCCGCGAGCATCCGCGGCAGCTTGGGCGGCACCGGGGGCAGCAGCAGGTCGGCGGCGAGCTCGTCGGCGTGCTCGGCGAGCAGCACCGCCGCCTCGTCGTCGGTCGCCACCGCGACACTGCGGCGGCCGACCGACCGGGCCGCCGCCCGGATCAGCGCGACCAGCCGCTCGGGCGGCTCACGGCCGTCGGTGGGCGCCACCAGCGGCCGGGTCAGGTACCGGGAGACCGCGGTCGGGGTGAAGCGGTCCTCCACCATCGCGTGGACCGGGACACCGAGCCGCCCGAACGACCTGACCACACCGACCGGGCTGTGCGCCTGCGGGTACCGTCCCACCTTGACCAGCAGGACGGGGACCGCGGGGTCCAGGGCGGGCCCGGCTCGTTCCATGTCGGCTCCCAGCTTCCTCGGCGGGATCAGTGCTGCCAGACCCCGACCCAGTCGACGTGCAACTGGGCGGAGTCGACATCGGACGGAGGTGACTGCGGGTACCCCACCGCGAGGTTGAGGATCAGCTCCATCGCCACGCTCGGGATGACGGCCGGGTCGGTCACCCGGAACTGCTGCACACCGTCGACGTACCAGGTCACCGAGTCGGGCTCCCAGTCCATCGCGAACACCGTCGGGCCGGCGGAGACGCTCTGCGGGGTGTAGCGGTGGCCGACGCTGCCGTCGCCGCCGTCCGCGGTCTTCCAGTGCAGGTTCATCGAGACGAACTGGTCCGTGCCGGGGAACTCGGCGACGTCGAGTTCGGGCGGGGCGCCGCGGGTCTCGGCAGGGATCAGCCAGAAGGCCGGGAACATGCCCCGCGGGTCCTGCGGGGTCCGGATGGCGGCCGCGAAGTACCCGTACGTGAAGGTGTGCAGGGGCGTGCCGTCCCAGGACTGCCGTCCGGTGCTGACCATGCCCGAGGTCCAGGGGTAGGTCTTGCCGTCGCTGCCCGCGGTCGGCGTGCGCTCGGCCGACAGGACCAGCGCGCCGCCGTTCACCGCGACCTGGCCGGGCAGGTACCACTGCTCCTCGTGGTTGCCCGCGTTGGTGCAGCCGGCGTCGTTCCAGTCGTAGCAGGTCACCCAGTTGGCGGGGTCCAGGCCGAGGCCGTTGAAGTCGTCCCGGAACACCTGGTGCCAGGCCCCGGGCGCGGCGGGGGTCTCGGAGGCGGCGGCGCCGGTCGCGGTGGCCTCGGCGCTCTGCGGGACGACGGTGAGGCCGTGGGACGCGGCCGGGCCGGCGCAGGCCGCGGTGAGCAGCAGCACGCAGGAGCCCGCGACCACGGTGCTGCGCCGGCCGAGGCGGCCGCGGCGGCGCGGGTCGGCGACTCTCGCCGGTGGTTCGTCCGTCGCGGGCAGCGGCGGTCCGTCGCCGTCCTGCCTGCCGCGGCGGCCGGGCAGCAGCGCGAGCAGCGAGGTGAGCAGCGCCAGTACGGCCATCGCCCGGCCCAGGGTGAACAGGTGGGCGAGGAAGAACGCCACGGCCACCAGCGTGACGGTGGCCGCGCTGAGCGCCAGCGCCAGCGCCACGGTGGCCAGCCGGTCGGGCCAGTTGGCGGACCGGGCCCGGGCGGGGGCGGCCAGCAGGGCCGCGGTGCCCGGTCCGAGCAGCAGGAACGCCGCGGTCACGGTGGTGCGGACCGGGTCGGCGGCCGGCAGCAGGGTGGTGAGCAGGGCGAGCCACCCGGACAGCGCCAGCATCAGCCGGGCCGGGTGCGGACGCAGGGTGCCGGTCATCGCTGCGGTGCCCCGCCGGGTGCGGGGGCTGCGTCGTGGACGGTCGGCAGGTAGCGGTAGACGGCGGCGTCGGGGCCGCTGTACAGCGGGAGGAAGTCCGGGGAGGCCGCGACGACGTCGTTCAGCCGCTCGACGGTGCCCGCCGGGAACAGGCCGGTCAGGTCGGTGTCCGCCGCCTGCGCCCGGGTCAGGATCAGGTACGCCGGGCCGGTCAGCCGTGGGTCGCTCATGGTGTCCTCCAGCGCCGTCAGCGGCTCCTGGAGCAGCCGCTGCCGGTCGGGGAGGCTGCCCTGGGACAACACGATCCGCTGAAGCTGGTCGTAGCGCATCTCCCCGCCCGGCAGGTCGCCGGTGGCCGAGACGACCAGCGACCCGGGCGGCGCCAGCTGGGTGAGGTACCGGGTGGCGGCGGCCTCCTGCGGGGTGAAGTAGTTCATCGTCTCCTTGGCGTAGTAGCCGACGAACAGCCCGGCCAGCAGCGCCAGCATCACCACCGTCGAGATCCAGGTCCGCACCCGGCGGCGCGGCGGGGGCTGCACCAGCAGGGTGGCCAGCAGGAACGCGGCGGCCGGCAGCGCGAAGAGGTAGGCGCGGAACACCATCTCGCCGCCGTAGTTGTTGCTGAGCAGCAGCGGCAGCGGGGCCACCAGCAGCCAGGGCAGCGGGCTGTGCCGGGCCCAGCGGTGGCAGAGCAGGGCGACCACGGCGAGCAGCAGCACGGAGGCGGTCAGCCCGCGGTCCACCCAGGAGGCCATCACCTGCTGCGGGGCGGCGGTGCCGAGCCGGGACAGGTTGGGCAGGGCGTTCTGGTCCGGCGAACCGAGCGCGGAGACCAGGCTGCTGAGGTTGGCGGAGATGTAGGGGCGGGCGACCGTGGCGTCCCACAGGAAGGTCAGCGCGACCGCGCCGGCCAGCACCGGCGCCACCACCCGCCGGTTGCGGCGCGGCAGTGAGAGCAGCGCCAGGAAGCTGATCATCATCAGCGGGGTCAGCGGGTGCGAGCAGACGATCGCCGCCACCAGCACCATCACCAGGGCGAACGGCACCGGGCGCCAGCCGGCCCGCCCGGCGGCGTCGGAGCGCCGGGACAGGGCCCGGGCCCCGGTCGGCCGGGCCCGCCCCGCCGGGTCCGGGCCCGGCCCGCTCGCGCGGGTGTCGGCGAGCCGCCGCAGCACCAGCGCGAGCAGGGTGAGGAAGAGGAAGTAGGCGAACGCCTGCGGGGAGAAGTAGTCCTGCCCGATCCAGGCGGTGGAGTAGTAGAGCCACAGGCCGCCCCAGACCAGCCTGCGGTCCTGGGTGAGCGTCCGGTAGATCATCATCAGCGGGCCGAGCAGCAGCAGGTTGGCCAGTACGGGGTACCAGGAGGCGTACCCGAGCGCCGAGTGGAGGCCGGTGGCGCGCAGGAACACCACGTTGAGCTGGAAGAAGCCGGGCCACTGGTCGTAGACGTCCATGTCGTGCGCGCCCGGCACCGAGCCGTTGTGGCGCATCATCGCGTCGATGACGGCGACGTGCTTCCAGGCCCAGGCGTACCGCAGTTCGGGGTAGAGCAGGCTGGGGGTGGCGTGGATCAGCGCGATCAGGCCGACCACGTACCCGGCCGCCCAGCGCTGCGGCAGGCGCGGCGCGCGCAGGGTGGCGACGAAGCCGAGGGTGAGCAGGACGACGGCGGCCCAGTACAGCGGCGGCAGGGCCTGCAGCAGCCCGAGGGTGCCCATCCGTTCCAGCCGGACGCCGGACAGCGACACCAGCCACAGGCCGAGCGCGATCGGCAGCGGGGCCCGGACCAGCCACCCGGACCAGCCGCCGCGGCCGGGGACCAGGGCGCGCAGGCCGCGGCGCGCCGGAACGGCGGGGGCCCGGTCGGCGAGCGGGCGCGCGGCGGGATCGGGGGTGCCGGTGGTCTGCTGGTCGGCCATCGCGGTCTCTCCCGGGTCGGGGCCGCTCAGCGGCTCGATCATGGTCAGGACTCCTGCGGCGGGCCGCCGACGGGGCTGCCGATCGCGGCCCGCAGCCGCCGGTAGGCACGCCACCCCCGGGTGTACAGGCTCTCCGGCACCGGCCCGGTCACGGGCCCGCGGCCCATGGTCCAATCCTCGAACACAGCGGGCGGGGTGTCGTCGCGAACCATCAGCCGGCAGATCCGCATCGGGTCGTCGGCGGCCGAGCTGAACTTGTTCTCGACCGCGGTCGCCGAGGTCCAGCCGGCCTGCCGGACCCGGCAGCGCACCGCCGGGCTGGAGTACCCGTGCGGGTAGGCGAACGCCGTGACCTCGTGCCCGAGCACGTCCTCCAGCACGCGCTTGGAGCCGACCACCTCGTCGGCGCACTTCTGGGCCGGCACGGTGTCCAGCTGGGCGTGGGTCTGGGAGTGGCCGCCGATCTCGACGCCGAGCGCGTCGAGGGTGTTGACCTGGCGCCAGTTGAGCATCTGCGCGGGCGGCAGCAGGCTGCCGGTACCGCGGCCGCCGGGCGGGTGGATGGCCCCGACCGTGACGTAGAGGGTGGCCGACAGCCCGAGGTCGGAGAGGATCGGCGCGACCGTCCAGTAGAAGTCGGCGAAGCCGTCGTCGAAGGTCAGCACGGCGACCCTGGGCGGCAGCGGCGGCCCGCCGTGCATCGCGGCGACCAGCCGCCGCAGCGGCACCACGGACAGCCCGCTGTCGATGATCCGCTCGATCTGCTCGCGGAACACCCTCGGCGTCACCGTGTAGGGGGCGATCCAGCCGGGCGGGTCGTCCGAGACGGAGTGCCACAGGAAGACGGGGACCGGGATCATGACGGGCTCCTCACCGATCGCCTTGCGGAACCGGTGGATCCGGCAAGGAAGCTGTGTGCCCGGCCCGAGGTGTAGCCGAGCACCGTGATGCCGACGCCCGCGCAGAGCGTGCCGGCGGTACGGAACTCGGCGCGCAGCAGGCTGCGCAGGACGGCCGCGGGGACGGTGCGCCGCAGGTAGCGGCGTTCGTCCGCGAGCGCGGGCCGGGTGCCCGCGTGCTGCGCGACCAGGGCCTTGGAGCGGCCCTCGGCGTAGCAGCGGGCCCGGAAGTAGGACCAGGTGGTGCGGGTGGGCGGTACGTGGTGGCGGACCCTGGCGGCGGGCTCGAAGCGCAGTTCCGCGTGCGGGTCGCGGGCGGCGAGCCGCAGGCACAGTTCGGTCTCCTCGCAGCCGAGCGGCTTGGTGCCGACCCGGCCGAGGTCCTGCCGGAAGCCGCCCGCGGCGAGCATGTCCGAGCGGCGGAAGGACATGTTGGCGCCGGTGAAGTTGCGGACCGGGGCCGGGGCGCCCGGCGACCCGTGGTAGGTGCAGCCGACCACCCAGTCGAACTCCGGCGGGAACCAGCCGGGGCGGCCGGTCTCCCACCAGGGGTCGACCAGGCCGCCGACCCCGACCACCGCGGGGTCCCGGTAGCCGGCCAGCAGCCGCCGGGTCCACTGCGGGTCGGCCACCGCGTCGTCGTCGAGGAAGGCGACCACCTCGCCGGCGGCCGCGGCGACGCCGGTGTTCCGGGCGCCGGACAGGCCCTTGCGGTGGGTGTTGGGGACGACCCGGGCCTGCGGGAGTTCCCGTTCGGCGCGCCGGGCCAGCTCCGGGCAGTGGTCGGTGACCAGCAGGAGTTCGGCCGGCGGCAGTTGCTGGGCCTGCACCGAGGCGACGGCCGCACGGATGTCGGCCCACCGGTCGAGGGTGTAGGCGCAGATCACCACGGACAGGGTCGGGGCGTCGGGGCGTCGGGTGCTCATGTCGGCCTCCGGTCGGGTGCGGGCAGCCAGCGCGGGAGGGCGACCAGCAGCGGCAGGGCGAGGGCGGTCCCGGCGATCAGCCAGGCGAGGCCGACCCCGGTCAGCCCGAACGCGGGCAGCAGGACGGCGACCAGGCCGATCACCAGGACCGCGAAGGTGGACTGCAGGGCGATCAGCCAGCGCAGCGCCCGCCGGACCCGGCAGACGTCGATGGCGACGCTCAGGACGACGTTGGGCAGCGCCGAGAGCACCATCAGGCGCAGCACGGTGGTGCCGTTCTCGGAGTAGCCGGGGCCGAACAGCTTGAGGATCCAGGGGGCCGCGGCGATCACCAGGGCCACCGCGGCCAGCAGCAGCAGGCCGGTGTGGCGCAGCATCCGGCGGGCGTGCTCGGCGAGCCGCTCGGGTGACCTGGCGGCCTCGACGATCAGCGAACTGCCCATGCTGAACGCGGCGACGTACAGAGTGTCGGCGATGATCCAGGCCAGCGAGTAGAAGGCGTTCTGCTCGGCGCCGAGCTGGTTGAGCACCATCAGCGGCACGATGCTGAACGCGGCCATGCTGGAGAGGTTGCCCAGGTAGTCGGCCATCGCGTAGCGGGCCACCCGGCGGGGTGCGGGCGCGCCGGTCCGGTCGGCCCGGTGCTGTTCGGGCACGGCCCGGCGGAACAGCACCACGTTGGTCACCACGATCGCCACGACCAGGGCCACCGACCAGGACACCAGGATGCCGGTGCCGATCGCGAGGACCGCGCACAGCGCCAGCACCCCGGTCTTGGCGACCGCGAACAGCGCGTTCTCGCCGAGCACCCAGCCGGTGCGGCGCAGGCCGGTGAGCGCACCGTCCTGGAGGACGAAGACCGAGTACCCGGCCGTGGCGGCGACGAAGGCCGCCGCCAGCACGGGGTCGCGCAGGAACGTCAGGCCCGGCGCGATCCACGGGATCAGCAGCAGGAACACCACGGCGGCCAAGGCGCTGGCGCCGGCGCTGACGGCGTAGCACCGCAGCACCAGGCGCCGGGTGTGCCGGCCGGCCCGGGGGACGAACCGCACCAGGACGTTGCCGAGGTTGAAGCTGCCGAGCGCGGAGAGCAGGGTGGCCGCCGAGAGGGCGGCGTAGCTACGGCCGACCGCCTCGGCCGAGTACCAGCGGGTGGCGAAGATCCAGAACAGCGATCCCAGCGCCGCCGCCAGGACCGTGCTGGCCACCAGCATGTGCCCGTTGCGCAGCAGCGGCTCACCCGAGTGGACCTTGCGCGCGGACCGGACCCGGGCCCGGACCAGGGTGAGGTACGAGCACTCGCAGGGCAGCGGTTCGGGGCAGGAGCACGGACGGGCGGCCCGGGAGGAGCCGGCGTGGGCGCTGAGACCGGCGGTCACGACGGTTCGCCACCCCGGATGCCGCGCTGCTGCCAGCGGCTCAGCAGGTAGTTGGGGGGTCCGCAGACCAGGCCGCGGATCTCGGTGCGGCCGAGCGGCGCGGGGCTGCGGCCGCCGTCGCGGGCGGACCGTTCCCGGCTGCGCCGCACCATGTCGGCGGCGCACCGCGGGGCGTACCGGAACAGGGTGGCCAGCAGCCGGGGGCGCTGGGCGAGCACCGCGGTCAGGTAGGCGCCGAAGCCGACGCCGAAGCCGAAGATCTGGGAGTGCAGGCCGTCCATGGTCCGGCGGTGGCGGTGCCAGACGATGGCGTCCGGCTGGTAGGCGACGGTGTGGCCGCCCTCCAGGACGTGGAAGAAGGCCAGCAGGTCCTCGCCGCCGCGGGTGCGGGTGCCGGCGCCGGTCGCGGTGTCGAATCCGCCGAGGCGGCGCAGCAGGTCGGTGCGGAAGGCCATGTTGGCGCCGGTGCCGAAGCCGCCGACGCGCAGCGCCAGCAGCGGGTCGGCGCTCTGCGCCTGCGACCAGCTGCGGGCGGTGAAGCCCTTGGTGTAGCCGCCGAAGCGTTCGAACGCGGCCTGGGCCTCGGTGTCCAGCTCGGCCGGCAGGACCAGTCCGGTGACGCAGCCGATCCGCTCGTCGGAGCGGAAGGCCGCCACCATCGCGGACACCCAGCCGGGGTCGGCCAGCGCGTCGTCGTCGGTGAAGGCGACCAGCTCGCCGCGGGCGGCGGCCAGGCCGCGGTTGCGGGCCCGGGCGAGGCCCGGGACCGGCTCGCGCAGGTAGCGGATCCGGTCCCGGTAGCGGGTGCGGATCAGCAGCTCGGTGGTGTCGTCGGCCGGCGCGTTGTCGACCACGATCACCTCGACCCGCGGGTGGACGGTGCGCAGCAGCGTGTCCAGGCACGGCTCCAGCAGGTCCTCGCGGTCGCGGGTGCAGACGATCACGCTGACGGCCACCTGGCCGGTGCGGACGGCGGACGGCGCCTGCGGCCGGTCCGCCGCCCGCAGCTGGCTCCGGGCGGCCCGGGCGACGGCCCGGGGCAGCGCCGCCGGGTCGCCGGCCGTGCCGATGGCGGTGACCAGCCCGAGCGGGTGGCCGTGCCGGCGGACCAGGGCCAGCACCCGCCCGGACGGCACCGGGCGCAGCCCGCCCGGGGTCCGCAGCTCGTCCGGCCTCTCGAGGTCCAGCTCGACCACCTGGGTCGGGGCGGCGACCGGCTGGAAGGTGGGTGTAGTCATCACGGGCTACTCTCCGGTCCGGACACCGCGCTGGTGCCAGACGCTCGACAGGTAGCAGAAGGGGCCGTACATCAGGCCGCGGAACTCCAGGCGGCCCAGGCCCGCCATCGCGCCGGCGGCGGGGGCGCCCTGGGTGCGGGTGCGGCGGGCAACCTGCCAGCGCCACACTCCGCGGGGCAGGTAGCGGACGATGCCGGCGAGGACCCCGGGCTGGTGCGAGACGGCGGCCGCCAGGTAGGCGCCGAAGCCGACGCCGAAGTTGAAGACCTGCCTGGTCAGCGCGTCCATGGTGCGCGGGTGGGGGTGCCAGACGATGGCGTCGGGCTGGTAGGCGACGGTGTGGCCGCCGCCCAGGACCCGGAAGAACGCCAGCAGTTCCTCGCCGCCGCGGGCGGCGGTGCCGGCGCCGGTCGCGGTGTCGAATCCGCCGAGGCGGCGCAGCAGGTCGGTGCGGAAGGCCATGTTGGCGCCCGATCCGAACCGGCCGACCGAGAACCGGACCAGCGGGTCCTCGGGCCGCTCGCGCAGCGACCAGCTGCGGGCGGTGAAGCCCCGGGCGTAGCCGCCGTACTCCTCGAGGGCGACCTGGGCCTCGGTGTCCAGCTCGGCGGGCATCACCAGGCCGGTGACGCAGCCGATCCGGTCGTCCGAGCGGAACGCCTCGGCCAGCGCGGACACCCACCCGGCGTCGACCACCAGGTCGTCGTCGGCGAAGGCGACCAGCTCGCCGCGGGCGGCGGCCAGGCCCCAGTTGCGGGCCCGGGCCAGGCCCGCCACCGGCTCGCGCAGGTAGCGGACCCGGCCCGGGTAGCGGGAGCGGACCAGTTCCTCGGTCGCGTCGTCGTCCGGCGCGTTGTCGACCACGATCACCTCGACCCGCGGGTGGGCGGTGCGCAGCAGCGAGTCCAGCGCCCGCGGGAGCAGGTGCGGACGGTTGCGGGTGCACACCACCACGCTGACCGTCACCGGTTCGGTGGCCGGGCGGACGCGGCGGGTGCGGTCGGGCAGGGTTCCCCGGGTCGCCGTGGAGAGCGAGGGGACGTGCAGTTCGCGATGAGCGGCATCGACCAGCGCCCGGCACAGTGCGGCGGGGGCGCCGGCTGTTCCGGTGGCGGTGACCAGGCCGAGCGGGTGTCCGTGCAGTCGCACCAACGCCAACACGCGGCCGTCCGGGTCGGCCGGTCCGAGACCGCCGGGTGAGCGCAGCTCACCGGGCTCGTCCAGGTCCAGTTCGACTACCCGGACGGGGGTGTAGAGCGAGTCGCGGGCGGCAAGGCAGGGGCAGGCAGCTGCGGTGCGCCGGTCGGAGCCATTCATCATCGCTCCCCTGCGGAGGCGGGCGTCGCCGCCCTGGCGCCGGGACGTTCGGCGATCAGGGTGCGCAGCACCCGCTTGCCGTCGGAGACGGCGTGCAGGTGCGAGCGCCCGTTTCGGCGGGGGAGTTCGAGGCTCGGGACCTCGGCGAGGCGGAGGCCCGAGCGGAGGGCGTGCGCGACCATCTCGGCCTCGATCTCGAAGCCGGAGGAGCGCAGGTCGAGTTCGTCCAGGAAGCTGCGCCGGAAGGCGCAGAAGCCGTAGCAGAGGTCGGTGAGGTGGGCGCCGTAGAGCCGGTTGACCACGGCGAGCAGCGCCCGGTTGCCGAGCGACCTGACCCGGGTGAAGTCCAGCGAGCCGCCGCCGGCGATGCAGCGCGAGCCCTTGACGAAGTCGTAGCCGTTGGCGAGGAAGTGCAGGTAGTGCGGAATCTCACCGGGCCACATCGAGCCGTCGGCGTCCATCATCACGATGAACTCGCCCTCGGCGGCCGCGAAGCCGGTGCGCAGCGCGTTGCCCTTGCCGGGCCCGATCTGGTCCACGTGGCGGACGGACGGCAGGCAGTGCTTGGCCATCGAGACGGTGGCGTCGCTGGAGTCGCCGTCGACCAGGATCACCTCGTCGACGCAGCGCGGAATCTGCTCGAACACCCAGGGGATGTTGCGGGCCTCGTTGTGCGCGGGGACGACCAGGCTGACGCTGTGCGCGGTGGAGAAGTCGGTCGCCCGGCGCATGGGTGGCCGTACCGTGGCACGGTCGCCGGCGCGGCGCATCGGACGGCCGTCGCGGTCGGGGTACGGGAGAACGTTGTCAGGAGGCAGCGTGGTGCTCATCGCGGGCAGTCCCTAAGAAGGCCACCGGGCACGCAGAGGCCCGGCACGCGGATACCTGGCGGGGCACGGAGGGCCCCGAACGGGGAACGGAGACGGGTCGCGGCGCTGAGGACTGCTTCGTAGAACTCCCCCGAAGCCCCTCACAGGAGCGCCAGCCGGTCTCGGGCGCCGAAGCGCCGACACGGACAGCAACTGGCGAAATGTACGTCCGCCGTGAGGCGGTGCCAGAGCCCCATCACATCAGCACCGGTGCGGCACGTCAAGGGGAAATGTCCGGTTTTCATAAGATTGCCGGGTATCGACCACTCTCGGTCACCACCCCAGGGCACCCCACGGCCGCCCGCCGAACCGGCCGGGGCCGGCCCTCAGTTCTCGCGGACGAAGTCCGCCGCGGGAAGGTTGACCTCGGCGATCCGGCGGGCGATCTCCCCCGGCCGCACCGGGCGGCCGAAGTGCCAGCCCTGCGCCCAGTCGCAGCCCATCAGCCGCAGCCGCTCCGCGTCCGCCCGGCTCTCCACGCCTTCGGCGGTGACGGTCAGCCCGAGCGTGTGGGCGAGCGAGACCAGGCCGCTGACGATCCGCCAGCCCAGGTGGGTGTCCTTGGCCGGGTCGTGCAGGTCGCCGACGAACGACCCGGCGATCTTCAGTCCGGAGACCGGCAGGTCGCGCAGGTACGCCAGGTTGGACCAGCCGGTGCCGAAGTCGTCGACGGCGAGCGAGACGCCCATGTCGACCACCGCGTGCAGCGCCTTCAGCGCCTCGTCCTCGGGCCCGACCACGGTCGACTCGGTGATCTCCAGCTGCAGCATCGCCGGGTCGAGCCCGGTGCCGCGCAGGATCCGCTCGATGTCCCCGACCAGACCGGCGTTGCGGGCCTGACGCACCGCCAGGTTGACGCTCAGCTTGGGCGCCCGCTCGCCGAACCTGGCCACCCAGTCGGCGGCCTGACCGCAGGACTGCTCCATCACCCAGCGCCCGAGCGGCATGATCAGGCCGGTCTCCTCGGCCACCCCGACGAACTCCTCCGGGCCCAGCACACCGAGCTGCGGGTGGCGCCAGCGCACCAGCGCCTCGACCGCGACCAGCGAGCCGGAGGCCAGGTCGACCATCGGCTGGTAGTCGATGAAGAACTCGCCCCGGTCCAGCGCCGAGGGCATCCGCACCGACACCGCGTAGCGGCTGACCGCCCGGGCGTTCTCCTTCGGGTCGAACAGCGTCCACCGGCCGCGGCCGGCCTCCTTGGCCCGGTACAGGGTGAGATCGGCGGCGCGCACCGCCGCCCCCGGCGTGGTGGTGGCGATCCGCCGCTCCAGCACGCCGACGCTGGCGCCGACGGCCAGCTTGTGGTCGCCGATCAGCACCGGCTTGGCCAGCGCGGCGAGCACCGTCTTGGCGGCGGCGACCGCCTCCTGCTCACCCCGGCAGTTCTCCAGCAGCACCACGAACTCGTCGCCGCCGAGCCGGGCGACCATGTGCCCGAGCGGGGTGAGGGCGGCGTCCAGCCGGGCCGCGACCGCGGTCAGCAGCTGATCGCCCATGTCGTGGCCCAGGCTGTCGTTGACCACCTTGAAGCCGTCCAGGTCGACGTAGCACAGGCCGAACCGGGCACCGGGCTCCGGGTCCTCGAACAGGTCCTCCAGGCGCTCGAAGAAGGCCGCCCGGTTGGGCAGCCCGGTCAGCGGGTCGTGGGTGGCCTGGTGGCGCAGCCGCTCCTGCAGCCGGTAGCGGTCGGTGATGTCCTCCAGCATCGCCACCTGGTACTGCGGGGCGCCCTCGTCGTCGCGGATCAGCGACACCGTCAGGTGGGTCCACACCACCTCGCCGTCGTGCCGGTAGTACGGCTTGTCGAACTGGA
The DNA here is from genome assembly GCF_057220535.1 of Kitasatospora sp. NEAU-CNBT7. Classification (NCBI taxonomy): domain Bacteria; kingdom Bacillati; phylum Actinomycetota; class Actinomycetes; order Kitasatosporales; family Streptomycetaceae; genus Kitasatospora; species Kitasatospora sp. NEAU-CNBT7. The sequence goes on along the minus strand of NZ_JBXQQB010000019.1, from coordinate 78,463 downwards.
AGTAGTCCCGCTTGCCGCTGATCAGCTCCTCGTACGCCTCCCAGACGCCCGGGGTGTCCTCGGGGTGCACCAGGTCGTTCACCCGGCGGCCGCGCATGTCCTCGGGGCCGGCGCCGAAGATCTCCTGCAGCGCCCGGTTGACGGCCAGGATGTTGCCCTCGGTGTCGCCGAGGCCGATCCCGATCGCGGCGCTCTCGAACAGCGCGCGGAACCGGGCCTCGGAGGAGCGCAGCGCCCGCTCGACCTCCTGCCGGGCGGTGTCCGCCGCCAGCCGGATGGCCTCCTGCTCGCGCAGCGTCCGCTCGCGCAGCGCCGCCGCCCAGCCGGCCGCGAAGGCGCCGCACAGGGCCGGGCCGCGCCCGTCGCGGACCGGGTACCGCTGGAGCAGGACCACCGCGTCGGCGAGCACCACCGGGTCGGTGAAGTGCGAGTCGACCAGCATCGCGCCGGCCTGTTCGGCGAGCCGGGCGTCGAACTCCTCGTCCTGCCGGGCACGGTGCAGCAGGTCGGCGCTGCGGCCGGCCAGCCGGCTCAGGGTGCCGGGGTGGACGGCGCTGCCGTGGCCCGCCCGCAGCAGCCGCGCCCAGGCGTCGTGGAACTCCGTCGCGCTGCCGTCGGGGTCGTCCTGCGACAGCCCCTCGCTCACGGCAGGCGTCCGACGCCGGCCGCGCCGGTCATCCGCTCGGGGTGGGCGCCGACCGCCTCCGGCCGGTCCGGCCGCCACTCGGGGAGGAAGACGACCCCCGGCTCCAGCAGCTCGAAGCCCTCGAAGAACCCGGTGATCCGCTCCAGGGAACGCATGGTCAGCGGCGTCGGGGTGCGCTTGTACAGGTCCTGGTGGGAGCCGGCCTGGTCGGGGCGGCCCTCCAGCGAGGCGTGGCAGATCACCAGGGCACTGCCGGGCGGGAGGGCGTCCCGCAGCCGGGCGACCAGCTTCTCCGGCTCGTCCTCGTCCTTGATGAAGTGCAGGACCGCCACCAGCAGCAGCACCACCGGCTCCCCCGGGGCGAGCAGCTCCGCCACCTCGGGCCGGGACAGCAGGTCGGGGACGTCCCGCAGGTCGGCCTCGACCACCGAGCAGAGCTCGTCGTCCTTGAGGATCAGCCGGCTGTGCGCGACCGCCACCGGGTCGTGGTCGACGTACACCACCCGGGCCTCGGGGCGGATCGCCCGGGCGATCTCGTGCACCGGGCCGAAGGTGGGGATGCCCGAGCCGATGTCCAGGAAGCGGGTGTAGCCCTGCTCGGCGAGGTACTCGACCGAACGGCGCAGGAAGGCCCGGTTGGCCCGCATGATCTGCGGAAGGTCGGGCCAGAGCTCCATGGCCTTGCGGGCCATCTCACGGTCGGCCTCGAAGTTGTGCGAGCCGCCCAGGTAGTAGTCGTAGACCCGGGCCGCGTTGGGCTTGTCGAGATCCGTTCCGGCGGGCACCCAGTTCGGTCGCCGCATCACGGCACCCCTTCCGCAAGGGAAAAAGACAACAGGCCATAAAGATCTTCCTATCATCCGATCTTCTTTGCAAGTGGAGTCCTCCGCTTCGGCGCGTCGCACCCGCACCACCCGCACCACCGGCGGCCCGTACCCGGCGCGCGGCGCCCACCCGGCGGACAATGGGGGCAATGGCCGGACGCATCGAGGACTACGCCCTCATCGGTGACCTCCAGACCGCCGCCCTGGTGGGCAGGGACGGTTCGGTCGACTGGCTCTGCCTGCCCCGGTTCGACTCCCCCGCCTGCTTCGCCGGACTCCTCGGCGACGCCCGGCACGGCGCCTGGCGGCTCGCCCCGGCGGCCGGCGGCGACTGCACCGCCCGCCGCTACCGCCCGGACAGCCTGGTCCTGGAGACCGACTGGGAGACCCCCCAAGGCGCGGTACGCGTCACCGACTTCATGCCGCACCGGGACCGCGTCCCCCAGCTCATCCGGATCGTCGAGGGCCTGCGCGGCACCGTCCCGGTCCGCGCCGAACTGCGGCTGCGCTTCAACCACGGCCGGGTCGCCCCCTGGGTCCGGCGCACCGAACGCCACCGGGTCGCCGTCGCCGGCCCCGACTCCGCCTGGCTCCGGGTCCCGCCCGGGGTGCACACCTTCGGCCAGGACGGGGCCACCCTCTCGGAGTTCACCGTACGGGCCGGCGAACAGGTGCCGTTCGTCCTCACCTGGCAGCCCTCCCACCAGCACACCCCGCCCCGCACCGACCCCGCGCAGGCACTGGAACGGACCGTCTCCGGCTGGCACGACTGGGCGGCCAGCTGCCGCTACACCGGCGAGTGGCGGGAGGCCGTGCTGCGCTCCCTGATCACCCTCAAGGCCCTCGCCTACGAACCCACCGGCGGCATCGTCGCCGCCCCCACCGCGTCCCTGCCCGAACAGATCGGCGGCGAACGCAACTGGGACTACCGCTTCTGCTGGCTGCGGGACTCCAGCATGACCCTGGCCGCCCTGCTGCGCAGCGGGTTCCGCGAGGAGGCCGCCGCCTGGCGCAAGTGGCTGCTGCGGGCCATCGCCGGCGACCCCGGCGACCTGCAGACGGTGTACGGCGTGGCCGGCGAGCGCGGACTGCCCGAGACGGTCGCCGGCTGGCTCCCCGGCTACCGCGGCTCCACCCCGGTCCGGTTCGGCAACGCCGCCGTGCACCAGCTCCAACTCGACGTCTACGGCGAGGTGGTGGACACCCTGCACCTCGCCCTGCTGGCCGGGATCCCGATGGAACGGCAGGTCTGGAGCCTGCTCCGGACCCTGATGAGCTACCTGGAACAGCACTGGGGCGAACCGGACGAGGGGCTCTGGGAGGTCCGGCGCGGCCGGCGCCACTTCGTCCACTCCAAGGTGATGTCCTGGGTCGCCGCCGACCGCGCCGTCCGGATGGCCGAGAGCACCGGACTGCCCGCCCCCGTCGACCGCTGGCGCGCCATGCGCGACCAGATCCACGCCGACGTCTGCGCCAACGGCTACCACCGCGGCCGCGGCGTCTTCGTCCAGCACTACGGCGGCACCGACCTGGACGCCGCCACCCTGTTCATCGTCAAGACCGGGTTCCTCCCGCCGGACGACCGCCGGGTGATCCGCACCGTGGAAGCCGTCCGCAGCGAACTGGACCACGGCGGCTTCGTCCGCCGCTACTCCACCGGACCCGACGCCGACGGCATGTCCGGCACCGAAGGCGCCTTCCTGGCCTGCTCGTTCTGGCTCGCCGACGCCCTCGCCGCGATCGGCCGCCGGGACGAGGCCCGCGAACTGTTCGCCCGGGTGGTCGCCCTCGGCAACGACCTCGGACTGCTCTCCGAACAGTGGGACCCGCTGGAGAACCTCCAACTCGGCAACACCCCACAGGCGTTCACCCATGTCGCACTGGTCAACTCGGCCTTCGTGCTGTCCGGCGCCTGACCGGGCACACTGGACCCCCGCCACCGGCCCGACGGCCCGGCCCGCACCCCCAGCCCGGAGGCCCGGATGACCACCCGCCCCCGCATCGACGACCACCAGCGCCGCGCCCGGCTCGCCGTACGCCAACTCCTGGCACCCGCGCACCGCGCCGCCACCCCGGAACAGGTCGCGGACGCCGTGGTCGCCCTGCACGCCACCGACCCGGCCACCGTCTTCCTCTCGACCGCCGCCCGGCTCGGCCCGGCACCGGGCCCCGGCCGGACCGCACCCGACCCGGTCCCCCCGCTCGAACGCGCCCTGTACGAGGACGGCACCCTGGTGCGGATGCACGGCATGCGGCACACCCTGTTCGTGGTCCCGGCCGCCCTCGCCCCCGTCGTGCAGGCGTCCACCACCCGCAAGGTCGCCGAGCGCGAACGGCGCGGGTTCACCGCCTTCGCCGCCGACGGCGGCTTCGACCAGGACTGGCTCGCCGACACCGAACACGAGGCGCTGGCCGCACTGGACCGCGCCGGCGAGGCCACCGGCGCCCAACTCGGCGCCCTGGTACCGAGGATGCGCGAGGAGATCGCGGTCGCCGTCGGAAAGCCGTACCAGGCCGTCCAGACCATCGGCACCCGGATGCTGCGGGTGCTCGGCATGGAAGGATCCATCATCCGCCGCCGCCCGGTGGGAAGTTGGACCAGCAGCCAGCACCGGTGGGCGACCCACCGGCCCTACCCGCAGCAGCCGACCGCCGACGCCCAGCGCGACCTCACCGCCCGCTGGCTCGCCGCCTACGGCCCCGCCACCGCCGAGGACCTGCGCTGGTGGACCGGCTGGGGACTGCGGGAGGTCCGCACGGCACTCACCGGCTGCGGAGCCGTCCCGGTCGACCTCTCGGACGGTCCCTCGGACGGCGAGGGCTTCGTCCTGCCCGACGACCTCGACCCGGTCCCCGAACCCGAACCCTGGGTGGCGCTGCTCCCCGCGCTCGACCCCGCGCCGATGGGCACCCGCTACCGCCACTGGTTCCTGCCCGACGAGCACCGGACCGAACTCTTCGACCGCTCCGGAAACATCGGCCCCACCGTGTGGTGGAACGGCCGGATCGTCGGCGGCTGGGCCCAGCGCGCGGACGGCTCGATCGCCTGGGAACTGCTCGGCCCCGTCGACCGGGCGGCCCGCGACGCCCTCGAGGCGGAGGCGGAACGGCTGCGCGGCTGGATCGGCGACACCCGGGTCACCCCGCGCTTCCGGACCCCGCTGGAGCGGCGGCTCTCCGCGTAGGGGCTGCGCCGGGCGGACGGCCGCGGGCCCGGCCCGCGCGGCGCGGGGCCGGGCCCGGGTGGGGGGCCAGGGGCCGGGCAGGCCGGTCAGCCGGCGGTGCCGGTGGGGGTCGGGCCGCACATCCGGTCAGGGCGTGCCGGGCTCCGGCCGGGTGCCGTACTCCGCGATCCAGCGGGAGCCCAGCAGGACGATGTCCGCCGTCTCCACCGGGCGGCCGGTGGCGCGGTCGTAGTGGGTGCGCTGGACGGCCAGCACCACCGCGCCCGGCTGGACGCCGAGCCGCTGGGCCTCCTGCCGGGTCGCCTGACGGGCACTCACCCGTTCGACCGGAAGGCCGACCTCGATGCCGATGACGGCCATCCGGTCGGCGACACCGATGCCGCCGTGCGGCCCGGCCTCGGGAAGGACGATCAGGCTGTTGCCGGTCACGGCCATCGGCTCCCAGGAGTCCGTCAGCTGGACCGGCACCCCGTCGGCCAGGTGCACGTACGCGGTGTGGACCACCGGCTCGCCGGCCGCGACGCCGAGCCGCTCGGCGACCGCCGCGTCCGCCCTCGCCGTCGCGGACTCGGAACGGCGCGAGGCGTCCACCCCTTGCTCCGCCAGCATCACTCGAACGGGTGATCCCTGACCGGGGCGTACGCGCTGATGCCGCACCAGCACCTGCGGCGCCTCCTGCGACTGGACGAAGTAGCCCGCACCGGGCCGCGCGACGACGAGGTTCTCCTCGATCAGAATCCCGTAGGCGCGCTGCGCAACGCCTCCCGAGTAGTTGAACTCCTCGGCCAGTTCACTGATCGACGGCAGGCGCTCGCCCGCGACGACACCGCCGTCCAGGATCCGGGCGCGCAGCTCGTCCGCGATGCGGAGGTACGGCGGGGTGTCCGTCACGGCGTCCTCTCTACTGCATCGGTGTGGCCTGGATGACACGGTAGCGCGAGTCGGGATACTCTATCGATACGGTTCAACCGTACTCATAGGGGAGATCGGTGCAGATCAGTGTGCGCGCGGCCGCTCTTCGGAGCGCCATCGAGCAGGCCACCGGCGAGCTGGCCCACGCGCACCCGACCGCCACCGGCCTGCGGATCACCGCATCGGTCCCCACCGACTGCGGCCCGGATCGCTGGGCCGACATCCTCAAGGCCATCACGGTGGCCGAACGCTGGGGCGCGACCGACGCCGCAGGACTGACCCAGATCTGGGCCGAGATCCAGGAGGATCCGTGAGCAGAACCCGACTCCGCCCGCCCCCGACGGACATCCGACCGGGCGTCACCCCGTGACGGCACCGCGCTGGGAACCCGACCGGTACCTGGTGGACCGTCTGCCGCCCGACACCGCCGGCCGGCTGATGTGGGGCATCCGCGACCTCCACGACGGCGGCGCCTGGGTGGAGACCGGCGGCGAACTCGAGCGGTACCCGCTGCGAAGCAGCGCCCAGCAGTGGATCCGCGCCCGCCGCTACGTGGACGAGGGGCGGCCCCGCGGCTCAGGAGAACGCCGTGGCCAAGGAGGCCGCCGCGATGGAAGGGAGTGACATGCCCGAGGAGACCAGCACCGCCGGTGCGACGGGCCCGGCGGACGCCGCCCGCACGGCGGGAACGACCACCCCGGCCGCCGGGGAGGCCCCCGTCCTGCTGACCATGGGGTACTGCGTGGACTGCGGGGACTACGTCCTGGGGCGGCCCGTCCGGGCGATCAACGACCGGGCCGAGGCCGTCGACCAGCATCGCGACTGCCCGAGGCCCATCCCGCCGAACCGCCGCCCACCGACCGGTCCCCGGCCGGTCAGCCGCCCGCCGGGGCGCCGCGCCCGGCAGCGGGCCGAGCCGGCCGCGACTGTGGACCGGCGCACCACGAACCACTGCACCCAGGAGTCAACACACCAGGACCGCAGGGCCGTTCAGGAGGGGAACAGCCAGCGGCGGAGCAGACGGGTGACCGCCGGCAGTGCGAGGTAGGTCATCAGTGCGCTGATCACGGGTGCCAGCAGCAGGGTACGGGCGACCACCGGCAGGCCCGAAAGGTGCGGTGTCAGCACCAGATTGGCGGTGACGGTGAGCGGGGCGATGGCCACGGTGGAGGCCACCATCATCTTCCAGCGGGCGGGCGGGTTGCGCCGCGCGCCCACCGACGTGGTGGCGAACCAGCCCTCCATGCCGTGGAGTTCGCGACGCGCCACCTCCACATGGTGACCGTCCGCCCGGGCGAAGCATGCCGCCCGGGCCGGGGACGCCTGCCAGTCGGTGAACGCCGCGGCATCACGGAAGTGCAGCAACAGATGCCAGGGATCCTCGGCCCCGGCCGGGCGGAGCAGTCCGGTCCCCAGATTGCCCGGGTGATCGGCCGCAGCCGCGAGAATGCCCCGCGCCCACACCTCGAAGGCCTCCTCGAACCCGGGATCGACCCGCCGGGCGACGAACAGCGTCACCTCCTCACCGGCGGCGGCCCGCTCCCCGCCCGCACCCGCACCCGCGCCCGCGCCCGGTCCGGTTCCCGTGCCCGTGCCCGTTCCCGCTCCCGCTCCCGCTCCCGCTCCCGTGACGCCGTTCAGGTCCTCCGTCGTGGTCATCCGAGTCTCATTCCTCTCCGGCGGTGGGCGGTCCACGGCCCCGTTCCGGGTGGGCCCATGGCGGGTGGCCCCGTCCCGGCGCGCAGGGTACGCGGCTGGGCCGGGCCCACGTCGCGGCCGTCCACGGATCGGAGGCCGGATCCGAGGCCGGGGTGCGCTTGGGGGGTACCCGGGGGCACGGCGCGGTGCTCGCGGGTACGGTACGCGGGTGCGGCGGGTGCGTACGGTCCGGGCCGGGTATGCCCCAGTACCGTGGGCCGCGGGCCCGCCGTGCCCAGGTGGGTACCGGGAGGAGCAGGCGTGTTCGAGGCGTTCGACCGCACCGGGACGGGCAGCAGCAAATGGGCCAGGGCCGGAGCCGGGCGGATCGCGCTGGGTCTGGCGGACATGGACCTGCCCGGCCCGCCCGCGATCGGCGCGGCACTGGCCGCCAGAGCCGGGCACCCGGCGTTCGGGTACACGGTGTGCGAGCGGGACGGCCGAGAGCTGGTGGCCGACTGGTACCGCCGCCGGCACGGGGTCACGGTCGACCCGGACTGGGTGATGCTGCTGCCCTTCGGCCCCCGGACGGCCGTGCGGCTGCTGCTGGAGGCGGCGCAGCCGCGGGGGCCGGTGGTGTTCGGCACCCCGGAGTGGGGCGGGTTCGGCCCGGTCTGCCGGGCGGCCGGACTGCCGTACCGCGAGGTTCCGCTGGCCCGGGACGAGGACGGCTACCGCCTGCCGGTGGAGGAGTTCGCCGAGCTGCGGCCGGGCGTGGTGATGGTGAGCAGCCCGCACAATCCGTCGGGCCGGCCATGGCGGGCCCAGGAGATCCGTGCCCTCGCCGAACTGGCCGAGGAGTGCGGCGGGTTGCTGCTGTCGGACGAGGTCCACGGCGATCTGCTGCACCCCGACGCGGACGCCCGGCACCCGGTCGCGGTGGCCCTCCCGGGTACGGGAGGCGGCAGCGGCGGCAGCGCCAGCGCCAGCAGTACGGTGCGGCACACCGTCACCCTCAACTCGGTCGGCAAGACGTTCAACACCTCCGGCATCCCGAGCTGCTTCGCGCTGGTGCCGGCCGCCGCGCTGCGCGAGCGGCTGACGGCGGTGATGGCCGGGTACGGGTTCTGGGAGGGCGGTCTGCTGGAACAGCTGGTCCAGCGAGCCGCGTTCAGCGAGGGCGGGGCGTGGCTGGACGGGCTGCTCGCCCACCTCGCCGCGGCCCGCGATCTGGCGGTGGAGGCGCTCGGCGACGCGGTGGTGGCGCGGCCGCAGGCTTCGTACCTGCTGTGGCTGGACGCCGCCGCCGTGGCCCGGAAAGCCGGGCTGCCGGGCCTTGCGGGAGAACACGCCAGGGCAGCGATCCTCACCGAACGTGACGTCGAACTGGCGGACGGATCCGACTTCGGCCCGGGCGGCCGCGGCTTCCTCCGGCTCAACTACGCGCTCCCGCTGGCCCGCCTGCACACCGCACTCACCCATCTGACCTGCGAAAACAGACTCTGAGCGGCGGCGATGTTTGCCCCGTTGCAGACTGAGCAGGAACAACCGGGCCGCATACCGCGAACCGAGGATGGTGAGTCCGGTGATACCTGTACGCCCCCACCCGGCAACAGCACAGCAAGAACCGCCACCCAGCGTGACCCCGCTGACCGAAGCCTCGGCCGAGGAACACCTGGCCGGGATCTGCTTCAAAATCGGGCCGCCCCGGCTGATCGGGGTCGAGACCGAGTGGTTCGTCCATGACTCCCGATGTCCGGACGTCCCGGTCGATCCGGCCCGGGCGGCCGCCGCGGTGGCGGCGCTGCCCGACCACCCCGACGGCCCGCTGCTTCCCGCGGGCGCCACCCTCACGCACGAACCCGGCGGCCAGGTCGAGCTCAGCTCCCTCCCCGCCGAGGACCCCGGCCGATGCGCCGTCGATCTGCTCCGCGACCAGGCGGCCCTGCGGGCGGCGTACGCCACCCAGGGGCTGTGTCTCACCGGCAGCGGTACCGACCCACTGGCCCGCGAGCGCCGGATGCAGCTCACCCACCCCCGGTACGTGGCGATGGAGAAGTACTTCGACCGGGCCGGGCCGTGGGGCCGGATCATGATGTGCGGCACTGCATCGGTCCAGGTCAGCGTCGACGCGGGCACCGAGCGCGGAGCGCAGTCGCTGGCGGAGCGCTGGCGGCTGGTGCACCTGCTGGGGCCGGTCCTGGTGGCGGCGTTCGCCAACTCGCCGCTCCTGGACGGCCGGCCGACCGGCTACCGCTCGACCCGGCAGATGGTGTGGTCGCGGATGGACCCGAGCCGCACCCTGGCCCCGCCGCCCGGGGGCGACCCGCGGGAAGCGTGGGCCCGGTACGTGCTGGACGCCAAGGTCCTGTGCGTCCAGCGCCCGGACGGCCAGCCGTGGACGGCGCCCACCGGGATGACTTTCCGGGACTGGCTGCGCGGCGCGGGCGACCGTCCCGCCACCCTGGCCGACCTGGACTACCACCGCACCACGCTCTTCCCGCCGGTCCGCCCGCGCGGCCACCTGGAGCTGCGGATGCTCGACGCGCAGCCCGGCGACGGCTGGCTGACGCCGCTGGCGCTGGTCAGCGCACTGCTGGACGACCCGGTGGCGGCCGACGCGGCGTTCGCGGCGTTGGAGCGGCTGTACTCGGTGGACGGCGCGAGCATTCACGCGAACGCGAATGTGAGCGGCGGCGCGAGCGGTGGCGTGAACGGCAGCGGTGGCGCTGGCGTGAGCGGTCACGCAAGCGTGAACGGGAGCGCGGGTGCGAACGATGGCGCGGGTGCGAACGGTGGCGCGCGCGTGAACGGTAGCGGTGGCGTGAATAGTGGCGATGGCGTGAACGCTGGCGCGAGTGCGAGCGATCGCGCTGACGTGAACGATCACATGACCGCAAACGTGAACGGTGACGGGAGCGCGAACGCTCACCACGCCGTGAACGGCCACCGCCCCGCGAACGCTCACGCCTACGTGAATGGTCGCACCCGCGCGAATGTCGACTTCACCGTGAACGCCCCGCGCAATGCCCTGTGGCAGCGCGCGGCGGTGCTGGGGATGTCCGACCCCGAACTGCGGCGCGCCGCTCTCGCCTGCTTCGGCGCCGCCGAGCAGGCGCTCGGCCGGGCCGCATCCCTCCGCACGGCCTCCGCCCGCGCGGACCGCTCGGACCGCTCGGACCGCGCCGCCCGCGCCGACCACGCAGCGGGCGCCGACCTAGCAGCGAGCGCCGACGGCGCCGACCTGCTGCGCGACAGGCTCACCGCCTTCGCCGAGCGCTACCCGGCGCGCGGCCGCTGCCCCGCCGACGACCAGTTGGACACCCTGCGAGCGGGCGCCCGCCCCGTACCCGAGGAGGCCGCACCGTGCTGAACACCGACCGGCCCGAGCCGACCCCCGGCACCGCCGCACGCCCCGGCACCGCCGCACGCCCCGGCGCCGCCACACCGCCCGGCGCACCCGGCACCACCGCACCCACCGCACCCGGCACCACCGCGCCCGGAAGCACCGCACCCGGCACCGCCGCGCTGCGGGAGCTGATCGCCGGTGAGCTGATCGCCGCGCGCGAGCGCACCGCGCGGCTGACCGACTGCGTCGAGGACCACGACCTGACCGCCCAGCACTCGCCGCTCATGTCGCCGCTGGTCTGGGACCTGGCCCACATCGGGAACCAGGAGGAGTTGTGGCTGCTGCGGAACGTCGCCGGCCGCGACCCGATGCATCCGGAGATCGACCCGTTGTACGACGCGTTCGAGCACCCGCGTTCCGAGCGCCCCACCCTGCCGCTGCTGCCGCCCGCCGAGGCCCGTGCCTATGCGCACGAGGTCCGCGGCCGGGTGCTCGACCTGCTGGAGGCCAGCCCGTTGGAGGGCACCCGGCTGCTCACGGACGGGTTCGCGTTCGGGCTGATCGCGCAGCACGAGCAGCAGCACGACGAGACGATGTTGATCACCCACCAGCTGCGGCGCGGCCCCGTCGCGCTGACCTCTCCCCCGCCGCCCGCCCCCGTGGGTGCCGACCGGTTGCCGCCCGAGGTCCTGGTGCCGGCCGGGCCGTTCACCATGGGGACCGACACCGAGCCGTGGGCGCTGGACAACGAACGCCCGGCGCACCAGGTGGAGTTGCCCGCCTTCCGGCTGGACACCACGCCGGTGAGCAACGCCGCCTACCAGCGGTTCATCGCGGACGGCGGCTACGACGAGCCCCGCTGGTGGACCCCCGAGGGCTGGAAGCACCGCCTGCAGGCCGGGCTGGTCGCGCCGCTGTTCTGGACCGAGGAGGGCGGCCAGTGGCTGCGCCGCCGGTTCGGCGTGGTGGAGCCGGTACCGCCGCAGGAGCCGGTGCTGCACGTCAGCTGGTACGAGGCGGACGCGTACGCGCGGTGGGCCGGGCGCAGGCTGCCGACCGAGGCGGAGTGGGAGAAGGCGGCCAGGTTCGACCCGGTGAGCGGCCGCTCCCGGCGCTTCCCGTGGGGTGACGCCGCTCCGGGCCCCGAGCACGCCAACCTCGGCCAGCGGCACCTCCAGCCCGCCCCGGTCGGCAGCTACCCCGACGGCGCGTCCGCCTTCGGCGCCCGGCAGTTGATGGGTGACGTGTGGGAGTGGACGGCCAGTGACTTCCTGCCGTACCCGGGCTTCCGGGCCTGGCCGTACCGGGAGTACTCGGAGGTGTTCTTCGGGCCGGAGTACAAGGTGCTGCGCGGCGGTTCGTTCGCGGTGGCGCCGGTCGCCTGCCGCGGCACGTTCCGCAACTGGGACTATCCGATCCGCCGCCAGATCTTCTCCGGGTTCCGTACCGCCTGTTCGGTGGAGGGCGACTGATGTGCCGCCATCTCGCCTATCTGGGGCCCGCGGTGCCGATCCGGGAGCTCGTGGTGGAGCCGCCGTTCGGGCTGTACCACCAGTCCTGGGCGCCCCGGTCGCAGCGGTACGGCACGGTGAACGTGGACGGCTTCGGGGTCGGCTGGTACGCGGACGGCGACGAGGTCCCCGCCCGGTACCGGCGGACCGGGCCGATCTGGGCCGACCCGTCCTTCGAGGACCTGGCCCGGGTGGTCCGCACCCGGGCGCTGCTGGCCGCCGTCCGCTCGGCCACCCCGGGGTGCGCGGCCGGGGAGGCGGCGGCGGCGCCGTTCGGGGCGGGGCGCTGGCTGTTCAGCCACAACGGCGCGCTGCCCGGCTGGCCCGAGCGGTACGACAAGGCCGCCGCCGCTCTGCCGCCGGCGGAACTGCTGGCGCTGGAGGCCCGCAGCGACTCGGCACTGGTGTGGGCGCTGGTGCTGCACCGGCTGCGGGCCGGGGCGCCGCCCGGTGAGGCGCTGGCCGGGACGGTGCGGACGCTGGCCGGGTACGGCCCCGACGCCCGGCTCAATCTGCTGCTGACGGACGGGGTCTCGATCGCCGCCACGGCCTGGGGGGACACGCTGTTCCACCGCGCCGGGCGCGCCGGGGAGGGTGTGCTGGTCGCCTCCGAGCCGGGCGACGACGGTCCGGGCTGGACGGCGGTGCCCGACCACTCCCTGCTGACGGCCGACGCCTCGGGGGTCAACGTGTTCCCGATCCAGCCGGGTTGACGGCGCGCCCGCCACGCGGACCGGGCGACCACGGCCCGACGGGACGGCCGCCGCGGCCGTCCCGGTGCGAAGCGGATGACGAGTGACGAGTGTTGAGACGAGTGTTGAACGACTTCCGAGAGGACGAACAGCCGTGAGCTCCTACCACCTGACCCGGCTCCTGCCCGCCGACCACTTCAGCCACGCGCTACGCCACGACGTGCAGCACGGTCTGACCGCGAGTCCCAAGACCCTGCCGCCGAAGTGGTTCTACGACGCCCGGGGCAGTGACCTGTTCGAGGAGATCACCCGGCTGCCGGAGTACTACCCGACCCGGGCGGAGCGGGAGATCCTGACCAGCCGGGCCCGTGAGATCGCCGCGATCACCCGGGCCAGGACGCTGGTGGAGCTGGGGTCCGGCTCGTCGGAGAAGACCCGGCTGCTGCTGGACGCCCTGCAGGAGCTCGGCACGCTGGAGACGTACGTGCCGGTGGACGTCAGTGAGAGCGCGCTGGACGCCGCCGGGCGCGGGCTGACCCGCGAGTACCCGGGGCTGGCGGTGCGGGCGGTGCTGTCGGACTTCACCCACGGGCTGGGCATGCCGGCCGGTGAGGGCCCGAAGCTGCTGGCGTTCCTCGGCGGGACGCTGGGGAACCTGCTGCCGCAGGAGCGGGGCGAGTTCCTGGCCGGGCTGCGCCGGCTGCTCAAGCCGGGTGACGCGCTGCTGCTGGGCACCGACCTGGTGAAGGATCCCGGGGTGCTGGTCGCGGCGTACGACGACGCGGCGGGCGTGACGGCGGAGTTCAACAAGAACGTGCTGTCCGTGCTGGACCGGGAGCTGGACGCGGACTTCGACCCGGACCTGTTCGAGCACGTGGCGGTCTGGGACCCGAAGCAGGAGTGGATCGAGATGCGGCTGCGCTCGACCCGGGCCCAGACGGTCAAGATCCGGGCGCTCGACCTGCCGGTGCACTTCGAGGAGGGCGAGGAGCTGAGGACCGAGGTGTCCGCGAAGTTCCGCCGCACCAGGATCGCGGACGAGCTGACGGCGGCCGGGCTGCGGCTGGCCGAGTGGTGGACCGACGAGCAGGGCCGGTTCGGGCTGTCGCTGGCGGTGCCGAGCTGACGCGAGCAGCTCGACCCCCGATGGCGTTCGTTCATTATTTGAACGGACGCCATCGGGCGTTGACCGGACAAATCGGGATCCTGAGTGCATGACTTGAACGATTGCGGCTACGCTCTCGGGCGGAAAGCTCAATGTTGAGTACTCGGGAGTCGAATCGTGAGCGCCCTACCCACGGCTGTGCAGCCGGAGACCCGGTCGGCCGACCGGCTCGGCTTCGTCGTCTTCATCACCGCGGCCGCCGCCCTCGGCGGCTTCCTGTTCGGCTATGACAGCTCGGTGATCAACGGTGCCGTCTCCGGCATCCAGGGCCGGTTCGCCGTCGGGGACGGCGTGACCGGGCTGATCGTCTCCTCGGCCCTGCTCGGGTCGGCACTGGGCGCGGCACTGGCCGGGCGGTTCGCCGACCGGTACGGCCGGATCCGGGTGATGAAGGTGTCGGCCGTCCTGTTCGGGGTGAGCGCGGTCGGCTCGATGCTGCCCTTCGCCGCCTGGGACCTGGCCTGCTGGCGGGTGCTGGGCGGAGCGGCGATCGGCATCGCCTCGGTGATCGCGCCGACCTACATCGCCGAGGTCGCGCCGACCCGCTACCGCGGCCGGCTGGCCTCCTTCCAGCAGGCGGCGATCGTCCTCGGCATCGCCGTCTCCCAGCTGGTCAACTGGCTGCTCGCCCGGGCCGCCGACGGCGACACCCGCGGGCAGCTGCTGGGCCTGGAGGCCTGGCAGTGGATGCTCGGCATCTGCGTGGTACCCGCCGTCGTCTACTTCGTCATGGCCGCGCTGATCCCGGAGTCGCCGCGGTTCCTGATCGCCGCCGGCCGTACCGAGGAGGCCCGTTCGGTGCTCCGCGAGATCGAGGGCGACGCGGCCGACACCGACGCCCGGATCGAGGAGATCCGCACGCTGATCGCCTCCGACCACCAGCCGCGCCTGCGGGACCTGCTCGGCGGGCGGTTCGGCCTGCTGCCGGTCGTCTGGGCCGGTATCGGGCTGTCGGTGTTCCAGCAGCTGGTGGGCATCAACGTGATCTTCTACTACTCGTCGATCCTCTGGCAGTCGGTCGGCGTGGACCAGAGCAGCTCGCTGCTGATCAGCTTCTCCAGCTCGGTCATCAACATCGTCGGCACCGTGGTCGCGATCCTGCTGGTCGACCGGATCGGCCGCAAGCCGCTGGCGCTGATCGGCTCGGCCGGCATGGCGCTCTCGCTGGCGACCGCCGCCTGGGCGTTCAGCTACGCCACCGGCAGCGGGGACGACGTCTCGGTCCCCGATCTGCAGGGCACGGTCGCGCTGGTGGCGGCCAACGCGTTCGTGCTGTTCTTCGCGATGTCCTGGGGCGTGGTGGTCTGGGTGATGCTGGGCGAGATGTTCCCGAACCGGATCCGGGCGGCCGCCCTGTCGCTCGCCGCCTCCGTCCAGTGGGTCGCCAACTGGGCGATCACGGTGAGCTTCCCGTCGCTGTCCCGGTGGAACCTGTCGGCCACGTACGCGATCTACGCGGCGTTCGCGCTGGGTTCGGCCTTCTTCGTGGCCCGGTACGTGAAGGAGACCAAGGGCGTCCGGCTGGAGGACATGGGCTGAGCCGGCCCGGCCGCCACGCCTGTCGGCGGCCGGGGGCCGGCGGTCCCGCGGGGGCGTCTGCCGGACGGCTGTCCGGGCGGGCGCCCCTCGGCACCGCACCATAGCGCCGTCGCGATCGGCGCGGGGCCCGAATCGCCCACTCGCTGCGGGCAGGAACGCGCATCCGGTAGCCATGGGGGCAGGAGGGATGTGCTCTTGATCTTCAGTCGGCTTCGTCCTCGCAAGCCCGGCCAGGCCACCGTCTGCCCCTACGCCCACCCCGGGCACGGCGCACCGGCCGGGTACGGCACCCACCTCGGCCCGGAGCCGCGTCCCGTACCGGTACCCGGGGTTCCGGGCCCGTCCGGACCGGCCGCAGGACATCCGGGGACCGCATCGGGTGCGCACGACCGGCAGGCCGTACGGGCCGAGCCGGCCGCGCAGGCCGAGGCGTTCATCCGGCAGTTCCACCACGAGCGGCCCGGTGCCGTGGGCCCCGGCCCGAGGATCCGTCAGGTGCTGGACGAGATCGACCGCACCGGGAGCTACACCCACACCGCCGAGGAGCTGGCGTTCGGGGCCCGGGTCGCCTGGCGGAACTCGGCCCGCTGCATCGGGCGGCTCTACTGGCGCAGCCTGGTCGTCCGCGACCTGCGGCACGTCACCGCGCCGGACGAGATGGCCGAGCAGTGCTTCGAGCACCTGCGGACGGCCGCCAACGGCGGGCGGATCCGGCCGGTGATCTCCGTCTTCGCGCCCGACCGGCCGGACCGCCCGGCGCCGCGGATCCTCAACCAGCAGCTGGTGCGCTACGCGGGCCACCGGCTCCCGGACGGCGGACTGCTCGGCGATCCGGCCGGCACCGAACCCGCCGATCTGGCGCTGCGGTTGGGGTGGAAGGGCGGCGAGGGACGGTTCGACGTGCTGCCGTTGCTGATCCAGCAGGGTCCGGCCGACGCACCGCACTGGTACGAGCTGCCCGACGACGCCGTGTCGGAGGTTCGGCTGAGCCACCCCGAGCACGGCTGGTTCGCCGAGCTCGGCCTGCGGTGGTACACCGTGCCGGCGATCAGCGACATGGCACTCGAGATCGGCGGGGTCCGCTACCCGGCCGCACCCTTCAACGGCTGGTACATGGGCACCGAGATCGGCGCCCGCAACCTCGCCGACGCCGACCGGTACGACATGCTGGCGACGGTCGCCGGGCGGCTCGGCCTCGACACCGGCAACGAGCGGACGCTCTGGCGGGACCGGGCGCTGGTCGAACTCAACCTGGCGGTGCTGCACTCCTTCCAGGAGGCCGGGGTGACCATCGCCGACCACCACACCGAGTCGGTGCGCTTCCTCAAGCACATCGCCCAGGAGCAGCGGCTCGGCCGGCCGACCCCGGCGGACTGGAGCTGGATCGTGCCACCCGTCTCGGGCGGACTCACGCCGGTGTACCACCGCTACTACGACCCGGTGGACCCGGAGCAGCGCCCGGCCTTCGTCACCCGGCCCGCCTGGTAGGCCGGCCGGGCACGCGGCGGGTCGGTCGGGAACGGCGGCGGGGGAAGCCACCAGCACGGCTGCCGGCACGGCCGGTAATGCGGTGGACCGCCGGCCGGCGGGACCGGACAATGCCCGGGTGGCTGAGACGGCGGGGCGCACCGTGAAGGTGCTGGTGACCTGGCAGGGCGAGCGGTTGGGGACGGTCGGGCCGTTCCCGGTGGAGTCCCCGTGGTGGGCCGAGGTCGGCCCGGTGGCGGAGCGGCTGGAGAGCGTGCTCGGGGTGCCGGCACTGGTGTTGCGGCTGCACTCGGTGGTCGGCGGCGAGGACGCCAGGGGCGGCCTGGTCACCTACCACGCGGAGGCGCTGCGGCGGCCCGCACAGGTGCCGGGCCCGGACGACGGGGAGCGGTTGGACGAGGACCCGCTGCGGGCCGAGTGGGCCACCGCGGACGGGCTGCGCGCGGCGCTGGACTGGGCCGGGCGGGAACTGACCCGGCTGGGACGGCCGGTGGCGGGGCCCGTGCGGCAGGTGAAGAGCTGGAACCTGTCCGGGCTGATCCGGCTCCCCACCGCGGCCGGGCCGGTGTGGCTGAAGACGACGCCCCGGTTCGCGGTGGCGGAGGCCGAGGTGATCGGCGCCTTCGCCGCGGTCGATCCCGGGCTGGTACCGGCGGTGCTGGCGGCCGACGGACGGCGGATGCTGCTGGACCACGTCCCCGGCGAGGACTGCTGGGGAGTGCCCGACGACGCGGTGCTCGCCGTGGTCGGGCGGTGGGCGGCGGCCCAGGCGAGGCTGGCCGGCGGCCCCGCCGTACCGGGGTTGCCCGACCGCTCGCCCGGGGCGCTGGCGGGACGGTTCCGGGCGCTGCTCGACTCCGGGGCGGTGAACGAGCTGGGCGCCGGGGAGCTGGCGGCGGCGTACCGCCTGGCGGACGGACTGCCCGCGCTGACGGCCCGGCTGGCGGCCTGCGGGCTGCCGGTGACGGTCGTGCACGGGGACTTCCACCCCGGCAACTGGCGTTTCGACGGGCGGCGCACGGTGGCCGTCGACTTCTCCGACGCGCATCTCGGCCACCCGGCGGTCGACGGGCTGCGGCCCCGGGACTTCCTGCCGCCCGCGCGATGGGCCGAGGTCCGGGACGCCTGGGTGCGGGCCTGGTCGGAGCTGCTGCCGGGGAGCGACCCGGCGGGGGCGCTGGTGGCGGCCGAGCCGCTGGTGCACCTCTCGTACGCGGTGCGGTACCAGGAGTTCCTCGACGGGATCGAGCCCAGCGAGCGGATCTACCACGCGGGCGATCCGGCCTCGGAGGTGCGGGCGGCGCTGGCGTCAGTCGGCGGCGGTACCGGCAGCGGCGGTCCCGGCACCCGGGGTACCGGTGCGGGCCTCGGCGGCGAGCCGCT
The DNA here is from genome assembly GCF_057220535.1 of Kitasatospora sp. NEAU-CNBT7. NCBI lineage: Bacteria > Bacillati > Actinomycetota > Actinomycetes > Kitasatosporales > Streptomycetaceae > Kitasatospora > Kitasatospora sp. NEAU-CNBT7. The sequence goes on along the minus strand of NZ_JBXQQB010000019.1, from coordinate 60,131 downwards.
CGAAGCGTAGTCCGAGGCCGTCCAGCAGGGCTTGCAGGCCGGTCTCGAAGGCTCCCTCGTCGATCCGCCGCTGGTGTTCCGCCAGCAGGTGGGCCTCGCCCAGGTGCGGGTAGTCCGCGGCGTACAGCTGGGCGTCCTCGGGGAAGCCGGCCGCGAACGAGCCGAGTGCGGAGCCGGTGATGAAGTACCGCATCAGTGCGCCGATCCTGGTCGCCTGGCCGCGCGGCCAGCCGGCCCGCACCAGGCAGCCGAAGACGGCGTCGGCCAGCCGCAGCGCGTTGGGCCGGCGGCCGGGGCCCTGCGCGAGCACGGGGACGATGTGCGGGTGGGCGGCGAGCGCCGCGCGGTAGGAGCGGGCCCAGTCGCGCAGCGCAGTGCGCCAGTCGGCGGCGGCCGAGAACATCGACAGGTCGACTTCGCCCATCACGCTGTCGACCACCGCGTCGAGCAGGTCGTCCTTGGTCGCGAAGTGGTTGTAGAGGGAGGGGCCGCTGACCGAGAGCTCGGTGGCGAGCCGGCGGGTGGAGAGCGCGTCCAGGCCCTCGGCGTCGACCAGGGTGAGCGCGGCGGTGACGATGCGCTCGCGGCTGAGCAGGGGTGTGCGGGGGCGGGCCATGGTCGCCTCCTCCGGTCGGGTCGGTCGTCGGGTGGGTCCGGTCGGGTGGGTCCGGTCGGGTGGGTCCGGTGGGTCGCGCGGGCCCGGTGGTGCTCGCGGTCGACATTCTGGCAGGGCCCCTTGGCGGCGGGGGCCCGGCGGGTTAGAGTCCGGATAAAACTTGCAGCGCTAGTTTATCGAGGTGTCCCCCGCCGTGAACCTGGAACTCTCCGATGAACAGACCGCCGTCCGGGAGCTGGCCGCCGCCTTCACCGACCGGGAGATCGCCCCGTACGCGGCCGAGTGGGACCGCGCCGAATCGGTCGACCCGGCGGTGGTCGGCAAGCTGGCGAAGCTCGGCTTCCTCGGCCTGACCATCCCCGAGGAGTACGGCGGCAGCGGCGGCGACCACCTCTCGTACTGCCTGGTGCTGGAGGAGCTCGGACGCGGCGACTCGGCGGTGCGCGGGATCGTCTCGGTCAGCCTCGGCCTGGTCGCCAAGTCGGTGAACGCGTACGGCACCGAGGAGCAGAAGCGGCACTGGCTGCCCCGGCTGACCTCCGGCGAGGCGCTCGGCTGCTTCGCCCTCACCGAGCCGGGCACCGGCTCGGACGCCGCCAACCTGACCACCCGGGCGGTCCGCGACGGCGACCACTGGCTGATCAGCGGCGCCAAGATGTTCATCACCAACGGCACCTGGGCCGAGGTGGCGCTGGTCTTCGCCCGCACCGGCGAACCGGGCCACCGCGGTGTCACGGCGTTCCTGGTCCCGACCGACCTGCCCGGCTTCGGACGCACCCTGGTCCACGGCAAGCTCGGCCTGCGCGGGCAGGCCACCGCCGAGCTCTCCTTCGACGCCGTACGGGTCCCCGACAGCGCCCGGCTCGGCGCCGAGGGCAAGGGCTTCTCGGTCGCGATGGCCGCACTGGCCAAGGGCCGGATGTCGGTCGCCGCCGGCTGCGTCGGCATCGCCCGGGCCTGCCTGGACGCCGCGGTCGGCTACGCCAAGGAGCGCGAGCAGTTCGGCCGCCCGATCGCCGGGCACCAGCTGGTCCAGGAGCTGATCTCCGACATCGCGGTGGACGTCGACGCCGCCCGCCTGCTGACCTGGCGGGTCGCCGACCACATCGACCGCGGCCTGCCGTTCGCCACCGAGTCCTCCGTCGCCAAGCTGTACGCGAGCGAAGCCGCCGTACGGGCCGCCAACAACGCCCTCCAGGTCTTCGGCGGCTACGGCTTCATCGACGAGTACCCGGTCGGCAAGCTGCTGCGCGATGCCCGGGTGATGACCCTGTACGAGGGCACCAGCCAGATCCACAAGCTGCTGATCGGCCGGGCCCTCACCGGCGTCAGCGCGTTCTGAGCCCGGCGGGCCGATCCCTCCCGCCACCACCGGTCCAGTCCCGATAAGGAGCCCGAAGAAGTGCGCCCTGTCTACTTCGCCGCCGCCCGCCGCACCCCGATCGGGCGGCTGCGCGGTGCGCTGTCCACCGTCCGCCCCGACGACCTGTCGGCCGCCGTGCTGCGCGGCCTGCTCGCCGACGTGCCGCGGCTCGACCCGGCCCGGATCGACGACGTCTACTGGGGCGCCGCCAACCAGGCCGGCGAGGACAACCGCAACCTGGCCCGGATGGCCGTCCTGCTGGCCGGCCTGCCCGACTCGGTGCCCGGCGCCACCCTCAACCGGCTCTGCGCCTCCGGGATGGAGGCCGTCACCACGGCCGCCCGGGCGATCGGCTCCGGCGAGGCCGAGATCGTGGTGGCCGGCGGCTGCGAGTCGATGAGCCGGGCCCCGTTCGTCCTGCCCCGCCCCGACGAGGCGCTGCCGCACCGGATCGAGACCTTCGACACCCGGCTCGGCTGGCGGCTCACCAACCCGCGGATGAAGGACCTGCACGGCATCCTGTCGATGGGCGAGACCGCCGAGGAGGTCGCCGCCCGCTACGGCGTCAGCCGCGAGGACCAGGACGCGTTCGCGCTGCGCAGCCACCAGCGGGCCGCTGCGGCCCGCAAGGACGGGCACTTCGACGCCGAGATCCTGCCGGTCGAGCGGCCCGACGGGGTGACCGTGGGCCAGGACGAATCGATCCGCGAGGACACCACCCTGGCCAAGCTCGCCGCCCTCAAGCCCGCGTTCCGGCCGGGCGGCACCGTCACCGCCGGCAACGCCTCACCGATGAACGACGGCGCCGCCGCGCTGCTGCTGGTCAGCGAACAGGCCCTGAACGAGCTGGAGCTGGAGCCGCTCGGCCGGTACGCCGCGGGCGCCTCGATGGGCGTCCACCCGGACGTGATGGGCATCGGCCCGGTCCCGGCCACCCGCAAGGTGCTGGGCCGCCTCGGCTGGTCGGTCGCCGACGTCGAGGAGGCGGAGTTCAACGAGGCCTTCGCCGCCCAGGCACTCGCCAGCGTCCGGGAGCTCGGCTTCGACCCGGAGCTGGTCAACCCCTCCGGCGGCGCGATCGCACTCGGCCACCCGCTGGGCAGCTCGGGCGCCCGGATCCTCACCACCCTGCTGCACCGGATGCGCCGGACCGGCGCCCGCCGGGGCCTCGCCACCATGTGCGTGGGCGTCGGCCAGGGCAGCGCCGTCCTGGTCGAGAACGCCTGACCCGCCGACACCTCCTGAACCCCCCTCACCCAGCAAGGAGAATGCAGTGACACGTTTCGCAGGCAAGGTCGCCGTGGTCACCGGCGCCGCCCAGGGCATCGGCGCGGCCACCGCCCGGCGCCTCGCGGAGGAGGGCGCGGCCGTGGCCGTGGTCGACCTCAGCGCCGAGCGGGCCCAGGAGACCGTGGACGCGATCACCGCCAAGGGCGGCACAGCAAAGGCGTACGGCTGCGACGTGGCCGACTACGACGCGGTGGAGGCCGCCTTCGCCCGAGCCGCCGAGGAGCTCGGCGGGCTGCACATCCTGGTCAACAACGCCGGGATCACCCGCGACAACCTGTTCTTCAAGATGGCCAAGGCCGACTGGGACGCCGTCCTGACGGTCAACCTGACCAGCGCCTACAACTGCAGCCACGTGGCGCAGAAGTACATGGTGCAGCAGAAGTACGGGAAGATCGTCTCGCTCAGCTCGCGCTCCGCCCTCGGCAACCGCGGCCAGGCCAACTACGCCGCCGCCAAGGCCGGCATCCAGGGTCTGACCGCCACCCTCGCGATCGAGCTCGGCCCGTTCAACATCAACGTCAACGCGGTCGCGCCCGGCTACATCGCCACCTCGATGACCGCCGCCACCGCCGAGCGGGTCGGCGCCTCCCCCGAGGACCACCAGGCCCAGGTCGCCGAGCGCACCCCGCTGCGCCGGGTCGGGCAGCCCGAGGAGATCGCCTCGGTGGTCGCCTTCCTGGCCTCCGAGGACTCCTCGTACGTCAGCGGCCAGACCCTCTACGTGAACGGCGGCGCACGCTGATTGATCGTCAGCTGATGCCCTGAGCAGGGACCTTACCAAGAGCAGGGCCGCTCTTTACCTGATCCGGTGGCCTGCACAGACCACCCGGACGGCCCCGCTCTGACTATGGAAGGCCCGCTCGACTGCCGATGGGATATGGGGGCCGGTCGCCGAGGCCGGCTCCCATCCTCCCGAGGAGTCCCATGGGCATCACCCCCGCCACCGCGGGTCCCCGACGCTCCGTCACCGCGCGCACCCTGGCGCTGTTCGCCGTCGGGGCCACCGCCCTCACCGGCGCGACGGTCACCGCGCAGACCGCGACCGCCGTGGCCGGCCACGCGGCCGGGCAGGCCACCGTCCAGGTCCGGCCCGCCTCCAGCGGCCACATCAGCCGGGCCGCGCTGGCCGCGCCGATACCGACCTCCGACTGCGTGGCGAAGCTGGCGATCCACTGCTACTCCCCGCTGCAGTACCGCACCGCGTACAACCTCGGGCCGCTCTACCACGACGGCGTCACCGGCAAGGGCCGGACGATCGTCATCGTCGACTCCTTCGGTTCCCCGACCATCCAGCACGACCTGGAGGTCTTCGACAAGCAGTGGGGCATCCCCGACACCCAGGTCGAGGTGGTCAAGTGGGGCAACGTCCCGCCCTTCGACCCGACCAACGGGGACCACACCGGCTGGGCCGGTGAGACCACCCTGGACGTCGAGTACGCGCACGCCATCGCACCCGACGCGCACATCGTGCTGGTGGAGACCGGGGTCGCCGAGACCGAGGGCGTGGTCGGCCTGCCCGAGATGATGGACGCCGAGAAGGCACTGATCAAGTCCGGCCGCGCGGACGTGATCTCGCAGAGCTTCGGCGCCACCGAGAACACCTTCCCCGGCTTCGACAAGGGCAACTTCAAGTCGCTGACCGACCTGCGCTACGCCTTCCAGGCCGCCGCCGCCAAGGACGTCACCGTGCTCGCCGCCTCCGGCGACGCCGGCGCGACCGACGCGATGGAGAACGGCAGCGACCTGTACCCGTACAAGGTCAACTCCTGGCCGTCCTCCGACCCGCTGGTCACCTCGATCGGCGGCACCCAGCTGACCCTCGACAACGACGGCAAGCGGACCGCCCCCGACAAGGTCTGGCACGACGACTACGGGGCGGCCGGCGGCGGCGTGTCCGGTGTCTTCGACCGCCCGTGGTACCAGCTCGGCGTCGCCAAGGTCACCGGCAACCACCGCGGCACCCCCGACATCAGCATGAGCGCGGCCGTCGACGGCGCCGCCTGGACGTACGAGTCCTACGACCCGACCCGGGTCGGCTGGCACCTGACCGGCGGCACCAGCGAGGCCACCCCGATCTTCTCGGGCATCGTCGCGCTGGCCGACCAGCTGGCCGGCCACCGGCTCGGCCAGCTGAACTGGCGGCTCTACGCGCTCGCCGGGCTGCCCGCCCAGTGGAGCGGCATCACCGACGTCACCGCCGGTGACAACTCCTGGGACACCGTGACCGGCTACCAGGCCGCCAAGGGCTACGACCTGGCCTCCGGCCTCGGCACCATCGACGCCAACCGCTTCGTGCGCGCGCTCGCGGGCCGCTGACCCACGACCGCCCCGCCCGGCCCAGCGCCCTCCGTCCGGCCCCGCCCTCCAGCGCGGGCCGGACGGGGGGCGCAGCCGTCGGCGCCCCTCGGGGCCCGTCCGACCGGCCACGTCGGGCCGGCCCGGTGGCGATGGGGAGCCCGGCCGGGCGGACGGGCACGGTGGCGGTGGGGGGCCCGGCCGGGCGGACCGGCGAAACGCCCTCTGCTGATCCGGATCGGGAGTGATTCGCGGGTGCGTCCAGCTGGGGGCGCCTCCGGGCCCGGGGTCGGTGCCGGCGCCGGGGCACCACTCGGCAGGAGGCTGGGGTGGGGCGCCTCCCGGCCGGGTGGGCTGGCGAAGCTCCGCCATGCTCAGCCGCGCCCGGGCTGTTCGCGGCTGCGTCCAGCCGCGCAACTCCCGCTGGGGGCCGGGGGCCGGGGCACCTCCCCGCCGGGTGGGTCGGCGAAGCTCCGCCGTGCTCAGCCGCACCCGGGCCGTTCGCAGTTTCGTCCGAGCACGCACCTTCCGGCCGCAGGCCGGGGCCGGGGCACCTCCCCGCCGGGTGGGCCGGCGAAGCTCCGCCGTGCTCAGCCGCACCCGGGCCGTTCGCGGTTGCGTCCGGCCGGGGGCCGGGGGCGGCAGGACGCCGTGTGCCCGGTGGGAGTCGGCCGGGCGTGATCCCGGGAGCGGCCGGGCGGCCTGTGTCAGTCCGCCGCCGGCACCGGCGGCGGCTCCGCCGCCGCCTTGGCGTCGACCAGCTGCCGCAGGTAGCGCTCCGCGGCCCGCAGCTTGCGGCCGTCGGGGCCGGGCAGGTGTGCCCGCAGCTCGATGATGTCGGGCGCGACCCCGATCGCCTCCGCCGGGCTCTCGATCGCCCGCCAGCACGCCTCCGCGTTGGCGGCCGCCTGCTGGGCCTCGGGGTGCTCGGGGCCCTCGGTGCGCAGCAGGGTCAGCGCGACCTCCCGGTAGAGGTCCGCGGCGACGGCCGGACGGCCCGCCAGCCGGGAGACGTGCGCCCGTACCTGACGCACCTGCAGCACCACCGGGGCGACCGGCCCGAACGCGGCGACCGCCCGTTCCTCCAGGGTCCGGGCCAGACCGGTGGCGGTGTCGTGGTCGCCGTTGTCCGCGCTGCGGACGATCACGCCGATCTCCTCGCGGTAGGCCGCAAACGGGTCGGCCGATGCCCGGCGCTCGGTGCTCGACTGCTCGGTGCCGGACGACCCGGTGCCGGGCTGCTCGACGGCAGGCTGGTCGGCGGCGGGCTGCTCGACGGCGGGCTGCTCAGCGGCTGCGGCCGGCGTCTTGGCGAGCCGCACCGGCGGCTCCGCGGCCGGGGCCGGAACGCCCTTCGCCAGCCTCACCGTGGGCCCGGCGGCCTCGGTGGCCTCGGCGGGCACGACGGTCCCGGCGCCCTTGAGCAGCGACACCGGGTTGATCCGGCGGGGGGTCAGCGGAACGTCCGGCTTGAAGAACGACACCGGCACCCGCGGCCGCCTGCGCTGGTCGGCCGCCGTCGGCCGGTCCGCTCCCGGCTCCGGCTGGCGGACCGTCGGGCGCGCCGCCGGCCGGGCCGCCTTCGGCATCACGGCGGCGGGCCGCGGGCCCTGGTACGGCTGGGCCCCCGCGCCGCCGCCGATCTGACGGGCGGTGTTGCGGAAGACCGGCCGGTCGGGGGCGTGCGCGGTGATCGTGACGACGTCCGGACGCAGCACCGAGTGCACCTGCTGCCGCACCTGTTCGGGCGTCAGGACGGCTTCGAGTCCGGGGCGGCCGCCGTGCAGCGCCTCGATCAGGGCGCGGGTGAAGGTGCCGATCTGGTCGGGGTCCGCGCTGACCGCGGCCCACAGCGGGACGCCGTCCACCAGTGGGGTGATCGCGCTCTGCACCTGCGGCATGGCGGCCTGGTCGGCGCTCAGGTCCGCGAGCACCAGGGTGTCCCACTCCGCCGGCCGGTGCCGCAGCTCGCCCGCCAGCGCCTGCCAGGGCAGGCTCTCGCCCGCCTTGCCGTCCCGCAGGGTCAGGTGCAGCTGGCCGCTGCGGCGGTCCGCCACCAGGTGGCCACCGAGGTGCACCAGCAGCGGGCCCTGGTGCCGGGCCGCCGCCCGCAGGTGGGCCAGCACGCTCTGCGGGTCGCAGGCGCCCGGCAGGTGGACGGCGTCGACGGCGTCGGCGACCAGCAGCATCTGCGGGGGGACGGCCGCGAGCATCGCTGACAGCACCGGGGCCTGCCCGGAACCGGCGCGGCCCCACGGCCGGCGGCCCGAGCCGCCGTAACCGCCCTCGATCACCAGGATCCGGCCGCGCGCACCACGGCCGGTCTGCGGCTCCACCCCGGCGCCGGGCGCCGGTGCGGGCGCCGTCACCGGGGCCGGGCCCGCGGCGGGCGGCGGCACCGGCAACTGGATGGCGGGCATGGTCATGGTCCAGCCGGTGGAGGGGACCGGTGCGGGCGCCGTCGGCGGGGGCGGCGGGATCCGGCCGGACGGCAGGCGCACGGTCCGCTCCGCCGACGGGTCATCAGGGCCGGATCCGTTCGGCAGCGCCACGGTCTCCTCGATACCGAAGGACCGCCACTCGTCGCCGCCAGGCGTCGTCGTCACGTCCGCCACTACCGGTCACCGCCCCGCCCGCCGCCGCGCGACGTCCCGCTGTCCACTGTGGCACCCGCGCCACGCCCGATTTCGCCACCATAAGGGGTCGTCCGGGCGACGGGCCAGGCCGGGTGCCGAACGCCGGAGGATCACGGAGCCGCCGCCACCCCGGGGATCCTCCGGATTCCCCGCACTGTGTCAGGACTTGACCGCGACGTGGCCGATCACGACCGTCACAGGGCGGACGACGACCGCCGCAGCGCCGTACGGGACCGGGCCCGACCCCCGCCGAGCGCGGCGTCCTGAGCCCACCGCACCGGAACCACTGCACCGGCGCCCACCGCAGACCGGAACCCACCGCGCCGCAGCCGGCCACGGCGGGGCCGGACACGGCGGCCGCCCGGTGAGCACCGCCGGTGACCGCCGTTCAGTTCCCGGCCACCGCCCCGGGGCCGACCCGCACCTCCAGCAGCGTCTTGCCGACGGTCGCCCTCGACTCGATCGCGGCGTGCGCCTCGGCCGCCCGCGCCAGCGGCAGCCGCCGCCCGATGACCGGGCGCAGCCGGCCCGCCGCCGCCTCGGCGAGCGCGTGGGCGGTGGCCTGTCGCAGCTGGACGGGTGTCGGCTGCGGCCGGAGCAGGGTGACCTGCCGGGCGACGGCCTCCGCGTCCGGGATCGCACTCCACTCACCGCTCGCCAGGCCGAAGCTGACCATCCGTCCGCCGGGCCGCAGCAGTGCGAAGGCGGCCCGGGCGTTCTCGCCGCCGACCCCGTCGAGGACCACGTCGACGCCGTCGAGCCGCTCCGCCCAGCCGGGACGGCGGTAGTCGACGGTCTCGTGCGCGCCGAGTCGGCGGGCGAGCCGCAGCTTGTCCTCACCGCCGGCCGCCGCGACCACGGTCGCCCCGGCAGCGTGCGCCAGCTGGACCAGAAGCGTGCCGACGCCCCCGCCGGCCGCCTCCACCAGGACCCGTTCGCCGGGCCGCGGCGCGGCGGCGCCCAGTTGGAGCACGGCCGTACGGCCGTCGGCGAGCAGCGCCAGCGCCTCGTCCGGCGCGAGCTCCGCGGGTACCTCGTACAGGCCGTCGGCCGGCACGGCCGCGTACTCGGCGTAGCCGCCGGAGCCGCCCGTGGCGGTGACGACCCGCCGGCCGAGCAGGGCCCGGTCGACGCCCGGCCCGGTGGCGGTGACCACCCCGGCGACGCCGTTGCCCGGGATCATCGGCGGCGTGGCCGCGAACGGTCCCCGGCCGGTGGCCCGGAACTGCGTCTCCACGAAGGTGATGCCCGCGTACGCGACCTCCACCAGCACCTGGCCGGGGCCCGGCACCGGGGTCGGCGCCTCCCCCTCGGCCAGGACCTCGGGCCCGCCGAACTCCTTCAACCACACCGCACGCATGACGCCTCCGCCCGCTCGTAACCGCTCGACCCCGTCATCCTCGGAACTGAAGTCCGGTTGAGGTCAAGAGCGGGCGGCCGATCGGACGGCTGCCGGGCCGCCGGCGGGCGTCAGTGCGGGATGGCGTCGATCAGCTCCTGCGCGCCCTGCCGCTTGAGGGCGAGCGCGGTGGCGGTCCCGAGGTCCTCGGGGGAGAGCGCGCCGGCCCACTCGTGGGCGTCCAGGATCCGCTTGCCGTCGGGCGAGAACACCCGCCCGCGCAGCGAGAGCCGGCCGTCCGGCTCGGCCTTGGCGTACCCGGCGATCGGCGAGTTGCAGTGCCCCTGCAGCACGTGCAGGAACATCCGTTCCGCGGTGGCCTCGCGCCAGGTGTCCCGGTCGCCGAGGCCGGCCACGGTGTCGATGGTGGCGGTGTCGTCCTCGCGGCACTGCAGGGCGAGGACGCCCGCGCCGATCGGCGGGCACATGGTGTCCACCGGCAGGATCTCGCTGATCCTGCCGGGCAGGCCGATCCGCTCCAGGCCGGAGACGGCCAGCAGCAGCGCGTCGGCCTCGCCCGCATCCAGCTTGGCCAGCCGGCTGTTGGCGTTGCCGCGCATCGGCACGCACTCCAGGTGCGGGTGGGAGGCGGCCAGCTGGGCGATCCGGCGGACCGAGGAGGTGCCGATCCGGGCGCCGGCCGGCAGTTCGTCCAGGGTCAGCCCGCCCGGGTGGACGACGGCGTCCCGGATGTCGTCGCGGCGCAGGTACGCCGCGAACACGGTCCCGGCGGGCAGCGGGCGGTCGGCCGGCACGTCCTTGAGGCAGTGCACGGCGAGGTCGGCCTCCCCGGCCACCAGTGCCGCGTCCACCTCCTTGGTGAACGCGCCCTTGCCGCCGAGCGCCGCCAGGTCGCCCGTCCAGCGGTCGCCCGAGGTGGTGACGGGCACCACCTCGGTGGCGATCCCCGGGTGCAGCACGGCGAGTTCGGCCCGTACCCGCTCCACCTGGGCCAGCGCCATCGGGGAGGAACGGGACACGATGCGGATCAGCTCAGCGGAGGCCATGGCGCGATGATAGACCGTCAGATCCGCCGCCGAGGAATCGACTCGGCCGACCCGAACCGCTCGATGCCGAACCGCTCGATGCCGACCCGACCGATGCCGACCCGACCGATGCGGGCACGGATCGTCGGGTCGGGCACAGTGGCACCTTCCTAGAGTCGGTGATCGCAAGGGAAGGAGAGACCGGGTGCTGGAACGGCTGAACGAGGCCATGGACCACATCGAGCGCCACCTCGACGGGGAGATCGACGTGGCGGTGCTCGCTCGGACGGCGATGACCTCCGAGTACCACTTCCGGCGGCTGTTCTCCGCGCTCGCGGGGATGCCGCTGTCGGAGTACGTACGGCGGCGGCGGATGACCGTCGCGGGCGCCGAGGTCCTGGCCGGCGGGCGGACGCTGCTGGACGTCGCGGTGAGCTACGGCTACACCTCGGGCGAGGCGTTCGCACGGGCGTTCCGGGCCGTCCACGGCGTGGGGCCGGGCGAGGCCCGGCGCACCGGCGCGGCCCTGAGGTCCCAGCCCCGGATGTCCTTCCGTCTCATCGTCGAAGGGAGTAGCAGCATGCGGTACCGGATCGTGGAGAAGGCCGGGTTCAACGTGGTCGGCAGGTGCGCACGGGTCCCGCTCGTGCACGAGGGCGTCAACCCGGCCATCGCCGAACACATCAGGAGCATCGACCCTGAGACCGTCCGGCGCATCGCGGAGCTGTCCGACCAGCAGCCGGAAGGCATCGTCTCGGTGGTCGAGCACCTCACCGACAGCCGCGAGGAAGGTGTCGAACTGGACTACCACCACGCCGTGGTGACCGGCGCCGAGGCACCCGACGACCTGGACGTGCTGGTCGTCCCGGCGGGCACCTGGGCGGTGTTCGAGAACTCCGGGCCGTACCCGCAGGCGCTGCAGTACCTGTGGCGCGACGTGTTCACCCAGTGGTTCCCGTCCAACCCGTACCGGAGCCGGCCCGGCCCGGAGATCCTGCGCACCCGCCCGTCCCAGGACGGCACGCAGGCCGACTCCGAACTGTGGATCCCCGTGGAGCGGGCCGCCCCCTCGGGCGGCGGCGCGCCCGCGGGCCCGGCTACCGTGGGGGAATGACCGGCACGGCGCAGCCCCCGCTGCTCTTCCTCGACGTCGACGGCCCGCTCATCCCGTTCGGCGCCACCCGGGAGCAACTCCCCGGCGGGTACCCGGTCTTCCGTACCCCCGCCGGGTCCGGGCCCGGCGGGAACCCGCTGCTGGCCAGGATCGACCCCGCCCACGGGCCCCGGCTGGCGGCGCTCGGGTGCGAGCTGGTGTGGGCCACCACCTGGGGCCAGGAGGCGAACGAGTGCGTCGCCCCGCTGCTCGGCCTGCCCGTACTGCCGGTGGCGGCCTGGCCGGAGCCCGCCGAGGACCACGGGATCGGGCACGGGGGCGGGCACGGGGGCGGCCTGCACTGGAAGACCCGGCCGCTGGTCGAACTGGCCGCCGGCCGCCGCTTCCTCTGGGTCGACGACGAGATCACCGAGGCCGACCGGGCCTGGGTGTCGGCCCACCACCCCGGACCGGCGCTGCTGCACCGGGTGGACGCCCGGCGCGGGCTCACCGGCGCCGACTACACGGCCCTCGGCCGGTGGCCGACACTGCTCCGGTCCCGCTGACCACCCGACGAGGGGGCCGGACCGGGTCGCCGGCCCACCGGCACCCCGGCGTCGGGGCACGGGGTGGCCGGTTCAGCTGTCCGGACGGCCGAACCACCGGTCGGCGGCCCGTTCGAACGCCGGACCGTCGGGGTCGCGATCGACCGCCCAGGCCACCGTGCCGTCGGGCCGGACCAGCACGGCGCCCAGGCCGAGGCCGTCCCTCGCCGGGCCGGCCGCGTACCGTATCCGGCCCTGCCGGCCCGTCGCCGGACCGTACAGGGACCGGTCGGCGCCGAAGTCGAGCAAGACGCCACGTCCGTCGTGCATCAGGTCGCCGAGGCGGGTGCCGTCCGCGAGGCGGAAGTCCGGGGCGCTGCGCCCGGTCAGCGGGTGGTCGCCGCCGAGGTCGTAGCGGTGGGACGATCCCGAGGTCCGCTCGAAGACGTAGGTCGTTGCGGCCGGGGTCGCGAGCAGGTCCCGGACCACCCCCTGGAGCGCCCGGGCATGCGGGTCCGGCCGCATGAGCGCCACCTGGGCGCGCGACCAGTCGAGCACCTGCGCGCCGATCGGGTGGCGCTCGCGGGTGTAGGTGTCGAGGAGGCCGTCGGGCGCGTGACCGTGCAGGGACGCCGCGAGCTTCCAGCCCAGGTTCATGGCGTCGCCGAGTCCGAGGTTGAGTCCCTGCCCCCCGAGCGGGGAGTGGATGTGGGCGGCGTCGCCCGCGAGCAGCACGCGGCCCTGCCGGTAGGTCGTCGCCTGCACCGCCCGATCGGTGAAGCTCGAGGCGAGACGGACCTCGGTCAGCGTCACGCCGGTGCCCGAGACACGGCGCAGGACCGCCTGGAGATGGTCGCGGGTCGGCGGCTGCGAGCGGTCGAAGGCGCCGCCGTCGAAATCCACCATGCCGATGTGCCCGGGCACGTGCGTCCGGAGGTACATGCCCGTCGGCGTCAGGTGGAAGCCGGGGCGCAGCTGCTCGGGGTCGGCGACGGTGGCGAGCACGGCGTAGCCGGTGAACTGCGGTTCGGTGCCGACGAACTCGAAGCCCGCGAGCCGGCGCACCGTGCTGCGGCCGCCGTCGCAGCCGACGAGCCAGCGCGCCGCGTACCGGTGCCCGCCGGCCAGCGCCACCACGCCGTCGTCGTCCTGGGTGACGGCCTCCACCGTGGCACCGCGGACGATCTCCACGCCGAGCTCGGCCGCCCGCTCGGTCAGCACGGTCTCGACCGCCTCGAGGTCGGTCATGATGCCGTCCGCCGCCGGGCCGGGCAGCCGGAACGGCAGGGCGGCGAGGTCGACCCCGGCCGGATCGAGCATCATGCCGGCGAAGTGGCCCGCGCTGCGCGGGGCGGCCGGCCCGTCGGCGTCGGCGTCGGCTGCAGCGCCGGGTTCGCCGCGGACGCCCGAGGCCGCGAGCAGCCGGTGCAGCAGCCCCCGGCGGTGGAACGCCTCGAGTGACGCGGCGGACAGGCCCCGGATCCCGAGCGGTTCCGCCTTCCACGGGGAACGGGCCTCCGGCTCCCGCTCGAGCACCAGGACCGAGCGGCCCGCGAGGCCGACCTCGCAGGCGAGGAACAGGCCGACCGGGCCGGCGCCCACGATCACGACGTCGTGCACGAGGTCTCCTCCTCGACGGCTCATCGGCCGTTCCCGGTGATCAGGTCGGTCAGGCCGCGGGCCGTGTTGTCGCGGGAGCCGAGCCCCAGGACCGCGGCACCTTCGAAGACGACGTCCTCGGTGGGGCGGGCGAACATCGCCTGCTCGTACGCGGTGAGCGCGGCCTCGACGTCGTCGGGGTGCGCGGCGACGGCCGTCCCGAGTTCGGCGGCGTCCAGCATGGCCAGGTTGGCGCCTTCGCCGTTCGGGGCCACCAGGTGGGCAGCGTCACCGACCAGGGTCACCCCGGGCACCCGGTCCCAGCGGTGGCCGATCGGCAGGGTGAAGTGGGGGCGCAGGACCGGTGCCGTGTCGCCGTCGGTGATCAGCGCGGTGAGTTCCGGCGCCCAGCCGTCGAACTCCCGCGCGACCCGCGCGGCCGCCGCGGCGGCATCGGTGAAGTCGATGGCGGCGAACCAGTCCTGCGGCTCGGTCAGCGTCACGTACGTGTGCAGGGTGTCGCCGCGCTCCCGATGGGCGAAGATCTCCCTGCCCTGCGAGGGCACGATCATCGACCCGCCGCCGACCGCCTTCGCGGCGGCCGGGTGCCGGGTGTCGGCGTCGAACAGGTAGACCTCGACGAACGACGTACCGGCGTACTCGGGCGTGGCGTCGGAGAGCAGCGGCCGGACCCGCGACCACGCCCCGTCCGCGCCGACCAGCAGGTCGGTGACGACGCTCCCGCCGCCGGCGAACGTCACCTCGTGACGCCCCTCGCCGAGGGCGCGGGTACCGGTGACCTTGTGGCCCCACCGGACGGTACCGGCCGGCAGCGAGTCGATCAGCATCTGCCGCAGCTCGCCGCGCTGCACCTCGGGACGTCCGCCCGTCCCGTCGTCGCCCTTCTCGAACAGCACGGTCCCGTCCCGCTCGAGGACCCGGAGCGACTGGCGGCCCGGCACGACGATGGCACGGAACTCGTCCATCAGGCCGGCCGCCTCGATGGCGAGTTGCCCGTTGTAGTCGTGGATGTCGAGCATCCCGCCCTGGGCGCGCTCGGTCGGGGAGGACTCGGCCTCGTGGACGGTGGCCGGGATGCCGTGGACGTGCAGGACGCGGGCCAGGACGAGTCCGCCGACTCCGGCGCCGATGATCGTGACTGGGCTGTGCACGGTGGTGTCCTTCTGCTGGACCGAGGCCGCCCGGTGTGCCCGGGCCGGCCGCCGCTGGAACGTCGGCCCCCAGAGACTGACGCGGGCCGCTCACACCGGGCACACACGGAGCTGACACGCCGTCCTGCGGCTGGTCGGCGCCGGGTTCGGCGCCCGGTACGGCGTGGCCGAACAGGCCGGACACCGTGCCGATTTGGGGACGCGCGGGTGCGCGGGCGAGGATCGGGACATGGACGGGGACACGCGGCTTCGCCTCACGCTGCTCGACGCCTTTCGGGCGGACCGCGGTGACACTCCCCTGCCCGTACCGGGTGCCCGCCTGCAGGCGCTGGCCGTACGGCTGGCGCTCGCCGGCGGCCGCCCGGTCGCACCCGGTGTCCTGGCCGGCGCGATCTGGGCCGACACCCCGCCGGCCGGCCCCGCCCACGCCCTGCAGACCCTCGTCTCGCGGCTGCGCCGGGCCCTCGGATCGGCCGGCGCCGTCGCGCAGGTCACGGGCGGCTACCGGCTGGACGTGGACGCGGCCGACGTGGACGCGCTGCGGTTCGAGCAGCTCGCCGCCGCCGGCCGCGACCGCCTGCGCGCGGGCGACCCGGGCGCCGCGGCCGCCGTACTCGGCGAGGCCGTGGCACTGTGGGGCGGTCGTCCCGGCGCCGAACCCGCGGCCGTCGCCGCGGTGGCACCCGCCGTCGCGACCCGGCTGGCGCACGCCTCGGTGGAGACCGTCGCCGACCTCGCCGACGCCGAACTGTCCCTCGGCCACGCCGACGCGGCCGCCGCCCGGCTGACCGCACTGCTCGCCGAACAGCCGCTGCACGAGCGGGCGGCCGCACTGCTCATCGACGCACTCACCGCCCAGGGCCGCCAGGCCGAGGCCCTGGCCCGGTACGGGCGGATCCGCGAGGCCCTGGCCGACGCCCTCGGCACCGACCCGGGCGCCGCCCTGCGCGAACGCCACCGACGCCTGCTGCGCGCCGAGCCGCCCGCCCCGGCCGCCGACACCGCGCCGACCCGGCCGGGCAACCTGCCCGCACCGCTGACCGGCCTCATCGGCCGCGACGACGACCTCGCCCGGATCGCCGCACGGCTCGCCGCCGGGCGGCTGGTGACCGTCGTCGGCCCCGGCGGCGCCGGAAAGACCCGGCTCGCCGTCGAGGCCGCCCGCCGCGACCGCCACAAGTACCGCGACGGCGCCTGGATGGTCGACCTCGCCCCGGTCACCGAGCCGGCCAAGGTCGGCTCGGCCCTGCTCGCCGCGACCGGGCCGCGCACCGGCGCCGTGTTCGACGCCCGGACCCGCACCGGGGGCGACGAGCCGGACCTCCTCGCCGACCGGCTCGGCGGCCGGGAGACCCTGCTGCTCGTCGACAACTGCGAGCACCTGATCGACGCCGTCGCCCACCTGGTCGCGGCCCTGCTGTCCCGCTGCCCCGGGCTGCGGGTGCTCGCCACCAGCCGCGAACCCCTGGCGGTCGACGGCGAGGCACTGGTGCCCCTCGGCCCGCTCGCCCTGCCCGGGCCGCACGACGGCGTCGAACAGGCCCGGCGGGCCGCGTCGGTACGCCTGTTCACCGAACGGGCCGCCGCCGTCCGCCCGGGCTTCGGCGTGGACCGGACCACGCTGCCCGCGATCCGGCGGGTCACCCGCGGCCTGGACGGGATGCCGCTGGCCCTCGAACTGGCCGCGGCCCGGCTGCGGACCCTGTCGCTGCCCGAACTCGCCGACGGGCTGTCCGACCGGTTCCGGCTGCTCACCACCGGCAGCCGGACCGCCCTGCCCCGGCACCGCACCCTGCGCGCGGTCATCGCCTGGAGCTGGGACCTGCTCGGCGAACCGGAACGCACCCTCGCCGAACGCATCTCGGTCCTGCCCGGCGGCGTCACCCCGGCCTCGGCCACCGCCCTCTGCGCCGGCACCGCCGTACCGGCGGCCGACATCCCCGACCTGCTCGCAGCCCTGGTCGACCGGTCGCTGCTGCACCTCGCACCCGAGCCCGGCCGCTACCGCATGCTGGAGACCCTGCGCGAGTACGGCACCGACCGCCTGGCCGCCGCGGGCGACCTCGACACCGTCCGCGACCTCGCCGCCGGCCACTTCGCCGAGCTGACCGCCCGGTACGACCCGCAGCTGCGCGGGCCCGGCCAGCTCGCGGCGGTACGGGTCGTCGCCGCCGAGTACGACAACACCCTCGCCGCCCTGCGCCGCCGCTGCGACACCGGCGACGCCCCCGGCGCGACCGCCCTCGCCCTGGACCTGACCTGGTACTGGCAGATGTCCGGCCGACACACCGACGCCGCCTACTGGCTGGGCGAGGCCCTGGCGGTACCCGGCGGCGGGCCGACACCCGACCGCGACTGCGCCCGCGCGATCCACCTCCTCAACCGGACCGGCATCCGGTCGCGGAGGACCGCCGAGGAGACCGCCGCCGACCACGCCGCGATCCGCGAACTGACCGACCGGCTGCTCGCGTACCCGCGACTGCCCGGCCCGTACGGCGCGCTCGCCGCCTTCCCGCCCGCGTTCCGGCAGGAGGCGGAGGGCACCCCCGCGATCATCGAGCGCCTGGCCCACGACGAGGACCCCTGGCTGTCCGGGCTGGCCCGGATGTACCGGGCCCGGTTCGCCGAGAACGCGGGCGAACTCGACCGGACCCGCACCGACGTGACGGCGGCCCTGGCCGCCTTCCGGCAGACCGGCGACCGCTGGGGCCAGGCCAACGTCCTGCCGATGCGCGCCCAGCTGCGCCAGTACGACGACGACCTCGACGGCGCGCTCGCCGACCTGCGCGAAGCCCGTTCACTGGCAGCGGAGTTCGGCCCGCTCAACCCCGGCGACGAGGTGTTCGACGACCTGCGCTGG
This sequence comes from Kitasatospora sp. NEAU-CNBT7, assembly GCF_057220535.1. Lineage (NCBI taxonomy): Bacteria > Bacillati > Actinomycetota > Actinomycetes > Kitasatosporales > Streptomycetaceae > Kitasatospora > Kitasatospora sp. NEAU-CNBT7. Next base: position 42,277 of record NZ_JBXQQB010000019.1, on the reverse strand, counting down.
ATCGACCTCCACCTGCGGCGCGGCGACACCGACCAGGTGACCACGACGATCGACTCGGCCCGCGAGCGGGCCCTGCGCGCGAACTCGCCGCAGCTGCAGTACCTGGTCGACGCGTGGGAGGCCGTCTTCCGGACAGGGCTCGGCGACCTCGACCGGGCACGGGAGCTGCTCGACAGCGCCGACCGGGGCCTGGACGGCGACTCCCCGTTCCCCGGCGACCACGCCCGGGCGCTGATCGGCAACGCCCGCGCGTCGCTGCACCTGGAGACCGGCGACCCGGCGGCCGCGGAGACGGCGCTGACGAAGGCCTACGCGGCGGCACTGCAGACCCACGACCTGCCCGTCCTCGCGCTGGTGGCCGTGAACACGGCCGCACTCGCCGAGGCGCAGGGGCGGCACCACCAGTCGGCCGTCCTGCTCGGCGCCGCCGCCCGGCTGCGCGGCGCACCCGACCGCACCGACCGCCAGGTCGTCGGACTCACCCGGCGAGCGCGCGCCGCACTCGGCGAGGAGGCCTTCGCGGCGGCGTACGGGAGCGGCTGGGAGCTGGACGCGAGGACCGCCACGACCGCAGCCGACCCGGCCCGGCTGAGCAGGGCACCCGGGCCGGCCCACCCGGACGGCCGCGAGGGCCCGGCGACCGGGGCGACGGCCGGCGGTCAGCCGCCCGAGAGCAGGTCACGGAGCAGTGCGACGGTGTCCGGGTCGAGTTGACGGCCGGTGCGGCGGCTGAGCGCGTCCAGCCGGTTGACCGCGCGGGCCAGCTGGTCGCGGGCACCGGCCGAGGCGTACGCGTAGAACAGGTCCCGGTGCAGGAGTTCGACCTCGGGGGCGACGGCCAGGGCCCGGAAGATCGCCGCCTCGGCGGTGCGGTGGTCGCCGTACTGCAGCCGGCGGGCGGCGAGCTCGTGCGCGGTGTCGACGATCGCCGCGAGCATGTCCTGCCGCTCGGCCTCCGCCCAGCCGTACGCCCCGGGGGCGGACTCCGCGAACGGCGCCCCCCGCACCAGCGCCAGCGCGTGCGCCAGGGCCGCGTCCGCGGTGCTGCTGGTGCTGCGCATACCGCGCCGGTACAGGCTGCGGAACTCGTCCCAGTCGCAGCTGACGGTGGGCGCCAGGCGGTAGCCCTCGGACTGGTCGGCGGGCAGGTACGCGCGGCCCTCCGCGGAGACGCCGAGCCAGGCCGCCAGCGCGGTGAGCTTGCCGGGCAGCGGGTTGACCGCGTGTCCCGCCGCCGTCGGATGCGGGTCCAGGTGGGCGGCGCCGGGGTGCAGGCTCCGGTCGAGTTCGGTGTGGTCGGTGCCCGGACGCAGCGCCAGGAAGGCCACCAGCTCGGTGAGGTGCGGGAGCGCGCCCGGTTCGGCGGTGCCCGCCGCGCCGAGCACGTCCACCGGACCGAGCAGGCGCAGCCTGGGCGCGGTGCGCAGCGAGTGCGCCTCCGGCGACCGCAGGATCGCCAGCAGGTCGTCGCTGTCGGTCCGGCCGCCGCCCGGCCGCTCCACGGCGGTCGAGGGCGCGGCCGGGGAGGCTGCCTGGGAGGCGGCGGGCCCGTCGGGCCCGTCGGCCGGCCCGGGCGCGGCATCGTGGACGGGCGCGGCATCGTGGACGGGCGCGGCGTCGTGGACGGGCGTGGGCTCCCCCACCGGCGCCGGCGGCCGGGCGCCGGCCGGGCCCGAGCCCGGGCCCGAGCTCGGCGCACCGGCCGCGTGCAGGCCGAGGCCGTTGATGCTGTGCCGGGCCGGTGGCTGCGACGCGGGAGCCGGGAGGGGGGCGGGGGAACCGGGAACGGAGGAACCGGACGCCGGGCGGACGGGCGCCGACGGGCCGGGCGCGGGTGCCACCGGCGCCACCGGGACCACCGCGGCGGCGCTCGGGGTGGTCGGGGCGAGCCCCGCGAACGGGCTCGACCCGGTCCCCACCACCCGGGCGATGACCCGCGGGACGGCTTCCCCGGCCGTCGGGGAACCGACGGCGCCGAGCGCGCCGACGCTCGCCCCGACACCGGCCAGCACCGGTACCGGCAGCGGGAGTTCGGCAGGCTCGAGGTCCGGCCCCGGACCGTCCAGGGTCCAGTCCGGCGCCGGGTGCTGGGTGGTGTCGCCGGAGCTGCGGACCAGCTCGTCGAGGTGGCCGAACTCCTCGCCGCTGAGCCGCTGAAGTTCCACCGACAGGTGCAGGCCGGGGAGGGCCGCCTGGCCGGAGCACGGCAGCGTCCAGCGGGCCACCGGCCCGGCGCCGCGCTCGGGCGCCCTGGTGATGACCGCGAGGCAGGTCCGTGGCCGGCCGTCGAGCAGCCGGCCCAGCTCGGCGGGGACGCTCCCGGCGGGCGGCTGCGCCGACAGGACGATCTCGGGCACCCAGCTCTCGTCGGCGTGGCCCCGGCTGCGGGCGTCCCGCGGACTGGTCGCGTCGGCGGCGACCAGGGTGGCCCGCGCCTTGGCCGTGCGGGGGCCGAGCACCGCGAGCGCCGCCTCGATGGTCTCGTGGTGGTGCACCCGCTCCACGGCGGGCCCGGCGATCGGCAGGTCCGGGCCGAAGCCGACCAGGTGCAGGTGGAGCCGGTCGGCGAGCGGGCTGTGCGCCAGCTCCACGGCCAGCGTCCGCAGCACGTCCGAGGCGTCGTCCGGGTGCCCGGAGAGGTGCACCAGGCGGACGGTCTCCAGGTCGGCGAGGACCACCGAGCCGTCCGGGGAGCTGCCGAGGGTCACCAGCGCCGGGTAAGGCGAGGCGGCCTTGGCGGCCTGGTGGGCGGAGAGCAGCTCGGAGGAGTCCTCCGGGCACCACCAGACGTTCGGGGCGTGCGCGGCCCGGAACGGCGCGATCGGCACGGCGGGCGCGGCGAGGTGCAGCTCGACCGTCCGGCCGGGCGTGACCCGGGCCGCGACCAGGGCGGGCAGCCGCTTGTCGCCGCGCACGGTGTTGCGGGACAGCGTCCGCAGGGCACGGTCGAGCAGGTCGAGGGCGGGAGTGTTCTGGCGCGCCTTCAGCTCCGCCTCGAAGGCGGCGGCGGGCGCGGCGGGCATCGCGATCCGGTGCCGGGGGCGGCGGGCCCGCTGCTGGTCGACCCGGCGGCGGGCCACCGAACCGATCAGCACGGCGGCCAGCAGCACGCTGATCCCGGACGCGGCGAGCGCCACCGAGTAGTCGTCGCTGGGCTTGGCCCGCTGCGCCTCCGCGACCGGGACCGGAGCGGTGTCGGCGGGCGTCTGCGAGCCCGTCGGCTGCCCGGCCGGCGGCTGCGACGCCGAGGGCTGCGCGGCGGACGGCTGCGCGGCGGACGGCTCGGCGCTCGGCGCCGCGCTCGGGGCCGGATCGGCGGCCGGCGGGGTGGCGGGGGTCTCCGGGGCCGGGGTCTGGGCGGCTGGCGGTTCCGGGGCAGGCGCGGGGGCGGCCGGGGTGCCCGGGATCGCCAGGACCATCCCGGGTTCCAGGACGTCCGGGTCGGTCAGCCGTGCGCCGTCGGGCGCCTGGACGCCCTTGTTGGCCTCGAACAGCTGCGGCCACTCGTCCGCCGAGCCGAGCTCCCGCCGGGCGATGGCGGACAGCGTGTCACCGGAGTGCACGGTGACCGAGCCGCCCGCGTGCGGTGCGGCGGGAACGGCCGCTCCGGCCGCCCCCGCGCCCCCCGCGCCGCCCGACGCGTCGTCGGCCTTGGCGTCGGCGGGCATCAGCAGCTGCCAGCCGGGCTGGATCGGCCGGTCCGCGTCGAAGCGGACGCCGGAACTGTCCATCACCCGGCCGTTGTTGAGCTTGGCGATCTCCTGCCAGCGGTCCCCCGAACCGAGTTGGCGCTCGGCGATCGACCAGAGGCTGTCCGCCGGGCGCGAGTCCCGCACCGTGTAGCCGGGCTGCGGGTCGGCCGCGGGCGCCGCGGCCGGGGCGGCGGTCAGCTGGGCGTACTGCGGCGCGGCGGCGAGCTGCGCCGGGGCGGCCTGGACGTGCACCGGCGCGGCGGCGAACGCCGAACCCGCCACCGGGAGCAGCGCCAGCACCGACCCGACCAGCCCGGCGGCCAGCCGCTGGCTCCAGCCCAGCGCGGGGATCCGCCGGGCGACCCGGCCGCGCAGCTGCGCCGGGATCTCCAGCAGCACCGACCCCGCGAAGCAGAGCCACGCCACCCAGCCGACCACGACCAGCGCCCACAGGAACAGCCGGCCGTCGTCCGGGGTGGTGAGCGCGGTCCCGACACCGCCCTGGACCGGATCCCCCATGCCGGCCACCGCGAGGGTGCCGTACAGCAGGACGGCGGGCAGCGCGCCCAGCAGGCCGAGCAGGGCGATCAGCGCGCCGAACGCGCCGAGCACCGAGCCCGCGGTGCGGCGGCGGGCCGGCCGGATCCGGACCGGCTGCCGGCCACCGGGGCCGGCCGGGGCGGAACCGGGCCGCCGGGCGTGGTGGTTGGCTCGTCGCGCGGCCATCAGCCGTTCTCCGCTTCCGTGACGCCGTGCACCAGGACGGCCTTGCCGGTCCCGTGCACCGCGAGCGTGTCGATGTTGATCAGACTGAGCAGCTTGGTGTCGTACTGCGACTCGATGCGCACCGTGACGGTCCTGGCGTCGGGGAACTCCACGTGCGCCGTCAGGTGCAGGTCCGGCAGGTCCTTCGGCCGGTACGTCTGCAGGTAGGAGTCGGCGGCGGCCTCGGCCTCCGCCTGGAGCACCCGGTAGCCGCGCCCTTCCAGCAGGGCCCGCTGGTCGAGTTGCTGGCCCGCCGCCCGGGCGGCCTCCTGGGCGAGCGCGTCGGTCTGCTCCATCGCGCGCAGCCGGCCGCCGAGGTCGAGCACGATGCCGAGCAGGATGACCAGGGCCGCCGCCGTGATCGCCACGAAGACCGAGACCGCCCCCCGGTCGTCCCCCCGCCGCCGGATCCGGTCGGCCGCGCGGCCGGCCGGGCGGACGGCCCGGCGGACGGCGCGCCGTACGGCGGTGCCCTCGGCCCCCGGACGGATCGTCCGAGTGGTCCGCAAACTCATCCGTATCCCCCCTACCCCGCTCAGTTGCCGCGGTACCGGTCGATCACCGAGGTGAACTCTCCGGTGATGGTCGTCTTCCCCGGCGCGCCGTGGAAATTCATCAGGTCCCCCAGCGGGACGGCGCAACTGACCTTCGCCGTCACGGTCCTGACGTCCCCGGTGCCGGTGTGGAGCGTGCCGTACCCGAGCAGGTGGTCGCGGTCCACGGTGCACCTCACCTGCTGCTGGTCCAGCACCGCGGCCGCCGCCTCGGCGGCGGCCGTCCGCGCCCCCTCGTCGTCGCGGGAGAGCGAGGCCGCCCGGGCGGCGGCCCGCGCGGCCGCGTCCACCACCCCGGCCGTGGTCTGCACCCGGCCGGCCGCGACCACGAACACCACGAAGGCCACCAGGACCGGGGCGAGCAGCGCGACCTCGACGGCCACGCTGCCCCGGTCACCACCCCGGCGGCGGGGGTGCCCCCGCCACCGGCCGTACCGTCGGTCGCTACCCGTCCGGGGCGGCGCGATCACGGAGTGCCTCCCGGCGCAGTGAAGCGTTCGCGGGGCGCACGGGCGGTGCGGACGATGGTGCGGCCGTCGACGAACGGCAGCACCGACTGGGTGCGGACCTCCACCACGTACTCCACCGAGTCGGCGTCGGAGCCGTCGTGGGAGACCCGCACCGGCCGGGCCAGGTTGTCGAAACGGCCGAGGAACTCCCCGACCCGCGCGTCCCCGTCCGCCAGCGTGGCCCCACGGACCCGGCCCGCCTCCACCCCTTCGCGTGCGGCGGCGACCGCGGCCTGGCTGGCGTACCACCAGAGCGAGGCCTGCACCACCATCAGCACGATGAACAGCACGGCGGGGAAGAGGATGGCCAGGGAGATGGTGACCGCGCCCCGGTCGGAAGGACGGAGCACGCGCGGGCCGAGGATCACTGTGCGGCGCTCGGGATGTCCGTCGGAATGGTGTTCTTGGCCTTGGTCGCCAGGGTCTTGACGGCCAGCAGCACACCGCCCGCGATGGCGACCATCACGATGACGGCGAGCGCGAGTTCGATGCTGATCGCGCCGCGGTCGCCGGCCGCCCGGGCGGCGCGCAGCCGGCCGAGCCGGTGGTGCAGCACGGGCGCGCCGAGCCGGACGGGGAGCAGGACCTGCAGCAGCAGGAAGGCGAGGAGGAGTCTGATCCGGGTCATGGTGTGGTCTCCAGGACGGGGCGGGGGCGGGGGACGGGCGTCAACTCGCTTGGAGCATCTGGTACAGCGCGGGGAAGACGATCAGCACCGTCATGAGCAGGGTGAGCGCCGTGCCGGGCGCCACCATCCGCTCGCTGTCGGTGTTGGCCTGGGCCAGTTCGGCGGCGAGCAGTTCGCTGCGCAGGCCCTCGGCCCGGGCCCGCAGGGTGTCGTACACGGCGGCGCCGTCGGTGCCGGAGATCCGCATGATGTCGGCGACGTCCTGCAGTGCGGTCAGGCCGAGTTCGGTGGAGAGCGCGTCCAGGCCGTCCCAGGGCGGCAGCCGGTCGGTGGCGGCGCGCTCCAGGGCGTCCCGGATCCGGCGGAACACCGCGCCCCGGCCGACCGCGGCGGCCCGCCGCAGCGCCTCCGCCGGGCCGCTGTCGGCGGCGCGCTCCAGGGCGACCAGTTCCAGGAAGGCCGCGATGCCGTGCAGGTACTCGGTCCTGGCCTCCTTGGCCTCGCCGCTGACCACGCCGTCGGGGACGAACCAGAGCAGCGCGGCCAGCAGCGGACCGGCCACCAGCGGTACGGTGACAGGCAGTTCGAGGTCGGCCAGGGCGGCCATCGCCGAGAGGTAGCCCGGCAGCACCAGCCCGAGCAGCGCGAACAGCAGCTTGTGCGCCATGAACCGGGCCGGGGTGCGGCCGATCAGGGAGAGCTGCTGGTGCGGGATCCGGACCCCGCTGCGGCCGAGCGAGCTCTCCCCGATCCGGTCGTACCAGACGGCGCGGGCGGGCGCGTCCTGCGGGCGCGGGTCGGGCCTGCGGTGCAGACGGTCGAGGGCCTGGCCGAGGTCGGGCGGGGCGGGGCGCAGCTCGGCCGCGAGCAGGGCGACGCCGCCCGCGGCGGCGGCGCCGGCCACGATGGCCCAGGGCGAGATCACCGGACCTCCTTGAGCGGGTGGTCGCCGACCGGTTCCGGTTCGGCGGCGGTCTGCGGGCCGTCGGCCGGGCGGCCGGCCTTGCTGCGGCGGTCGGGCTCCAGGATCCGGGGCAGCGGGCTGTGCGCGGCCAGCGAACGCATCCAGGCGATCACGGCGACGAAGGCGAGGGCGACCACCGCGAGCACGACCTGGCCGAGCGCGGTGCCGTACGGCCGGGTGTACTCGGCGTTGAAGCTGCCGGCCACCACGACCAGCAGGATGATGCCGACCAGCCAGCGGATGGTGGTGCGGTGCTTGGCCCGGTCGGCCTCGATCGCCCGGCGCTGGCGGACCTCCTCGCGGACCGAGGCGGCCATGTCGGCCAGCGCGCGGGCGAGGCCGGGACCGCTGTCCCCGGCCCGCAGCAGCAGCGCGGCAAGCACCTTGTCGGCGGTGGCGTCGGCCAGTTGGTCGCCGAAGGCACGCAGCGCGTCCTCCGGACGCCAGCGGGCCTGCAGCCGGGCGGACAGATCGGAGATCTCGCCCTCCAGGGCGGCCGGGGCGGTCCGCCGGCTGGTCACGATGGCCTGGTTGAGGCCGACGCCGAGCAGCAGGACGTCGGCGAGCCGCTGGGTCCACTCGGCCAGCGCCTCCAGCCGCTCGATCCGGCGGGTGTCGGAGCGGGTCGCGCCGAACAGCCAGGGCAGTCCGAAGACCCCGGCCACCACCAGGACCGCCACCAGCGGGATCCCGGTGTACAGCCAGGCCGTCGGCGCGGCGGCGAGCGCCGCCGCGACCTGGATCCGGCGCAGCCTGGCCACCCGGGGCGCGGCCGCGCCGGGCGCGCCGTACCAGAACACGTGGATCCGGCCGGCCAGCGGGTTGGGCTCGGCCGGCTCGCCCGGGGCGCTGCCGCGCAGCCCGGCCACCAGGGCGACCAGGCCGACGGCGACCAGCAGTCCGCACAGCACGTACAGCAGCATCAGCGCAGCCCTCCGATCCGCAGCGCCAGCGGGGCGGACCAACTCCCGTACGCGGACTGCAGCAGGCCCGCGTCGAACCCGGTCCGGCGCAGGTCGTCCAGGCAGTTCGGCGGCGTGTGCGGCACGGCCCGGGGCTCGCCCAGGTCGGGGCGCGGGCCGAAGACGGTGTTCATCGCGGGGCGGCCGGACTCGCCGAGGCCGGTGACCTCCAGCACGTGCGAGACGAACCGGTGCCGGCGGCCGCCGACCGCGGTCTCGTCGACCATCGCGACGTGCACGATGAAGTCGACGGCGTTGGCGGTCAGCCGGTAGGCGAGGGTGTCGGTCATGTGCGCGCCGTACTCCAGGCAGAGTTCGGCGATCCGGTCGACCACCATCTGCGGGCCGCGGGCGTGCAGGGTGCACATCGAGCCGCCCTCGCCGTTGGTCATCACCCGCAGCATCGGGACCACCTCGGCGGAGCGGACCTCGCCGACGATGATCCGGGAGAGTGTCATCCGCAGCGCGGCCGGGATCAGTTCACCGATCGTCAGCTCCCCCGCCGCGCGGCCGTCGACCCGCTCGCCGTTGCCCTCGCGGGCCTCCATCGGGACGACCTGGCGCAGGTGCCCGAGGGTGTGCAGCCACAGCTCGAACTCCGACTCCAGGGTGCCGACCCGTTCGTCCGGCGGGATCTCGGCGGCCATCGCGCGCAGCAGGCTGGTCTTGCCGACGCCCTGGGTGCCGGTGATCACCACGTTCTTCCGGGCCCGGATCGCGGCGGCCAGGAACGCCGCCAGCGTCTGGTCCACGGTGCCGAGCGCCACCAGGTCGGCCAGGCTCGCGGAGGCGACCCGGTGCCGGCGGATCGCCACGTACGGCCGGGGGGTGACCTCGGTGAGCGCCTGCAGGCGCATCCCTCCCTCCAGCCGCAGCGCCAGGGTCGGGCTGGCGGTGGACAGACTGCGCTCGCCGCCGCCGTGCTGGCGGGCCAGGTCCTGGAGCAGTTCGACCAGTTCCTCGTCGGTGTCGGCGACCGGCGGGACCTGCCGCAGCGGCTGGTGGACCTTGGAGATCCAGACGTCGTCGCAGCCGTTGATCAGGATGTTCTCGATGTCGGGGTCGTCCAGGTACGGCTGCAGCCGCCCGGCCCGGAACAGCAGGTCGAACACGGCCTCGGCGAGCGCCCGGTCCTGCTCCCGGGTGGGCGGGATGCCGTGGGTCTGCGCGTACGCGTCCGACCAGCGGGCCACCGCCTCCTCGATCAGCGCCCGGCCGCGCTGGCGGCGGGTGGCGCGGTCGACCTCGGTGTCCGAGCCGTCGTTCAGCCGGGAGAGCTGCTGGTGCAGTTCGGCCGCGACCTGGCGCTTCAACTCCCGTGCCACCTGCGGGTCGACGGCCGGCCGGGCGCCGGCCGTCGGCGCCCCGGCGACCGGCACCCCCGCGGGCTGGAGCGCGGCCACGGCGTGCGCCGGACGGACCGGCCCGGTGGCCGGGTGGGCGGCCTGCGGGGGCTGGGCGGCCTGCGGGAGCTGCGGCCTGCCCCACGGCAGGCCCGCCGGGTCGGCCGCGGCGGCCCCCGGGTTGAGCGGACTAGCGCGCACGGAGCACCTCCCCGTACGGACCGGTCTGCGGCGCCTGCGGCGCGGGGAACGGCGCCGGTGCGGGCGGCTGCGGCACCGCCGGTGGCGCGATGTGCGGGCTCTGCGGCTGCGGGCTGTGCGGCTGCGGGCCCGGCGGCTGGGTGTGCTGCGGGTGCGGGTGCGGGTAGGCCAGCGGGTGCGGCTCGGCCGGCGGCGCGTACCGGGGGTCCGGCTGCTGCGGGTGCGGTTGTTGCAGGTCCGGCTGCTGCGCGGGCTGCTGCTGGGGCTGGTACGGCTCTCCGTACGGAGGCTGCTGTGCGTACGAGGGCTGCTGCTGGTGGGGCTGGGCCTGCTGCGGCCACCCGGCGGCCTGGGGCTGAGGCTGGAGCTGCGGGTGGGGCTGGGCGGGCCGGTGCACGGTGCCCAGCCGTTCGCGCCGGCGGGCCGTCAGGGTCAGGATCTGGTCGACGGCGCTGCGCGCGGTCCGCATCAGCTCCGAGCGGATGAACCGCCGGTCCGCGGTGTCCCCGCCGTCCGACAGCACCCGGGCGGTGCGCGGGGCGTGCGGGAGCAGGCCGAGCGCCGGGATCCCCAGCTCCCGTGCGATGTCCGCCACCGGGTACGGCCCCTCGGCGATCAGCAGCAGGCCGAGCGCGTCGGCGCCGGAACCGGCCGCCTCCAGGTCCTCGCGCAGCGCCGCCAGCCGGGGCCGCGCGGCGCTCAGGCCGCGCAGCGTGGTCCGCGCGGTGACGGCGACCACGTCGGCCCGGCGCGCCAGCACGGCGCTGGAGCCGGCCGCACCGGAACGCCCGAGGTCGAGGATCACGTCGTAGCCCTGCGGTTCCAGGCCGTGCAGCGCCTCGACCAGCGGCTCCCAGGTGTACGCCAGCCCGGGGGCCTGGGCGGGATCGGTCAGCCCGGGCAGCAAAAGCCGGTCGCCGCCGCCGTCCGGGGAGAGGTCGATCAGCTGGTCCCAGATGGACTGCGCGAGCAGCCCGCGGCGGTCGGCGACGGCCAGGTTGCGCAGCCCGTACACCGCCTCGACCCGGCCCTCGAGAGCACCCGCCACAACGGCCCCGCCGTCCGGGTCGCACTCCACCAGCAGCACCCGGCGGCCCGGCCGCAGCGGCCAGGCCAGCAGCAGGGCGAGGGCCGTGGTGGTGGCACCCGGCGCGCCGGTACCGCCGACGACGGCGATCACGGCCATCAGGCGCCACCCGTCCGGCTCGGCGAGGCGCTGGGTGAACCGCCCGGGCCGGCCGACTCCGACGGGGCTGCGCCGCGGGCACCGGCGCCGCGCGGGGCGAGGATCACCTGGAAGTTGCCGCTCGACACCCAGGCGGCCAGCCGCGGGCCGTCGGCCGGCCCGACGGCCACGTCGATCACCTGGCCGCCGTCGGTGTCCACCTTGCCCACCGTGGTCACCACGGCGGTCATGGTCTCCGGGGTGCGGACCGGCTGGTCCGACTTGGCGGTCGAGACGATCACCACCTGGAGGCCCGGCTGCAGCTTGGCGGCCGGCAGCTGGGTGCGCTTGGCGGCCAGCCCGACGGTCTGCTGGTCGGGCTGCAGAAGCGGTTCGCCGGTCAGGTCGGCCGACAGCACCAGCGCCCCGCGGTGCAGGTCCGTGGTGGCCCGCAGCCCCACCACCCGGGCGCCGTCCCTGGCGTCCAGCGCCTTGATCGCCGGGTCGCTCGCTATGTGCGCCACCACCAGGTCCTCGGCCGTGATGGTCTGCCCCGCCGGAACGTCCCGGGCCACCGCCAGCACCGCGATCCGCTGCCCGCTGCTGTTGTAGAGCACCGCACCGCCCAGCCCGCCCGCGGCGATCAGCGCCACCGCCATCGCCAGCACGGCCGGCCGCCGCCGCCGGGCGCCCAGGTTGCGCGAGGGCGTGCGGGGCACCGGGCGCGCGAGGTCCGGGGCGAGCGCGGCGGTGCCGGGGCTCGGTGACGGGACGGTGCGGTTCTCCACCGGGCTGGGCCTTTCGTACGGGACTGGGCTGGGCTGCGGGTACTGCTGGACTCTCCGGTCACACCGGTCAGTTGAGGACCTGGACCTCGCCGACCCGCAGCGCGAGCAGGTCGCTGTACCTCGTGAAGGTGAAGGAGCGGAACACTCCCCCGGTGTCCGACCGGGTGACCACGACGTTCCAGACCAGCTTCACCGAGAGGTAGTACGCGTCGTTGCGCAGCTTCGCCGAAGCGGTCTTGTACACGAAGCCGCAGGTCGGGCTGGACACGGCGGCCGTTCCGGGCGTGTAGGGGGTCCCCGGGCTGCTCTTGCAGTCGACGGCCGACCCGTCCGAGGGCTTGGGCGAGCTGCCGTCCCCCGACCTGTCGTCCGGGAACCAGTAGACGTGCGCCAGGGTGGCCGTCGCCGTCATGGTGAGCGTGTTGCCCGAGGCGCTCTTGGACTGGGTGCCCGTCGTGGTCGGTGTCGGGGTGTACCAGAACCACACCGGCGAGCCCACTACGGCGGTTCCGGCCGGCGCGACGTGCAGTTCCGGTGCGTCGAGGGTCATCTTGGCGAAGGCCTGGCTGGCCAGCACCCCCGGGCTGTCCGGCGGCGGGCCGCCCGGTGCCTGCGCGAAGAAGGCCGGCGGCTTGGTCGACAACTGACCGCCGACACCACGGCAGTTGACCTCGTAGACGGCGCCGTCGGCCGCGGTGTGCCCGGCCCAGGCCGGATCGCCCGCCGGGGGTTGCGGCTCGGACCGGTGGTAGTAGCACCCGTCCGAGCTGCTGAACCATCCGAGGTCGTCGTCCCAGCACGGCCAGCTCTGCCCGTTCCAGCTGCACATCGGCACGCCGTTGCCGCCACCACCGCCACCGCCGCCGGTCGGCTGCCCGGGACCGGGCGTGGATCCCGGCTCGGTGACGATCACGCAGATATCCCGCACGGTGCAGGGATTCACGTCCCCCGAAGGCCCGTCCGCGAGAGCCGGGGCCAGGCCGCCGGCCACCAATCCGAGTGAGGCGACGAGGCACACGACCAATCGCCGGAGTGTTTTCAGCATGTCCGACCCACTTCGCGTTTGAAGTCCACGATCAGCCATCGCCCGGCCGCTTTGCGCAGGCCGACGGTGGCGACGTATCGGGAAAGCCGCTGCTTGGGATCCTTCGTCGCCTTGGTGACGGCGTCGGCCTGGTGCCAGTCGGTCACATCGAGGCAATCCTCGATCACCGCGGTCTGCGGCTCCGCGGTGAGATCGAGGGCCTTCACGATCGGGGCGTTCCGGGGTGCACCGATCATCACAAGTTTGGCCTCGTGCAACTGGTGCAGGCTCGCGACGGAGTCACTCAACGCCTGCCCGGTGGAGTACAACTGAAGCTGGGAACTGTCCGAATCGGCCTTCCCGAACGCGTCGGTCTGGGCCCCCCACCAGTCCTGATAGGACCTCACGACGATGGCCGCGATGGCCCCTTCCGGGCCGTCCGTCGGTACCGTCGGGTCCGCACCCGAACCACTCGAAGGAGTGACCCCATTCCCACCGGGAACAGTCGCCACAGGAGTACCCAGGCGTTCCGCGGAACCGGCCGAACCGCTGCTGCCGCAAGCACTCAGCACCAGCAGCAGAGCCACCCCGCCAACCCCGACCACCCCAGGGCGCAACACATTTCCGCGCTGCCGCATCGCCCCACCTCGCCGCAGCCGCCACATCCGTGACCATGGCCGCAGAACTTGTCCGCCGTCCCGCTGTGTTGCTTCGGGGCCATCGATTCTTCGCCAACCCACCCTGGCACGGCAACACCCCGGGCGCTCTGACCTTACGCGGAAGGCGGATCCGTTGGGGCACTTTCCCGCCACAGAACTGCCAACAGTTCTTCAGAAAGCGACAATCCGGCCAAGGCGCCCCGCACCGCGGCCCGATTGCGCATCAGCAGCCGCCCGCCGTCGCCCGGCAGCAGCAGCCGGGCCGTCGCCCCGCCGGCCGCCGGGTCACCCCACGCCAACTGCGCCTCCACCGCGGCCTGCAGTTCCTCCGGACCGACCGCGGCGGCGGCCCCGGGGACCCCGTGGTCCAGTACCCGTCCGAGCGCCCAGCTGAACGACCCCTCACCGCCCGGCAGGACGGCGTCCCGGCCGCGCCGCCCGGCCGTGTAGCGGCCGACCCGGCCCCACAGCGGCACCCGGGAGTGGGTGAGCAGCTCACCGGCGCCGTCCTCGCGGGCCAGCGCCGCCCAGGTGTCCTTGTCGGCGACCGCGTCGACCAGCAGCAGGGTCTCCTCCTGGTCGCCGTGGACCATGGCGCTGGTCACCCAGTCCCAGGCGAGCCCGCGCCGGTAGGCGTTGTCCGGGGTGGACCCGGCGGTGACCAGCGCGATCCGGCGGCCGCGCGGGTCGGCGACCAGCTGGCCGAGCAGGCAGACCACCAGCCAGCGGGCGGGACGCTGGGAGGCCTGGCGAAGGGCCGTGAGCATGGCGTTGGCGTCGGCGTCGGCCGGCAGGTGGCTGGTCCGGCAGCCGCGGGTGCCGGCGTCGAAGGCGCGGTCGGGCAGGGTGCGGGCGAGGTCGGCCGCGCCTTCGGCCGCCCGGGCCGAGCCGGCGTACCCGCGCTCGGGCCCGCCGTCCGCGCCGATCACCACCAGTTCGATGCCGCCGCCGGTCATCCGTACCGCCCCCATCCGTACCCGTACCAGTACCCGTGCTCGTGCCCGTGCCCTCGGCTTCCGCCGCGCCGTGGCCGCCGCTCAAGCTACCGCCGCGGCGCCGCCGCCGGGTCCGCAACCAGCGCATCCGGGACCTCCGGGGGCGTGAGGAGGGGACCATGGGCCCTGTCGCCGCTCCGCCGGGCGCTGCACGATCGGGTCATGGACCGTGACGAGCGCGTGGAGGAGCTGGCCGAGGCCGAGTGCCGCCGCCTGCTGGGCACCGTGCCCGTGGGGCGGGTGGTGTACACCGCGCACGCCCTGCCGGCCGCACTGCCGGTGGTGTTCGAGGTCGCCGCGGACGGACGGCTGATGCTGGCCCTGTGCGAGGGCAGCGCGGCCTCCCGGGCCCTGGACGGCACGGTGGCCGCGTTCCAGGCGGACGCCCTGGACCCGGCGGCCCGGACCGGCTGGAGCGTGCTGGTGCGCGGCCGGGCCGAGGTGGTCCGGGACCCGGTCCGGCACGGCGCCCTGCGCGCGGGCGGCCTCGCCCCGTGGGCCGACGGCGGCGCCCCGGTGTACGTGGCGCTCGCCCCCGAACTGGTCTCCGGCCACCGGCTGCGCCCGGCGCCGCGCGCCGCCCGGGGCGGCGTCCGCCGCGCGGCGGCGCCCTCCTGACGGCGGCGGCACCCTCCTGACAGGTGACCGGCGAGTAGGCATACTCTCCGACAGTCGCGGCGGCGGCCCGGGCGGGCCGCGCCGCCGCAGCCCGGAGCCCCTACCCCCATGGAGCGCACCTTGACCACCTTCGCCTCCCTCGCCGACCTGGCCGCCGCGGTCGGCACCGAGCTCGGCACCAGCGAGTGGCACACCCTGGACCAGCAGCGGGTGGACCTGTTCGCCGAGGCGACCGGCGACCACCAGTGGATCCACGTCGACCCGGCGCGCGCCAAGGAGAGCCCGTTCGGCGGCACCATCGCCCACGGCTACCTGACGCTGTCGCTGATCCCCGTGCTGGCCAAGGAGTGCTACCAGGTCGAGGGGGTGCGGATGGCGCTCAACTACGGCTCGGAGAAGGTCCGCTTCCCGGCGCCGGTGCCGGTCGGCACGGCGGTGCGGGCGACCGCGCTCCTGGTGTCGGCCGAGGAGGTGGCGGGCGGGGTGCAGGTGGTGGTCCGTTTCACCATCACCAGCGCGGACTCCGCGAAGCCGCACTGCGTCGCGGACACCATCACCCGCTTCTACGCGGCCTGAGCGCCCGGCGGCCCGGCCGGGGTGGCCGGGGTGGCCGGCCGACCCGGCCGGGGTGCGGACCCCGGCGGGGCCCGGCCGGTCCCGTCCTAGGCCGAACGGTGCGCCTGCGCCGTTTCCACCGCGTGAGCAGGGCATTCGCCCGGTAATGTCCCATTCGACGGCCGTCGTGCGGCGCCGGGCTCCTCCGGTCTCCGTACGCGCCTCGGCATGCCGACCGCCGCCCAGCACGGCCGGCGGTGCCGCCGAACGGATGTCGCTCCCGTGGAGGTGCCGTGCCCCGCCCCGCCCCCTGGATCTCCCGCGCCGCAGGCCGGGCCGCCGGCCGCGCCGTCGACCTGACGCTGCAGCTCGGCGCCGAACTCGCCGACACCAAGCGACTGAAGGCCCTGCCCAGGACCACCTGGCACCGGATGCGCACCGAGGCCTTCGGCGCCGACCCGAGCGGCTACCGGCTCTGGCGGGTGCAGAACTCCCCCAACTTCGCCGAGGGCGCCTTCCGCAACCCCGTCCCCACCCGGCGGCTGGTCTACGAGCGGTCGCCGCTGGAGGCCACCCGGGCCCAGCTGGCCGGTGACAAGACCCGCCGGGCGCCGGCCGCCGCCGTCCCGGTGCACCGGCTGCTGCCCACCGAGCTGGCCACCCGGCCGGCCTCGGGCCTGCGGCTGACCTGGCTCGGCCACGCCTCGGTGCTCGCGGAGCTGGACGGCCGGCGGGTGCTGTTCGACCCGGTCTGGGACGAGCGGTGCTCGCCGTTCTCCTGGATCGGCCCGAAGCGGCTGCACCCGGTGCCGATCCCGCTGCGCGAACTGGGCCCGGTGGACGTGGTGGTGATCTCGCACGACCACTACGACCACCTGGACATGCCGACCGTCAAGGTCCTGGCCAGGACCGGGACCGTGTTCGCCGTCCCGCTCGGGGTCGGCGCGCACCTGGAGCACTGGGGGGTGCCGACCCGGCGGATCGTCGAACTGGACTGGTGGCAGTCGGCCGAGGTGGCCGGGCTGACGCTCACCGCCACCCCGGCCCGGCACTACTGCAGCCGGGGCCCGCGGACCAGCGCCCACTACCTGTGGTCGTCCTGGGTGGTGGCCGGCCCCCGGCACCGGATCTTCCACAGCGGTGACTCCGGCTACTTCCCGGGCTTCACCGAGATCGGCTCCCGGCTCGGCCCGTTCGACGCCACGATGATGCAGGTCGGGGCGTACAGCGACTACTGGCCCGAGGTCCACATGACCCCCGAGGAGGGCGTCCAGGCGCACCGGGACCTCGGCGGGGCGGTGCTGCTGCCGATCCACTGGGGCACCTTCAACCTGGCGCCGCACCCGTGGGAGGAGCCCGCCGAGCGGGCCGTCGCGGCCGCCAGGGCGCTCGGGGTGACGCTGGTCGCGCCGCGTCCCGGCAAGCCGTTCGAGCCGGCCGACCCGCCGGCCGTGAAGCTGTGGTGGCGTCCGGTCGCGGCGATGCCCGAGGAGCCGGCCGCCCTGCGGGTGCCGGAGGACTTCACGGTCGCCGCGCCCGAGAAGCCGGCCAGCGTGGAGGACGACGGCGTCACGGTCTGACCCCGGCCGCGCGGCCCGTACCGGAGTGCCGGTGCGGGCCGCGCGCCGTGCCGGCGTCAGCCGCGGCGGGCGCGGTCGCCCAGCACCAGCCGCCAGGCCCCCTGCTGGACCAGCAGGGTGAGCACGCCCGCCAGCATGATGCCGGCCAGGTTCAGCGCGAGCTGGACGGCCGAGCCCCAGGCCTGTGCGTAGTCGCCGTAGGCGAGCGCCACGGCGGCGTTGGCGGCGGCGGGGACGGTGGTCACCGAGATCGCCACCCCGACCAGGGCGCCGGCCTTGGCGGAGGTCAGCGAGAGCAGACCGACGATGCCGGCCAGGAAGGCGACCACGAAGGACATCGCGTCCGGCTGCCAGATGAACGAGGTGTTCGGCCGGGCCGAGTCGAACCCGGCGCGGGTGAACAGGCCCAGGGCGTCCATCAGCAGGGTGAAGCCGACGGTCAGCACCATCGCCACCGCGAACCCGGCCACCAGCGCCGTCAGTGAGCGCAGCGCGGGCCGGGCCCGCCGCTGGACCAGCGCCACGCAGAGTCCGGCGATCGGGCCGAACTCCGGGCCGACCGCCATCGCGCCGACCACCAGGATCGCGCTGTCCAGCACCGCGCCGCAGGCCGCGAGCATGGTGGCGACCGTCAGGAAGGCGAGGTAGACGACGGTGAGGGTGGACTCCTCGCGGGTGATGTCGGAGACCGCCTCCCAGACCAGCGCGTCGGCGCCCTCGCCGGGTGCTTCCCGCTCGGCCCGGTCGGCGGCGGCCGAGATGGTCAGCCCGACCTCGCTGACGTCGATCGCCCCGCGCTCGCGCAACCCGAGCGCGCGCAGTTCCCCGAGCACCTCGTCGGCGGCCTCCCGCGCCACGTCGCACAGCACCAGGTCGCCCGCTGGCCGCACGGCGCTGCCCGGCAGCAGGACCACGTGGGTCACCCCCACCGCCGAGTCCAGGCGGGTCAGTACGGCGTCGCGGAGGTCGGCGGGGACGATCAGGCGTAGGTGCAGCACGGCGGCTCCGGGGGCGGGTGGGGACGGGCGACCCGCCCACCCTAGGGCCTGCCGGGCGGCGCGACCGGAGTGTCTCGCTGGAACACGTTGCAGGTTCGGCCGTGCCGTCGGCGCCACCCGGGTCGGCGTACCGGCGCGGGCGGTCTGCCAGGATGATCCCGTGACGGATGCCATGAGCAAGGAGACGGCGGACGAGGACGCGGGCCGGTCGTTCGCCGATCTGCTGCGGATCGAGGAGCTGGACGAGAACCTGTTCCGCGGCCGGTGCCACGCCGGGGCGCCGATGCGGGCGTTCGGCGGCCAGGTCGCGGCGCAGGCGTTGACGGCGGCCGGGCGGACCATCGAGCCGCGCCGCCGGGTGCACTCCCTGCACGGGTACTTCCTGCGGCCGGGCGATCCGCAACGGCCGATCATCTACCAGGTGGACCAGGTGCGGGACGGCATGTCGTACGCCACCCGCCGGGTGACGGCCGTTCAGCGCGGCGAGGCGATCTTCACCCTCTCCGCCTCGTTCAAGGTCCCGGAGGCGTCCGGCGAGCGCCAGCGCACCATGCCGCCGGTGCCCGGGCCGGACGAGCTGCCGGACCCGTTCGTCGCCTGGGAGCTCGCCGACCCGGAGGACTTCGCCCGGGCCACCGACTTCCGCGCCCTCGACATGCGGTTCATCCCCGCCGGCACCCCGGGGCTGCCCCCGGAACTCCCGGGCGTGCCGCAGCAGTTCGTCTGGCTTCGAACCGGCACCCCGCTGCCGGCCGAGGACCCGCTGCTCCAGGTCTGCGCCCTGACCTACCTGTCCGACCTCACCCTGGCCTCCACCACCGCCCTGCACCTGCAGCCGCACCGGTTCCAGCGCACCGGGCCGCCGCTGATCACGCTCGCCTCGCTCGACCACGCGATGTGGTTCCACCGTCCGTTCCGGGCCGACGAGTGGCTGCTGTTCGCCCAGCGCAGCCCCTCGGTCTCGGACGGGCGGGGCCTGGCGCTCGGCGAGTTCTACGACCGCGACGGACTGCTGGTCGCCTCCGCGGTGCAGGAGACCCTGGTCCGCGAGCGGCGGCCCGGCGCCAGGTAGGCGGGCGCACCGCTCCCCCGTCGGCCGCGGCCCGGCCGCCCGGCCTGATCAGGCCTCATACCGGCCCGGGCACCCGCCCCGTATCATGGGCGGGTGACCAAGGTTGACCTGTCACCACGGCCGGTGGAGGCGATGTCGCCCCGTCAGCTCGAACGGCGCCGGAGTCTGCTCCGGGCCGCCCTCGCCCTGGTGACCGAGATCGGCGTCGAGCGGCTCCAGATGAAACAGGTGTCGGAGCGCTCCGGGGTGGCGCTCG
Source organism: Kitasatospora sp. NEAU-CNBT7 (assembly GCF_057220535.1). NCBI lineage: Bacteria > Bacillati > Actinomycetota > Actinomycetes > Kitasatosporales > Streptomycetaceae > Kitasatospora > Kitasatospora sp. NEAU-CNBT7. The sequence goes on along the minus strand of NZ_JBXQQB010000019.1, from coordinate 22,949 downwards.
GCACGGCCTACCGCTACTTCTCCTCCAAGGACCATCTGCTGGCGGCGGCGATCGCCGACTGGCACCGGCTGCTGCTGGCCGACCTGGTGGCCGAACAGCGCGGCGCGCGCTCCGGGCCGTCCGACACCGACCGGACGATCCGCTTCGTCCGGCACGGCATGCGGGCCTACCAGCGGCAGCCCGAACTGGCCAGACTGCGGGTGGCGGTCGCCACCTCGACCGACCCGTTCGCGAGCGAGGCGCTGCAGGGCATGGCCCGGGCCGACCGGGCGGCGCTGGACGCGGTGATGTCGGAGGTCCCGGACGCGGCCGGCGACCTGGTCCGGCACATCGTCGGCCATGCCTGGCAGGGCGAGCTGACCGCCTGGGTGACCGGCCGCGCCACCCTCGACGACGCCCGGCGGCGGCTGGAGGACGTGGTCCGGCTGGTGCTCACCCCGTACGAACCGGCCTGACCGGTCCGGCCCGAACCGGCCTGGGCCTGACCTTGATAGCCCGAACGGGTGAACCTGGACGGGCGCTGCCACCTGCACGGAGGTCTTGACTTCCAGGCCCTGCCCAGACTTAACCCGGACGTATCGACCGTTAACGCCGCCCTGTGATGCTCACTGCCATGAACGCCCAGCCGTCCGCGGCCGCGCCCGCCGCGCAGGCCCGACCCGACACCTTCCCGCTGCCCAAGCGGCACCGGCGCCTGATCGCCTGCACCGCCGTCGCCGCCTCCGTCGCGCTCGGCGCCCTCGGGGTGGGCGCCACCGTGGAGACCGTGCGCCACGGCGTGCCCGCCGCCAGCGCCGCCGCGCTGAAGTGGTGAGGCCCGTGCGGCGAGCGGATACTGCAGGTGACCATAGGTCTTCGGCCCGAGGAGGCACCATGGCTACCGGCACCGTGCGGTCGTACTACCAGGACCACGGCTACGGCTACATCGTCCCCGACGACGGCGGCCCCGAGCTGACCGTCTACTACGACTCGATCATGGGGATCGAGGACCACCGGCTGGAGACCGGACAGCTGGTCGAGTACGACGCCACCATGCAGGAGCTCCGCCCGGTCGCGGAGCGCGTCCGCCCGAAGTAGCCGCACCCGGTACCCGCACCGCACCCGCACCGCGACCGCTCGCGGATCGGCCCCGGCCCCGGAATCACTCCGGTCGGCCGGGGCCGCAGTCCTGCGGGCGGGAGTGGCGGCCCGAGCGCGGTTCCGGCCCGGGGTCGGCCGCCGGGGCGTAGCGGGCGGCGGGGGCCCGCAGCAGCCAGGCCCGCCCGGCCGGGACGATCAGCCGCATCCGCGCCAGCAGGTCCAGGACGTCCCGGCGGAAGGCCGGACGGTCCGCCAGGTACTCGGGGCTCCAGCCGGCCCGCAGACCGTGGTCATCGGTGACGTCGCCGAGGGCGCCGTCTATCAGGGCGTCGGGGATCAGGACGGCCGGCGGCGCGGTGTCCTCCTCGGGCAGCGGCCGCAACTCCTCGACCAGCGCCTGCACCAGCAGCAGCGCGGCCTGGGCGAGGGTGCCGGTCCCGGGCAGCGCGAGGTCGGTGAGCTCGCCCGCCGGGTCGATCAGGGCCACGCCCTCGGCCCGTGCCTCGGTCTGCAGGCCGAGGAAGTCGGCGAACAGCACCGCCTCCGCGCCCCGGCGCCGCAGCAGCCACTCGCGCTCGGCCGGCCGCAGCTCGTCCAGCAGCACCACGGGCGTCTCCACCAGCAGCCGGCGGACCGCCAGTTCCGGTCCGGCGGCGGCCAGCGGCGACGCCGGGGCCAGCGCCGCCGCCAGCTCCCGGTCGACCACCAGGCCGTGCGGGCCGTGGCCGACCACCTGCCAGTCCTTGAGCACGTCCAGCGCCCGCGGGTGCTCGAGGTCGGGGGCCCGGCCGTCGGCCAGCGCGCCGAGCGCCAGCACCAGGCAGGCGTAGGTGGCGGGTTCGAAGCCCGGCAGGGCCCGGCCCGGCAGCGGGGCCTTCTGCAGCCGGGCGTACCGGCCGGCCACCGTCAGCCGGTAGCCGAGGACCTGCTCGAAGCGCTCGGCCAGCCAGTCGGCGTGACGGCGGATCAGCGGGAACCCGGCGGCGTGCGGCCCGCCCTCGGTGACCAGCGGCTGCGCCAGCAGCAGCCGGGCCGCGGTCCGCCGCTCCACGGCCGCGGCCGGCTCGTCCGGGCCGCGCGGCCGCTCCGGCTTGCGGTGCCGGCCCGAACTGCCGCCCGCCCCGGGGGCACCCTGATCGGCGGCGTCGGGCCGGCCCCGGCGGTAGCGCTGCGGCCGGGTGCGCAGCACGGCCGAGTGGTGGGCGGTCGGCCCGTGCCACCAGCTGGTGGTGGTTGCGGCGGGGTCGGCCGGGTCGGGGGCGCCGCCGAGGTGGCGGGCGCCGTAGAGGCCGAACGTCCCGGTGAACAGGTCGTGCGCGGCCTGCGGTGCGGCCTCGGCGAGCCGGGCGGCGAGCGCCTGGGCGGCCGGGTACAGGTCGGCCGACGGCTGGGCCGTGAGCTGCCCCGCCCCGCCCGCGCGCCCGCTCCCCGTGCGACCGCGTGCCTTCCCGGCGCCGGTCGCGTACTCCTGCTGCTCCATGTCGCCCACCAGAGTAGACGGTGGCCCCCGCCCGCCGCAGGCTCGCCCGCCCTCCCGGGCTCCGGCCGCGCCGCGCGCTCCCCGGCCGTACGGCCCCGGCGCCGCCGACCCGCTACGCGCGGGTAACAACCCCTTCCCCGGCTCCGGGGCGGTCCCCTATCGTCTCGGACATGCCGAACCTGCCCGACGTCGTGCTGTGGTCGATACCCGCCTTCGTCCTGCTCGCGGTCGTGGAGATGGTCTCGTACCGGTTCCATCCGGACGAGGACGAGCTCGGGTACGCCGCCAAGGACACCGGCACCAGCCTCGGCATGGGCCTCGGCAGCCTGCTGTTCGACGCCGGCTGGAAGATCCCGGTCGTGGCCGTCTACTCCGCGCTGTACGGGCTGACCCCGCTGCGGGTGCCGGTGCTGTGGTGGACCGTCCCGCTGATGCTGCTGGCACAGGACTTCTGCTACTACTGGCAGCACCGCGGCCACCACGTGATCCGCATCCTGTGGGCCTCGCACGTGGTGCACCACTCCAGCCGGCACTACAACCTGTCGACCGCACTGCGCCAGCCCTGGACCGGCGCCACCAGCTGGGTGTTCTACGTCCCGATGGTCCTGGCCGGGGTGCACCCGGCGGCGCTGGCGTTCTGCTCCTCGGTCAACCTGGTCTACCAGTTCTGGATCCACACCGAGCGGATCGGACGGCTGCCCCGGCCGTTCGAGTACGTCCTCAACACGCCGTCGCACCACCGGGTGCACCACGCCTCGCAGGGCGGCTACCTGGACCGCAACTTCGGCGGCATCCTGATCCTCTTCGACCGGCTGTTCGGCAGCTTCACCGCGGAGACCGCCCGGCCGGTGTACGGCCTGACCAAGAACCTGAGCACCTACAATCCCCTTCGGGTGGCTACTCACGAGTACGTCTCGATCGGCCGGGACCTGGCCGCGGCCGGCAGCTGGGGCGACCGGGTCCGCCACCTCATCAAGGGACCGGGCTGGCAGCCCGGCGCCACCGACCGCCCGGAGGGCATCCCCGCATGAGCATCACCCGACGCCTCCGTACCGCCCGCGGCCTGCTGGCCGGGTACGCCGCCACCTCGGCCGTCCACCTCGGGGCGATAGCCACCGGCGCCTTCGTCCTGCGGCACGCCACCAAGCCGGCCCTGATGCCGCTGCTGGCGGCCCAGACCCTCGCGGCCCGCGGCACCAGGGCCCCGAAGCTGCTGGCACCCGCGCTGCTGCTCAGCGCGGGCGGCGACGTGGCGCTCCAACTCGACGACGAGACCGCCTTCCTGGCCGGGATGGGCTCCTTCGCCGCCGCGCACGTCTGCTACGTGACGATGTTCGTCCAGCAGGGCGCCCTCACCGACCGGCGGCGCACCATCCTGGTCTCGGCGGCCTACGCCACGGCCTGGGCCACACTGATCAGCCGGCTGTGGCCGGGGCTCGGCGAGTTGAGGATCCCGGTGGCGGCGTACAGCCTGCTGCTCGCGTCGACCGCCGTCACCTCGGCCGGGCGCGGCTGGCGGACGGGTCTGGGCGGGGCGCTGTTCCTGCTCTCGGACACCCTGATCGCCACCCGGATCGCGGGCTGGAAGGAGCTGCCCGGCCACGAGCTGCTGATCATGTCGACGTACATCGTGGCGCAGTTCCTGCTGGCCTCCGGCACCCTGGCGGCGCTCGAGGCGGAGGACGCCGACCGGGAGCCGGCGCCCGGCGCGTTCGCCGGACCCGCCGGGGAACGGCTCAGCGCCCCGGCGTGACCACGGGGCGCTGAACGGGATCCGGCCCGGGCGGCCGGCCTTGTCGCGGCGTCAGGACTGCGGGCCGTCCGCGGGGCGCCGGCGCAGCAGCCAGACCCCGGCGATCCCGGCCGCGACCAGCACGCCCCCGGCGGCGAGCTGGCGCCCGTCGGTGTCGATCGAACCGCCGAGGCCGGTCCCGACCGCACCGTGCGGGGCGGCCGGCCCGTCCGGCTGGACGGCCGGGTGGCCGGTCTCCTGCGCGGTGGCGGGGTGGCTGCCCTCCTGGCCGCCGCCGGCGCCCCAGGTGGCGGAGCCGGTGACGGCGACCGCGCCGGTGAAGGTGTCGCCGTTCGGACACTTGCCGTCGATGCCCCAGGAGTTGCCCTGGAGCGCCTTCTTGACGGTGCCGACCAGGTCCTGCTGGGCGACCAGCTTCGCCGGGCCGCTGTACTTGCCGTCGGGGCCGACGGTGAGGGTGGCCGAGCCCCCGGTGAAGGCCTGCGAGTTCGCGGTCACGGTCTTCACCGAGCTGGTGTCACAGGTGACGCTGACGGTCACGGTCTGGCCCGGGGCGCCCTCGGCCGGACTCACCCAGGCGGGAGCGACGTCCTTGGCATGGGCCGTCGGCCCGGCGAGGACGACCATGGCGGTCGCGCCGAGCAGGGCTGCGGCGGCCGTACACGTGCGGCGCATGCCGTACCTCCAGGGGTTCTCGGGTGCAGCGGCGGACGCCCATCGTCCACGTGGTCGAACAGCTGCACCCGGTCACCCGCGACGCTAGGCAGCGCCACGCCGGGCGGCCACCCAACGTGGGCCGTTCGGGTCCGTCCGGTCACTCCGGGTGACCGGACGGGCCCGCCGCGGCGCGGCGCCGCTCAGAGGTCGAGGTCGACCACCACGGGCGCGTGGTCCGAGGTGCCCTTGCCCTTGCGGGCCTCCCGGTCGACATAGCTGTCGGTGACGGCGTCGGCGAAGGGCTTGTTGGCGAAGGTCAGGTCGATCCGCATGCCGCGGTTCTTCGGGAACGCCAGCTGGCGGTAGTCCCAGTAGGTGTAGGGGCGGTCGTACTTCAGCGGGCGCGGCACCACGTCCTGCAGACCGGCGGCGGCCAGCGCGGCGAGCGCGGCCCGCTCCGGCTCGGTGACGTGGGTCTGGCCCTCGAAGGCGGCGACGTCGAAGACGTCCTCGTCGGCCGGGGCGACGTTGTAGTCGCCGAGGACGGCGAACGGGCGGGGGCCGGCCGCGTCCGCCAGGACGGCCTCGCGCAGGGCGGCCAGCCAGTCCAGCTTGTACTGGTAGTGCAGGTGCCCGACCTCGCGGCCGTTGGGCACGTAGACCGACCAGACCCGGACCGGGCCGCAGGTGGCGGCGACGGCCCGCGGCTCGACCTCCGGCAGCAGCGCCCCGTCGGCGAGGTACCCGGGCTGCCCGGGCAGGTCGCGCACCACGTCCTCGAGGCCGATCCGGGACAGCACGGCCACGCCGTTCCACCGCCCGGTGCCGTGCGCGGCGCTCTCGTAGCCGAGCTCCTTGACCGCGTCGGCCGGGAAGGCGTCGGTGGAGCACTTGAGCTCCTGCAGGCAGAGCACGTCCGGCCCGGCGCTCTCCAGCCACTCCAGGAGCTTGGGCAGCCGGGCGGTGACGGAGTTGATGTTCCAGGTGGCGATGCGGACTGTCACGGCTGGCGGCCTTCCCGGGTGCTGCGGACGTGCTGCGGACGAGGGTGGGCGCCACGGCGGACGCCCACCCCGAACATACCGTCCGGCACCGACAGTCCCGGCAGGCTCAGCGGCCGGGGTGCACCACGGCGGCCGAGCCGCCGCCCCGCCGGACCGGCTCCGCCGCCGCCCGCCAGCGGCCGTCCGGCAGCCGCTCCACGCCGGTGGCGGCGCCGATCTCACCGCCGTCGACGAAGACCTGCCCGAGCGCCTCCAGCCGGGCCCGCTCGGGCAGGGCGAGGAAGGCGGGCTCGGCGCTGGTCGCGGCGGTGTTGCGCTGGCTGGCCCGGGGCGCGGCGATCGCCTGCTCCAGGGTCAGGCCGCGGTCGATCCGGCCGAGCACCACCTGCAGGGCGGTGGTGATGATGGTCGAACCGCCGGGCGAGCCGGTGGCGAACAGCGGCCGGCCGTCCTTGAGCACGATGGTCGGCGAGATCGAGGACCGCGGCCGCTTGCCGGGCCCGGGCAGGTTCGGGTCCGGCACCCCGGGGGTGGCCGGCGCGAAGGAGAAGTCGGTCAGCTCGTTGTTGAGCAGGAAGCCCCGCCCGGGCACGGTGATCCCGCTGCCGCCGGTCTGTTCGATCGTCAGGGTGTAGGAGACCACGCTGCCCCAGCGGTCGGCGACCGTCAGATGGGTGGTGCTCGGGCCCTCGTACGTCTCGGTGACTGCCGGGCCGCTGCTCGCGCAGGCCGCCGGGTGGTACGGGTCGCCGGGGGCGAGCGGGCTGGTCAGGGCGTGGTCGGGGTTGATCAGGCAGGCCCGGGCCGCGGCGAACGCCGGGGAGAGCAGCTGCGCGGTGGGGACGTCGGTGAAGCGCGGGTCGCCGACCCAGCGGCCGCGGTCGGCGAACGCGATCCGGCTGGCCTCCAGGAAGCGGTGGTAGTACTGGGTGTCGTCGAGCTTGGAGAGGTCGCTGCGGGCGAGGATGCCGAGCGCCTCGCCGCCGGTGGTGCCGCCGGACGACGACGGGGCGATGCCGTCGACCTCAAGACCGCGGTAGGGGACCCTGGTCGGCTGCTGGACCAGCGCCCGGTAGGCGGCCAGGTCGGCGGTGGTGACCTGGCCGGGGCGGGCGTTGCGCCCGGACGCGGGGTCGACCGGCGGGTGCTGGAGGGTACGGACGATGTCCGCGCCGATCGGGCCGCGGTAGAGCGCGTCGACACCCTTGCGGCCCAGCTCCCGGTAGGTGGCGGCGAGGTCCGGGTTGCGGAACCGCGAACCGACCACCGGGAGCGCGCCGTTCGGCAGGAACAGCTGCCGGGTGGCCGGGAAGTCCTGGAACCGCGCCTGGTTGAGGGCGGTCTGGTCCTGGAACGTCCGGTCGACCGTGAACCCGCGGTCGGCGATCCGCTCGGCCGGGCGCAGCACCTCGCCGAGCGAGCGGGTGCCCCACAGGTCCAGCGCCTTCTGCCAGGTCGCCGGCGTGCCGGGGACGCCCACGGACAGGCCGCTGGTGACCGCGTCGGCGAAGGCCAGCGGCTTGCCGTTCTCCAGGAAGAGTGTCTCGTCGGAGCGGTGGGAGGCGGTCTCCCGGCCGTCCAGGGTGGAGACCCGGCCGGTACGGGCGTCGTAGTAGACGAAGTAGCCCCCGCCGCCGATGCCGGCCGAGTACGGCTCGGTGACCCCCAGCGCGGCGGCCACCGCGACGGCCGCGTCCACCGCGTTGCCGCCGCCCCGCAGCACCTCGATCCCGGCCGCCGTCGCGTCGGCGTCGACACTGGCGACCGCACCCCCGGACCCGGTCGCCTCGGGGCTCTTCGGCGGGGACCCGGCGGCCTGGGCGGGCATCCCGGCCGCACAGACCAGGGCGGCGGCGAGCGCCAGAGCGGGGACGGAGCGGGCCAGGACTCTCATACGGACCTCCTGAGTCGGCGTCAGCTCTCCGTTCTTTCACACCTGTGGTGCACAGGACAACGGCGCATCGGGGCGCGGCCGACCGGAGGACGCCACCCGTTCACCGGCGCCGGAAACGCCGAAGCGGCGCCCCCCGCAGCGACTTCCGTCACTGTGGGAGGCACCGCTTCGCCGGTACTTCCTGGTGCGCGAGGGGGGAGTTGAACCCCCACGCCCTTTCGGGCACTGGAACCTGAATCCAGCGCGTCTGCCTATTCCGCCACCCGCGCCCGAGTGCTGAGCACAACCCTACCCGATCCCCGGCACCGCTCTGACCACCCGGGATGTCCCGGGCCCGCGGCCTACAGCAGCGTGGCGCGCTCGGCGCGGCGGCGCTTGACGGTGCGGAACCGGCGGGCCACCTGGCGGGCCAGGTCCGCCGCGCCGACCAGGCCGGCCTCGTTGCCCAGCGCCGCGGGCACGATCCCGGCCTCCGGCCGGAAGCCGCGGCCGGTGAGGGTCCGGCGGAAGGCGTCCTGGGCCGGGCCGAGCAGCAGGTCGCCGGCCTCGGAGACGCCGCCGCCGACCACGAAGCGGCCCGGGTCGAGCGCGGCGGCCAGGTTGGCGATGCCGACGCCGAGCCAGCGGCCGACCTCGTACAGCAGCTCGACCGCGACCGGGTCGCCGTCCCGGGCCGCCTCGGTGACCAGCGGCCCGGTGATCCCGCCCACCGCGCCGCCGGCCCTGGCCAGCAGCGGCTCGACCACCGGGGACTCCTCCTCCACCAGACCGCGGGCCTCGCGCACCAGCGCGTTGCCGGAGGAGTACTGCTCCCAGCAGCCGCGGTTGCCGCACGGGCAGCGGTGCCCGCCCGGCACCACCTGCATGTGGCCGAACTCGCCGGCCAGCCCGTACTTGCCCCGGTCGACGTAGCCGTCGCGGACCACCGCGCCGCCGATGCCGGTGCCCAGGGTGATCATCACCATGTGGTCCTCGCCGCGCCCGGCCCCGAACCGCCACTCCGCCCAGGCGGCGGCGTTGGCGTCGTTCTCCACCACCACCGGGAACCGCAGCCGCTCGCTGAGCGCGTCCCGCAGCGGCTCGCCGCGCCAGTTCAGGTGGGGGGCGAACAGCACCCGGGAGCGGTCCGCGTCCACCCAGCCGGCCGCGCCGATGCCCACCGCGTGCACGTCGTGCTTGTCGGCCAGTTCCAGCACCAGCTCGACGATGACGTCCTCGACCACCCGGGCGCTCTTGTTCTTGTCGGGCGTCTCGGTCCGGATCCGGTCCAGCACCCGGCCCTCGCCGTCGACCACGCCGGCCACCACCTTGGTCCCGCCGATGTCGACGCCGATGGTCGGCAGCCGGAGCACTCCGGCGGGCAGGGTGCGCCGGCGCCGGTCGGCGCCGCGCGGGCCGAGGCCGAACAGGGTGGGCAGGACCGGCGGCCGTGCGCTGTCGTTCGGGGTGCTCACTGGGGTGGACGCTCCTTCGGGTCGGGTCGGATCGGATCGGGTGCGGGACGGAGAGGGGCCGGGAGGGGCGGGGAGGAGGCGGGTGCGGGACGGGGAGGGACGGGCTGCCTGCCATCCTCCCCCTTGTCACCGCCGCGCAGGGGTCACGGACCGGACGGGGTCGGTGTGGATTTCCGGGCCGTCCGGCGCCGGTCGCGGTCCGGGGTCCCGCTCCTGAGTGATTCCTGTACGGCCGGCCGGGTGACCGGTCTGACGATCCGGCAGGTTCCGCGCCGGGGCTGCGGCCGATCGGCCCGGGCGTACGAGATGATCTGTGCACCCGGAAGAATCGTCCGGTCGGGTGGCAGACTTGGGGGGTTGCCCACCGGAGCCTCACAGAAATGTGATCTTCCTCTCAGCTTCCCCTCAGATTCACCGGCAACTGACCACCCGTCCCACCCCGTCTGATCCTTTGGAGCACGTCCTGGGCGCCCCGAGCCCCGGGCGACCGCAACCCGGATACGAGAAATCCTTCATGCAACTGACTGGCACACCCTTCCTCGTCGTCACGATCATCCTCGTGCCGATCTCCATCGCAGCCGCACTGCTGCTCTGGGGGCGGGTGCGTGGGCCCCGGCCCGTCAAGCTGCTGAGCAGAACGGCCATGATCGTGTTCTGCCAGCTGACGGCGGTGACGACGGTCTTCGTCATGGTCAACAACGCCAACCTGATCTACGGCAGCTGGGACGACCTGCTCGGCACCGGCGACCACGTCCGGGCGGTGCCGAAGGTCCCGGCCGACACCGGCAGCGGCACCGGCTCGGACAGCAAGACCCGGGCCAAGGTGATCCAGTCGTTCACCGGCGTCGGCGACCCGAAGGTGCCCGGCGACGTCAAGAACACCGAGCTGAAGGGCGAGGTGTCCGGCGTGGACGGCGAGGTGCTGGTCTGGCTGCCGCCGCAGTACAACGACCCGGCGTACAAGGACAAGAACTTCCCGGTGGTCGAGCTGCTGCCGGGCTGGCCGGGCTCGTCCAAGACCTGGTTCGGCACGCTGAAGGTGTCCGACCAGCTCAAGCCGATGATGGAGAAGGGCGAGGTGGCGCCGTTCATCCTGGTGTCGCCCCGGACCAACCTGCTGGGCGACGAGGTGGACACCGGCTGCGCCGACGTCCCCGGCAAGGTCAACGCGGACACCTGGCTGTCGCGTGACGTGCCGCAGATGGTGCTGGACAACTTCCGGGCCGACCCGTCGCCCGACCGCTGGGCGGTGGCCGGCTACTCGGCCGGCGGGCACTGCGCCGGCAAGCTTGCGCTGGAGCACCCCAACCGGTACCGGGCCGGGGTCAGCCTCTCGGGCTACAGCGACCCGGGTCAGGAGCCGCACTCGCTGACCGCGAAGGACCCGGCGCTCAAGGAGAAGTCCGACCTGCTGAACATCCTCAAGAACGCCCAGACGCCGCCCAAGGTCGCGCTGTTCGTCAGCGGCAACAAGGGCGACGGGTACGAGGCCGCGGCCGCCCTCAAGTCGGCCTCCAAGGCCCCGACCACCGTCACCGCGGTGGAGACCACCGGCCCGCACGCGAGCGATGTGTGGCGCCCGATGGTCCCCGACGTGTTCAAGTGGCTGACCGGCGTGATCCCGGTCCAGCACTGAGCCTCCCGGCCGTCGACGGCCGACGCGAAGGGCCCCCGCAGTGCGCCGGGGGCCCTTCGCGTCGGTGCGGCCGGCTCAGCGGCGGCGGGCCGAGCGGGGCGCGCGCGGGTACGGGAACAGCCGCGGGCTGCGCTTGGCGGCCACGTCCTCGATCCAGCCGAAGGCCACGATGCACAGGCCGATCAGCGGCCAGGCCAGCAGCATCGGCACCCAGTCGCTGTCCAGCAGCCAGGGCACGTTCTCGGCCAGCACCGGCACGTACCAGGTCAGGCCGAAGAGGCTGATCGCGGCCGTGATGGCCAGGTTGTGCCAGAGGTAGACGGTGACCGCCCGGGAGTTCAGCAGGCTGATCCAGCCCGCCCAGCGCTTGAGCCGCGGCGGCCACTCGTCCCAGGACGGGCTGGCCGCCAGCAGCAGCAGGACGAAGCCGAAGGACCAGACCGCCTGGCCGAGGCTGCTGTCCTCCAGGTTCTGCGGGCCGCCCTCGTCGTTGGTGCCGTTCAGGGTCCACCAGAGCGAGACCGCCATCACGAACGGCACGATCGACGGCAGCACGTACCGCGGGAAGCGGCTGAGCAGCCCCTCCTGGTACGCCATGCCCAGCATCCAGCAGGAGCCGTAGGTGGCGAAGCCGTCGACCACGCTGTAGATCTCCGGGCGGAAGTCGACGTAGCCGAGCTGCATGACCACGCAGAACAGCATGGGCGCCGGCATCACCAGCCACGGGATCCGCCGCAGCAGCGCCAGCATCAGCGGGGACAGCAGCACGAACCACAGGTAGGCCCGCAGGTACCAGAGCGGGCCGGCCGCGTGCTCGCCCCACGCGTGGTCGAGCAGACCGTGGATCCCGGGCAGCGGGTCGCCGTACGGCGGGTCCATCAGCGGCAGGACCCACAGCGCCAGCCGGCCCCAGAAGCCCGCCACGCTGTGCCCGGAGCCGTGCGCGGACCAGCCCTGCAGCAGCATGCCCGGGACCGCGATCAGGCCGAGCAGCCACAGCGGCGGCAGCAGGCGGCGCAGCCGGCCCCGGATCACCGACCAGGTCGGACGGGACAGCGAGCGGGCCATCAGCGACCCGGCCAGCGCGAACATCACGCCCATCGACGGGAAGACGATCGGCAGCCAGGTCCAGGCGAACATGTGCAGGAACACCACCCGGACCAGGGCGAGCGCCCGCAGGAAGTCCAGGTAGCGGTCACGGCCCGGCTTGGCCCGGGCGGCGGGCGTCGCGGTCACCGGCCCGGCGGCGGGAACCGCCGCCGGGGGCCGGACGGCGCCGGGCGGCAGGTACCCGGGGTGGGCGGGCGCGGTCATGCGGGACCTTTCGGGTGGTTGGGGTGGGGCCGGTCAGACCGCGACCGGGACGTCGACCTCGCCGGTGCGCTTGAGCTTCTGCCAGCGCAGCCGGCCGCCGGTCAGCGCGGTGATCCAGGACTGGAGCAGCACCAGGTACATCAGCTGGCGGTAGACCAGCTGCTGGAGCGGCAGCGAGATCAGGTGCCAGGGTTTCTCCTTGTCCAGCCAGAACGCGTACGAGGCGCAGACCAGCTGGACGACCAGCACGGTCAGCCAGGCGGTGAAGGTCTTGGGCGCGTCCACGAAGAGCACCCCGTAGACCAGGAAGACGTCGAAGAGCGGGGCGAGCAGCGGGGCCAGCACCATGAACAGCGCCACCAGCGGCAGGCCGACCCGGCCGAAGCGGCCCGCCGGGCCCGAGGCGAGCACCGCGCCGCGGTGCTTCCACATCGCCTGCATGGTGCCGTAGCACCAGCGGTAGCGCTGCGACCAGAGCTGGCTGATGCTGCCGGGCGCCTCGGTCCAGGCGCGGGCGTTCTCGGTGTAGACCACCTTCCAGCCGTTGACGTGCAGCGCCATGGTGAGGTCGGTGTCCTCGGCGAGGGTGTCCTCGCTCATCCCGCCGGCCTGCTCCAGCGCGACCCGGCGGTAGGCACCGACGGCACCCGGGACGGTGGGCATGCAGCCCAGCTCGTCGTACATCCGGCGGTCCAGGTTGAAGCCCATCACGTACTCGATGTGCTGCCAGGCGCCGATCAGGCTGTCGCGGTTGCCGACCTTGGCGTTGCCCGCGGTGGCACCCACCCGGGGGTCGGCGAAGGGCTGGACCAGCTCGCGGACGGTGGAGGGCTCGAAGACGGTGTCGCCGTCCATCATCACGATCAGGTCGTGGGTGGCGTGCGCGATGCCGGTGTTGAGGGCGGTGGCCTTGCCGGAGTTCGGCTGGCTGATCACCCGGACGCCCGGCAGGGCCAGCTCCTCGACGATCGCGACCGTGTCGTCGGTCGAGCCGTCGTCGATCACGATCACCTCGATCGGGTGCTCGCTGTCGGTGAGCGAGTGCAGGGTGTTGGCGATGCACTCCTGCTCGTTGTAGGCCGGGACCAGGACGGTGACCTTCTCGGTGACCGGCGGCCCCCAGCTGAAGGTCCGGCGGCGGGTGCGCCGGGCGTGCTTGACGGAGAGGAACAGCATCAGCGCGAACCGGCCGAACACCAGCGTGCCGACCACCGCCAGCAGCACGATCAGGGCCGGCATGACGAACACCGCGGCGTGCGCGAGGCCGAGGAAGAGCTTGCCCTCCCACAGCTGGAAGCCGTCGACCTTGGACATCGAGGTGCCGGCGCCGACCGACTCGCTGACGGTGGTGAAGCGGTAGCCCTCGGACTGCAGCCGGGGCATCACGATCTTCAGCGCGGCGACGGTCTGCGCGCGGTCGCCACCGGCGTCGTGCATCAGCACGATGTGGCCGCTGCCGGCCTGCTTGGGGGTGGCCGCCGCGACGATGGCGTCGACGCCCGGGCGCTTCCAGTCGTCGGTGTCCTCGTCGATGAACGCGGTGACGTAGCCGCGGTCGGCGAGCTTCTTGACCACCGGCCAGGTCAGGTCGTCCAGGGCGGAGGCGTCGGAGGAGTACGGCGGGCGGAACAGCGCGCTGTGCACCCCGGCGACGCCGGCCAGGGCCAGCTGGGTCTGGGCCATCTCCCAGGTGATCCGGCGGTCCGACTGGAGGGTGAGGTCGGGGTGGGTGAAGGTGTGCAGGCCGATCTCGTGGCCCTCGGCGAGGATCCGCCGGATCAGCTCGGGGTGGCGGGTGACCATCGAGCCGGTCACGAAGAAGGTGGCCTTGGCGTGGTACTGGGCCAGCACGTCGAGGATCTGCGGGGTCCACACCTCGTCCGGGCCGTCGTCGAAGGTGAGGGCCATGGTGTGGTCCTCGGCCCGGTAGCTCTTGGGGTCCCCGGGCCCGCGGGCGTCGATCACCGGGCCGCCGGTGAGCAGGGCCGGCGGGACGGTGTCCTTGTCGACCGAGACGTTGATCCGGGCGTCGTGGAAGACCTCGTTGGTGACCAGTCCGCGCAGCAGCAGGGTGGCCAGCAGGGTCAGCAGCAGCACCGTCGGCAGGGTGAAGCGCAGGGGTGGTACGGCACGGCGGCGCGGGCGGCTGGCCGCTCGCCTGCCTCGGGATCGCGACATGGCTCGGGTGTCCTTGGAACTGGTGCTCAGCGAGGCTTGGCTGCGGAGGTGGCCGCGTGCGGGCTGGCGGCGCGGGCGCCCGGGGCGGGCGTGGTCTGACCGGGCTTGGCCGAGGTGGTCGTGGTGTCGGCGGCCCCGGCGGCGCCGGTGGGGGTGGCCTTGGGCGTACCGGTCGGCCTGGCGGTGCCGGTGGCGGCGGCGCCCGTACCGGTGGCGGACGGTCTGCCGGTCGGCCTGCCGGTGGCGCTCGGCCTGCCGGTGGCGGCGGACGGGGACGGCGAGGGCGAGGCGGTGCCGGACTCGCCGAGCACCGCCGAGTTGGCGGTGGGCGAGGGCACCGGCATCGCGGGGGCCTGCGCGTTGGAGCCGGCGACGGTGGTCAGCGCGGTGGCCGCGAACCCGGCGCAGGCCACCCCGGCGATCCAGCCGAACCCGCGCAGCGCCCGGCCGCGCCGGCCGCTCTGGTCCACGAAGACGGCCTTGGCGGCGGCCTCGGGGTGGATCACGACGCGTTCGACGATGGGCGCCGGCGGCTGCTCCTGGACCGCGGTCTTGGTCACCCAGGGTGACCGGAGCTGGAGGGTCTCCTCATGCCGTGGCATCGATCCGAACCAGTCGGATGAGGTACGCGGGCTCGGGTCGGTCACAGTACGCAGTCAACTTTCGCAGCCGCGCGCCGGGCCGAATGCGTCGACCGCGAGCGGAGAGGGACGGGTGCGCACGGAGGCCCCCGCACCCCGGGCGGCATCGCGGGGCGAACCGCCCGTATCGAACGGCCCTTCTCCGCACTGCGGTCGAAAGCTACCCCAGAAACCTGATAGAACCCTGATAGGAAAGTAGGCGAATTGACCCGATTTGAGCAGATCTGGGGCCGATCGTCATGAAGTCGTGACCGGATTCCTGGAACTCTTTACCCGCCCCTGTCAAGTACTACGCGAGCTCCAGTGCGAGGTAGAAATCCACCCGGTCCTCCAGCCGGGAGAGGTCACGCCCCGTCAACTCCTCGATCCGGCCGATCCGGTAACGGAGGGTGTTGACATGCACGTGCAGCTGGGCCGCGCACCGCGTCCAGGACCCGTCCGAGCGCAGGAACGCCTCCAGCGTCCTGACCAGATCCGCCTGGTGCTCGATGTCGTACCCGATGACCCGGTCCAGCAGCCGGCTGCGGAACGCCCGGCGCACCTCGTCCGGGACGGCCGCCAGCAGCAGCACGTGCGAGGCCAGCTCCTCGGGGCCGGCCACGCAGACCCGGCCGACCCGGGCGGCCGCGATCCGGCGGGCGTGCCGGGCCTCCTCCAGGGCGCCGCGCAGACCGCCGGCCTCCGCCGCCGGGGCGCAGACACCGACGGTGATCCGCCCCTCGGAGCCGAGTCCGGCCTCCAGCGGGGCCAGCAGTTCGCGCAGCGCCTCGGCGGGCACCGGCGCCTCCAGGGCCGGCAGCACGGCGACCGCGGAGCTGCCGGAGCCGGCCACCAGGGCCCGGTCGGAGGCGTCGGCCAGCGCCTCCTCCATGATCGTCCGCAGTACGCCGTCCGGCAGCCCGGTGCCCTCGGCGCTGAGCACCAGCCAGGTGCCCTCGCCCGCCACCGGCATCGGGGCGGCGCCCTCGTAGCGGACCGCCATCGCGGACGAGGCGTGCAGCGCGCGGCTGATCTCGGCCGGGTCGGCGTCCCGCTGGAGCAGCGTCAGCACCTCGTCGGCGAGCCGGCGGCGCAGCCGGCGGCCCTCGTCCCGGCGGATCCGCTCGGCGGCCACCAGCCGGGACAGGTTCTCGGCCAGCTGCTGGCGCTTGCCGGTCCACTCGGTGACGTCACCGGCGACCGCCAGCACCCAGTCGGCCAGCGGGCTCGGCTCGGCCGGGTCGGCGGCGGCGGGCAGCAGCGAGTACGAGCCGGAGACCAGCCGGGCCCGGTGCGGCGGGCGGCGGCGCTGGCGCTGGGCGGCCAGATGGGTGCGGGCCAGCTGGTCGCGGTCCTCGGCGGAGAGCCGGTCGGCGGGCCCGGCGACCACCCGGCCGGTCGGGGTGAGCACCCAGCAGTCCAGGTCGAGGTCGCCGCCGAGCAGGTCCAGCACGGCGTCCAGGCCGCCGCCGCCGGCCGCCGAGACCAGCATCCGGTGGCGGTCCACCAGCGCGGCGAGGTCCGCGGCCCGGTCGGCCGACACCTGGCGGCCGACGAACTCGGTGACCGCCCCGAAGGCGGTCTGGTCGGGCACCGCCAGCAGCGGCATCCGGTGCCGCCGGCAGGCGTCGATCAGGTCCTCGGGCACCGGGCCGACCTCCGCCTCGCCCGCCGCCAGGGCGACCGCCCCGCCGGCCGCGATGGTGCGCACGAAGCGCTCGGAGTCCTCCGGCGCGGTGCGCCAGAGCATCCCGGTCAGGACCAGCTCCCCACCGTGCAGGTAGCGGCCCGGGTCGTGCAGGTCGGTGGTCATGACACCGCTGACCTGCCGGTCGAGCTCGTCCTCGGCCGCGAGCAGCCGCAGCCCCAACGCACTGGGGGCGAGCAGGTCACGGACGCGCATCCGCAGACTCCTTCGTCTGGAGGGTGGGGGTCGGGCGGGTGTGGGGGTCACAGTGTGCCCCAGCGGACGGCCTCGGCGTTACGTCCGACCGGCGCGCGGGGTCACGGGGTCGTAGCGCGGCAATCACGGCCGGATTACGGTCGTAGTGAGCGGCCGGTAACCGCTTGGACTGGGCGATTGCCCACGTTAGAGGAACGTACAGGATGCCGGGCGGCACCACCGCCGGGGCTTCATGCCATCGGTGACTGCCTGCGGGCGGGCCGTCGGAGGTTCACTGGCCACACGCCGCCGGACACACCCCGGTGACCAGGACTCAACGCCTCGGCAACGGAGCGGTAGCAGAGTCCGAAATCCGAGGGTAAGAACTCCATGCGGCCCGCCCCCGAACGGGCGACCGGATGGGTTCCGGGCACTGTGCCCAACCGTTCCGGCAGGCGACGACTTGAGGAGACACCCGCATGGAGTTCCTTCGGCCCGCTACGTGGGACGAGGCGCTCGCGGCGAAGGCTGAGTACCCGACCGCGCTGCCGATCTCGGGTGGCACGGACGTCATGGTCGAGATGAATTTCGACGTGCACCGGCCATCCGCGATTCTCGACCTCAACCGCATCACCGAGCTCACCGAGTGGTCGAACGACGGTGGTGTGGTGAGACTCGGTGCCGCCGTGCCGTACACCCGGATCATCAACGAGCTGTCCGGCCCGCTCCCCGGCCTCGCGCTCGCCTCCCACACCGTCGGATCCCCCCAGATCCGCAACCGCGGCGGTGTCGGCGGCAACCTCGGCGGGGCCTCCCCGGCCGGCGACGCGCACCCCGCGCTGCTGGCGGCCGGCCGGGACGTGTTCGTCGAGGCCTGCTCGGTCCGCGGCACCCGGATGATCGCGATCGACGACTTCTACGTCGGGGTGAAGCGCAACTCGCTGGAGCAGGACGAGCTGATCCGCGCCGTGCACATCCCGGTCGCGGACGGCCCCCAGCAGTTCTCGAAGATCGGCACCCGCAACGCGATGGTCATCGCGGTCTGCGCGTTCGGCTTCGCCCTGCACCCCAAGAACGGCACCGTCGGCACCGGGATCGGCTCGGCCGCGCCGACGCCGCGCCGGGCCGTGGAGGCCGAGGAGTACCTCCAGGGCGTGCTCGCCGAGCGCGGCCTGTGGGAGTCCGGGGACCTGCTGGGCACCGAGGTGATCCAGCGGTTCGGCGAGCTGGTGAAGGCCGCCGCCTCGCCGATCGACGACGTCCGCGGCACCGCCGACTACCGCCGGCACTCGCTGGCCGTGATGGCCCGCCGCACGCTCACCTGGACGTGGAACGACTACAGCAAGCAGATCAGGAGCGCGGCATGAGGGTGACGTTCACCGCCAACGGCAAGCCGGTCGAGGCCGACGACGTCTGGGAGGGCGAGAGCCTGCTCTACGTGCTGCGCGAGCGGGTCGGCCTGCCGGGCTCCAAGAACGCCTGCGAACAGGGCGAGTGCGGTTCCTGCACGGTCTACCTGGACGGCACCCCGGTCTGCTCCTGCCTGGTCGCGGCCGGCCAGGTGCAGGACCGCGAGGTCCGCACCGTCGAGGGCCTGGCCGAGGACGACGGCGAGCTGGGCCTGGTCCAGCAGGCGTTCATCGACGCCGGCGCCGTCCAGTGCGGCTTCTGCACCCCCGGGCTGCTGGTGCAGACCGACGCGCTGCTCGCCAACGACGCCCAGCCCAGCGACAACGACATCCGCGAGGCACTGTCGGGCAACCTGTGCCGCTGCACCGGGTACGAGAAGATCATGGACGCGGTGCGGCTCGCCTCCGCCCGCACCTGCGCTAAGGCGGTCTCGGAATGAGCACCCGTACCATCCAGGGTCAGAAGAACCTGCAGGACATCCGGCAGGCCAGCAAGGACGGCATCGGCGGCTCGCCGCTGCGGCCCGACGGCAACCTCAAGGTCAAGGGCGAGTTCGCGTACTCCTCCGACATGTGGCACGAGGACATGCTCTGGGGCATGGCGCTGCGCTCGCCGCACCCGCGCGCCAACATCCTGAGCGTCGACATCTCCGAGGCGCTGAAGCTGCCGGGCGTCTACGCGGTGCTCACCCACGAGGACATCCCGGGCTCGAAGTTCTACGGCCTGGAGATCCAGGACCAGCCCGCGCTCGCCATCGACAAGGTGCGCTACCACGGCGAGGCCATCGCGCTGGTCGCGGCCGACCACCCGGAGACCGCCCGCCGCGCGGTGAAGAAGATCAAGGTCGAGTACGAGGTGCTCACCCCGATCGTCACCGAGGAGCAGTGCCTGGCCCCCGAGGTGCACGGCTACGTGCACGAGCCGCACGAGTTCAAGTCGCACGGCCACGGCAACATCTGCCACGAGCAGAAGCTGGTCTCCGGCCTCGGCGTGACCGACGAGGTCCGGGCGCTGGCCGACGTGATCGTCAGCGGCACCTACGAGGTCGGCATGCAGGACCAGGCCTTCCTCGGCCCGGAGTCCGGCCTCGCGGTGCCCGCCGAGGACGGCGGCATCGACCTCTACATCGCCACCCAGTGGCTGCACGTGGACCGCCAGCAGATGGCCCCCGTGCTCGGCCTGCCGGAGGAGAAGGTCCGGCTCACCCTGGCGGGTGTCGGCGGCGCCTTCGGCGGCCGCGAGGACCTCTCGATGCAGATCCACGCCTCGCTGCTGGCCCAGCGCACCGGCAAGCCGGTCAAGATCGTCTACGCCCGGGACGAGTCCTTCTTCGGCCACGTGCACCGCCACCCGGCCCGGATGTTCTACGAGCACGGCGCCACCCGCGACGGCAAGCTGGTCTTCGCCGACTGCCGGATCGTGCTGGACGGCGGCGCCTACGCCTCCGCCTCGCCCGCCGTGGTCGGCAACGCGGCCTCGCTCGGCCACGGCCCGTACGTGATCCCGAACGTCAAGATGCACGCCATCGCGCTCTACAGCAACAACCCGAGCTGCGGCGCGATGCGCGGCTTCGGCGCGGTGCAGGCCGCCTTCGGCTACGAGAGCCAGATGGACAAGCTCGCCGCCGAACTCGGCATGGACCCGGTCGAGCTGCGCCAGCTCAACGCGATGTCCGAGGGCGACCTGATGCCCACCGGCCAGCAGATCGACTCGCCGGCCCCGGTCGCCGAGCTGCTCCAGCGGGTCAAGGACATGCCGCTGCCGCCGCCGCTGGACCTCGACGACCTCGACGTCCGCGCCCTGCCCGGCGCGCTGTCCAACACCTCGCACGGCGAGGGCATCGTCCGCGGGGTCGGCTACTCGGTCGGCATCAAGAACGTCGGCTTCTCCGAGGGCTTCGACGACTACTCCACCGCCCGGGTCCGGCTGGAGGTGATCGGCGGCGAGCCGGTCGCCATGGTGCACACCGCGATGGCCGAGGTCGGCCAGGGCGGCGTCACCGTGCACGCCCAGATCGCCCGCACCGAGCTCGGCGTCGAGCAGGTCACCATCCACCCGGCCAACACCGAGGTCGGCTCGGCCGGCTCCACCTCGGCCTCCCGGCAGACGTACATGACCGGCGGCGCGGTGAAGCTCGCCGCCGAGGCGGTCAAGTACGCGCTGATCGACAAGGGCCGCCGGCGCTACGGCTGGACCCACCAGGACATCACGCTGGCCGGCGGCAAGGTGGTCTCCGAGTCCGCCGGGGTGCTGGTGCCGATGGTCGACCTGCTGGGCGACGAGGCGATCGACCTCACCCGCGAGCACCACCACCGGCCCACCGTGCCGTTCGACAAGGAGACCGGACAGGGCTTCGGCCACGTCCAGTACACCTTCTGCGCCAACCGCGCGGTGGTCGACGTGGACGTGGAGCTCGGCCTGGTCAAGGTGGTCGAGCTGACCGCCGCCCAGGACGTCGGCAAGGCGCTCAACCCGCTGTCGGTGGTCGGCCAGATCCAGGGCGGCTGCACCCAGGCGCTCGGCCTGGCCGTGATGGAGGAGATCATCGTCAAGGACGGGAAGGTGCGCAACGCGTCCTTCACCGACTACCTGATCCCCACCATCCTGGACACCCCGCCGATCCCGGTGGACATCCTGGAACTCCCCGACCCCAACGCCCCCTACGGGCTGCGCGGCGTCGGCGAGGCCCCCACCGTCTCCGCGACGCCCTCCATCGTCGCCGCGATCCGCCAGGCGACGGGCATCGCCCTGAACCGGATCCCGGTCCGGCCCGAGCACCTCACCGGAACGCTCTAGCCCCCAGACGTCCCCGGGGCGGTGACCGTCTTCCCCGCCGCCCCGGGGCAGCTCCACAAGAGCGCACCCGCGCCACCCGTACGCGACCAACGTGCACCATCCCGCTGCCTCCCACGCCGGGGCTCTGCAGCGGTGCGAAGCCCCACCCGAGCGCCGCACGCACCACAGCACGTGCACATCGTGAGTCGAACAGTCCCCCTGCGCCCTGCTCCTATGCCTGGCACACAGGTCGGCTCGCCCACCCCAACCCCCTTTGAACCTTGGGAGTGGACATGACCCGGATCCCGACGGAGCCCGGCACCACTGAAGAAGCACCCGCCGCTGACGAGCCCCTCACCTCGCCACCGGCAGCAGCCCCGCCGAGACACCTCCTGGACGCCTACTTCAAGATCTCCGCCCGGGGCTCCAGCCTCGGCAACGAGCTCCGCGGCGGCCTGACCACGTTCATGGCGATGGCGTACATCGTCCTGCTCAACCCGATCATCCTGAGCGGCGCCGACGTCAACGGCCTCAAGCTGGACCACGCGCAGCTCACCACCGCGACCGCGCTGGCGGCGGCGGTCACCACGATCCTGATGGGCGTGGTGGGCAACGTCCCGCTGGCGGTCGCCGCCGGCCTGTCGGTCTCCGGCGCGATATCGGCGCTGGTGGTCCCGCACACCACCTGGCCGCAGGCGATGGGCCTGTGCGTGATCTACGGCCTGCTGATCGTGCTGCTGGTGGTCTCCGGCCTGCGCGAGAAGATCATGAACGGCATCCCGCTGCCGCTCAAGCACGCCATCACCATCGGCATCGGCCTGTTCGTCGCGCTGATCGGCCTGGTCAAGGCCGGCTTCGTGCACACCGGCGGCCCGACCCCGGTCTCGCTCGGCCCGTTCGGCGAGCTGGCCGGCTGGCCCGTCCTGGTCTTCTGCCTGACGCTGCTGACGATCTTCGTCCTGCTGGCCCGCAACGTCCGCGGCGCGATCCTGATCGGCATCGCCGGCGGCACCGTGGTCGCGTTCGTCGTCAACGCGGTCGCCGACCTGCCCGCCAAGACCTGGAGCAGCTCCGCGCCGGTGTGGCCGGGCAGCCCGGTCTCCGCGCCCGACTTCGGGCTGTTCGGCAACGTCGACCTGTTCGGCGCCTTCGGCAGCCACGGCCTCGGCGCGATCAGCGCCACGGTCGCGGTCTTCACCCTGGTGCTGGCCGGCTTCTTCGACGCGATGGCGACCATCATCGGCGTCGGCACCGAGGCCGGGCTCGCCGACCAGCAGGGCCGGATGCCGGGCCTGTCCAAGGCGCTGTTCATCGACGGCGCCGGCGGCGCGATCGGCGGGGTGGCCGGCGCCTCCGGCCAGACCGTGTTCGTCGAGTCGGCCACCGGGGTCGGCGACGGCGCCCGGACCGGCCTCGCCTCCACCGTCACCGGCGCGCTCTTCGCGGCGATGCTGTTCTTCTCGCCGCTCGCCGCGATCGTCCCGGTCGAGGTCGCCTCCGCCGCCCTCGTGGTGATCGGCTCGATGATGATGAGCCAGGCCCGCCACATCGACTGGTCCGACCGCGAGATCGCCATCCCGGCCTTCCTGACCTGCGTCCTGATGCCGTTCACCTACAGCATCACCGCCGGTGTCGCCGCGGGTGTCATCTCCTACACGGTGATCAAGGCCGGTACCGGCAAGTGGCGCGAGCCCGGCCCGCTGATGTGGATCCTCAGCGTGGTCTTCGTGGTCTACTTCGCGCTCGTCCCGATCAAGGACTGGCTGGGCGTGCACTAGCACCCGCCCACCCCGCCCCGCCGGGGGGGGGGGG
>NZ_JBXQQB010000018.1:131307-169140 GCF_057220535.1 Kitasatospora sp. NEAU-CNBT7 | reverse complement strand
TTCCGTAACGAGACTTCCGCTGCCACCACCACCGCCACCAAGCGCAAGCGCGTTCGGATGGCCGTCATGGCGGGTGCGGTCATCGCCCTGCCGGTGGCCGGACTCGTCACGGCCACCGGGGCGTCCGCCGCCCCGGCCTCCACCTGGGACAAGGTCGCGCAGTGCGAGTCGACCGGCAACTGGGCGATCAACTCCGGCAACGGCTTCTACGGCGGCCTGCAGTTCACCAACAGCACCTGGGCCGCCTTCGGCGGCACCTCCTACGCCCCGCGCGCCGACCTCGCCACCAAGGCCCAGCAGATCAACGTCGCCGAGAAGGTCCTCGCCTCCCAGGGCCCCGGCGCCTGGCCGGTCTGCTCCGTCAAGGCCGGCCTCACCAAGTAAGGCCCACGCACGACGCACGTCCGGTGCCCCGCCCACCCCCACCCAGGGGTGCGCGGGGCACCGGCGCGTCCGGCCCCGGTCCGCGCGCGACACGGGCCGCGGCCTCCCGCCGCGGACGGCGGCCACCGGGGAGAATGAGGGCGATCCAAAGGCCCGCCGGGCGCCGCCCGCGAACGGCACGTGGACAAGGGGTGCAGATGGCGGAGCGCGAGCCGGTGGCCGAACTCGACGCCCGGTACAGCGACGAGGGCGCGGCCCCCACCCCCTGGCGGCAGGCCCGCGCCCGGCTCGCCGCGGCCGAACTGTACTGGCTCTCCACCGTCCGCCCGGACGGCCGCCCGCACGTCACGCCGCTGATCGCCGTCTGGGTGGACGGCGCGCTGCACTTCTGCACCGGCGCCCACGAGCGCAAGGCCGGCAACCTCGCCGGCAACCCGCACTGCGTCCTCACCACCGGCACCAACCTCCTGCACGAGGGCCTGGACCTGGTGGTCGAGGGCGACGCCGTCCGGCTCACCGACGACCCCGCGCTGCGGGCGGTCGCCGCCGCGTACGAGGCCAAGTACGGCAGCGAGTGGCACTTCGAGGTCGGCGACGGGTTCTTCCACAGCGCCGGGGGAGCGGACCTGGTCTTCCGGGTCGAACCGGCCACGGTGTTCGGCTTCGGCAAGGGCGGGTACAGCCAGACCCGCTGGCGCTTCCCCCGCCCCTGAGCGCGGGGCGCGGACGGCGCGCCGGGGAGCCCCGGCCGTCCCGGCGACCCGCCGGTGCAGTGCCTACAGTGGGGCCCATGGCGCACTCCCGGGACGGTGGGGCCCGGTGGGGCCGGGGACTGCCGGGGTGGCCGGCGGGCCCCCTCCGCCGCTCCTGGGTCTGGTGGGCACCCGTCCTGCTGGTCCTGCTGGACGTGGTGCTGGAACTGACCCTGTACAGCCGCGAGCCGGTGAGCTTCCTGCTCATCGCGGTACCGCCGCTGGCGGCCGCCACCCGCAGCCCGCGCCGGACCGCGCTGGCCGCCGCGCTGTGCGTGCTGCTGGAGATGTGGATGGCCTCGCGGCGCCCCGGCCACTTCGCCGAGCAGCACCACGTGGCCCTCTACCTGACGACCGTACTGATCGGCATCGCCAGCGTGGCCCTCGCCCGCCAGCGCATCCGGGCCCAGGAGCACCTGGTCCGCGCCCGCTCGGTCGCGGAGGCGGTCCAGCTGACCCTGCTGCGCCCGATCCCGGAGCGGCTCGGCCGGCTGCGGGCCGCCGGGTTCTACGAGGCGGGCGAGGGCGGCACGCTGGTCGGCGGCGACCTGTACGACCTGTGCGAGACCCCGTTCGGGGTGCGGGTGATCGTCGGCGACGTCCGGGGCAAGGGGCTGGACGCGGTGCAGACCGTCTCCGCGGTGCTGGGCAGTTTCCGGGTGTCGGCGCACGAGTGGAAGGACCTGAGCCGGCTGGCCGAACGGCTCGAACTGAGCATCGCCCGCAACTCGGCCCGGGTGGCGGGCGACACCGAACTGTTCGTCACCGCCCTGCTGCTGGAGTTCCCGGCCGGCGGCGGCGAGGTGCGGATCGTCGACCGCGGGCACCCCGCCCCCGTCGTGGTCGGCCCCTACGGCGTCCGCCGGCTGGCCACCGCACCCGCGCTGCCGCTCGCCCTGGGCGAACTGGCCCCGGGGGCCGGCGAGGTGACCGTCCACCCGGTACGGCCCGGCGAGGTCGTGGTGGTCTACACCGACGGGGTGAGCGAGGCCCGCAACGCCGGTGGGGCGTTCTACCCGCTGCTGGAACGGCTGGCCTGGCGGTTCGCCGGCCGGCACGCGCCGGAGCCGCAGGTGGTGGCGGCCTTCGTCCGGGCCGACGCGGACCGCTGGTCGGCCGGCGCCCAGGGCCCGGACGGCGACGACCGGGCGGTGCTCGCGCTGGTGCCCGAGCCCCTCGCCGGGCGGGAGCGCCGACGCCGCGACGCCCGGGAACGGGACGCCCGGGACCGGGACGCCTGGGACCGGGAGGCCTGAGACCGGGACGCCTCTGTCAGGGCGCGCCCGGGCGGCGTCAGGGCTTGAAGGCCACGGCCGCGTACGCCGAGGCGTGCGAGTCGGTGACCGCCGGATCGGGCCGCCCGCCCTCGGGACGCCACCGGTGGGTGGCGACCAGGCCCGGCTCCAGCAGCTCCCAGCCGTCCAGGAAACGGGCGATCTCGTCCCGGGTACGCATCTGCACCGCGGTACCGGCGGCCGCGTAGACCTGGGTGATCCGCTCGGCCTGCTCCGGTGCGAAGTCCGGGCTGCCGTGCGTTATCACCAGGGCGCTGCCCGAGGGGAGTTCGGACTTGAAGTACTCGACGATGTCCTTCGCGCCCCGGCTGTCGGGGACGAAGTGCAGCAGCGCGTTGAGGCTCAGCGCGACCGGCTGCGCCAGGTCCAGCGTCGCCCGCAGCTGCGCCGACGCCAGCACCGCGGCCGGGTCCGTGACGTCCGCCTCCACGTACGCGGTGCGCCCCTGCGGGGTGGAGAGCAGCAGGGCCTGCGCGTGCGCCAGCACGATCGGGTCGTTGTCGGTGTAGACGATCCGGCACTCCGGCGCGGCCTGCTGCGCGATCTCGTGCAGATTGGGCCGGGTCGGGATGCCGGTCCCGATGTCCAGGAACTGCCGGATCCCCGCCCGGGCCAGCAGCCGCGTGGAACGGTGCATGAACGAGCGGTTCACCCGGGCCGCCGTCTCCGCCCACGGGAAGACCGCCATCACCTGGCCGGCCGCCTCCCGGTCGGCGGCGAAGTTGGTCGTCCCGCCCAGGTAGTAGTCGTACATCCGGGCCGAGTGCGCCCGGTGCAGCTCCAGCCTCACCTCGGCGTCGTCCGCCGCCATCTGTTGCCCCCTCAGCTCGACCGACCGGTCACGCTACGCCATCACGGCGCCCGGCATCATGCCCCTGGCAGGCCCCCGCCAATCCGCCCGGACCGGTGGCAGCGCCGCGGCGGGATACCATCGATGCGACAAATAGCCTGAAAGCAAAGACATCTGACCACCCGACAGTCATTCCTGTAGTCGTACTGGTACCGTCGGTAGTCGCTCCACCGGTCCCGTTCCCAGGCCGGTCGGCAGCCCGCCGCCGGGCCGCCGACCCCGGGGGCGGGGCCTCGCGCCGACGGCCGCCGCGGGACGGGCCCGCTCGTCCGGAAGGACAGGGATGACGATCGACAGGGACGCGCGAGCGGCGGCCGGCCGCGACCGGGGAGGGCGGACGGTGGGCGACACCAGCGGCACGGCGCCGGAGGGCGCACGGCTGCGCCTGACCTTCGACGCGTTCTGCGCCACCCACCAGGCCGCGTGGACCGGGTTCGCCCGCACCCAGGTCGGCAGCGACCGGGACGCCGCCCTGGTGGTGGCCGCGATGAAGGATCACCTCGCCCGCAACTGGGCGATCGGTCTGCGGCAGGAGATCCCCGCGGCGTACGCCTGGCGGCTGCTGAAGGAGCACATCGCCGGCTGGCTAGCTGTATTGATCACGAGCGTTGTTGACAGTGCTCGGGCTTGATCAAAGGCAAAGACCTCCGGTGTGGTGGAGCTGTCTAGGACTGCACCGCACCGGAGGTCTTCATGTCCCACCGTAATGCCCGCCTGACCGTGCACGGCAGGCGGCTCCTGGTCGAACGCGTCAGGGCGGGACGCCCGGTCGCGCACATAGCCGCCGAGATGGGGATCTCCCGCACGACCGCCCACAAGTGGGTCCGACGCTGGCGGGCGGAGGGCGACGCCGGCCTCCACGACCGGCCCAGTCGTCCCCGCACCACCCCGCACCGCACACCGGCCACGACCGAGGCCGAGGTCTGCCGGCTCCGACGTGAACACAAGCTCGGCCCCGCCAGGATCGGACCGATCCTCGGTATGCCGCCCTCGACGGTCCACCGGATCCTGACCCGCCACGGAATGAACCGGCTGCGATGGATGGACCGGCCCACCGGCCAGGTCATCCGCCGCTACGAGCGCCAACGCCCCGGCGAACTGGTCCATGTCGACATCAAGAAGCTCGGCAACATCCCCGACGGCGGCGGCCACCGCGTCATGGACCGGCAGGCCGGCGAGAGCAACCGGTACGCCACCACCGGCCTGAGAACTCCGAGCGGGACACCGAAGATCGGCTACAGCTATGTCCACAGCGCCGTCGACGACCACACCCGCCTGGCCTACAGCGAGGTCCTGCCCGACGAACGCAAGGAGACCGCCACCGCGTTCTGGCACCGCGCCGAGCAGTTCTTCACCGCCCTCGGCATCACTGTCGAACGCGTCCTGACCGACAACGGCTCCTGCTACAAGTCACACCAATGGCGCGACACCCTGGCCGCATCCGGCATCGTGCACAAGCGCACCCGCCCCTACCGCCCGCAGACCAACGGCAAGGTCGAGCGCTTCAACCGCACCCTGCTCGACGAATGGGCCTACCAGCGGCCCTACGCCAGCAACCAGGAACGAACCGAAGCGCTCTCCGACTTCCTCCACCGCTACAACTACCATCGTTGCCACACCGCCATCGGAGGACAACCACCGATCAGCCGTGTCAACAACCCTGCGGGTCAATACAGCTAGCGGCGGCCGGGCAGACCCGCCCCGGGCTGGTCCGGACGGCCGCCTTCGACACGGCGGTCCGGCACTTCCGGGCCCGGGACGGGCTCGGCCTGCAGACCCTGCCGGAGCAGCTCGGCCTGCTCGGCGCCATCCTCGACCTCCCGGAGCGCCAGCACGACGTGGTCATCCTCAAGTACTGCCTGGACCTCGACGACGAGAGCATCGCCGCCTACCTGGGCACCCCGCTCGCCACCCTGAGGTCGAGCCTGCGGCACGCCCGCCGCCGCCTCGTCCACACGCTCGGCCGGCCCGGGCTCGCCGAACTGGGGGCTGGCCAGTGACCACCGGCGAGGACGGCCCGGGGCTGCGGTCCTGGCTGCGCGCGCACGGTTCGGACACCGCGGGCGGCGAGGGCGGCGAGCGGGGTCCGGGCGGTGGTGGCGCGGTACGGGCGTCCGGCGGTGCGGTACGGGCGTCCGGCGGTGCGCCGGAGCGGCCCGCGGTGGGGGCCGGGCAGTTCGCCGCGGCCCCGGCCCGGCTCCCGTCCGAGCACGAGCAGGCCGCCCACGAGCTGGCCCTGGCGGCGGCCCTCGTCCTCAACGCGCCCGAGGCCTCCCGCGCGCTGGAGCTGCTGGCCGGCGGCGAGGAGGTCCACCCGCAGGGGGCGGTGGTCTTCGCCTGCCTGCTGTTCATCACGGGCCGCGAGGAGGCCGCCCAGTTCTGGTGGCAGTTCGCGGCCGGCTCCGGCAACGACACCGCCGCGTACTGCCTGCACCTCTACCACCTGACCCTCGGCGAGAACCGGGACGCGGGCTACTGGCGGGCCCAGGCCGAGGCGCTCGCCGCCCCGCCCGTCCGGGCGCCGAGCCGGCGGGTCCGGCTGACCCGGCCGCTGCTGCCGGAGGCCGTACGCCGGGACATCCTCTCGCGCTGCCACGAAGGGCTCGACCCGCGGCTGCCCGCCACGCTGGAGGCGGTGGTCAACCACCTGGCCGTCGACAGCGACGACGAGGACTTCGGCGAGATCCCCCGGCCGTCCCGGACCCTGGCCGGCGAACTGGCGGTCACCCGGACCCCCTGACGGCGGCTCCTGCCGGCGCTGCCGGTGAAGCCCGAACGCCCGGCCACCGAGGTGGCCGGGCGTTCGGTGCGGGCCGGCGGGTCAGGCGCGCGGCTTGCGGGGCTGGTTGCGCCGCGCCGCGTTCTTCTCCTTGATCCGGACCGTCTCCTTGCGGACCTCGGCCTGGGTGGCGCGCTCGCGCTGCAGCCACTCCGGGCCGTCCTTCTTCAGCTCCTCGATCTGCTCGGTGGTGAGCGCCTCGGTGACCCCGCCGCGGGCGAGGCCGGCGATGGACACGCCGAGCTTGGCCGCCACCACCGGACGGGGGTGCGGGCCGTTGCGGCGCAGCTCCACCAGCCACTCGGGCGGATCGGCCTGGAGCGCGTTCAGCTCGTTGCGCGAGACCACACCCTCCTGGAACTCGGCGGGGGTGGCCTCGAGGTACACACCCAGCTTCTTCGCCGCGGTCGCGGGCTTCATCGTCTGGGCGGTCTGGTGCGACTTCATGGGGTCAAGAGTATCGACCGTGTGCGCCACCTCCGACCACGGCCGGTAATCTGGGCGGGTGACTGGCTCGGAAGCACCTCCCTCGTTTCGGCTCGCCTACGTCCCGGGGGTGACTCCCACCAAGTGGGTCCGGGTCTGGGGCGAGCGGCTGCCCGACGTCCCGCTGACCCTGGTGGCGGTGGACGCCGCCGAGGCGGCCGGTGTGCTGCGCGGCGGTGACGCCGACGCCGGACTGCTGCGGCTCCCGGTGGACAAGGCGGAGCTGAACGCGATCCCGCTCTACACCGAGACCACGGTGGTGATCGTCCCCAAGGACCACGTGGTGACGGCCGTCGACGAGGTCGCGGTCGAGGACCTGGCCGACGAGATCGTGCTGCACCCGCTCGACGACACCCTGGAGTGGGCGGGCCTGCCGGGCCGGCCCGCGTTCGAGCGGCCCGCCACCACGGCGGACGCCGTCGAGCTGGTGGCCGCCGGCATCGGCGTACTGATCGTGCCGCAGTCGCTCGCCCGGCTGCACCACCGCCGCGACCTCACCTACCGGCCGGTCACCGGCGCCCCCGAGTCGCGGGTCGCGCTGTCCTGGCCGCAGGCCGAGGAGACCGGTGACCTGGTGGAGGAGTTCATCGGGATCGTCCGCGGGCGGACCGTGAACAGTTCGCGCGGGATCGCCGCGGCCCCGGCGCAGCCGAAGGGCGGGCGCGGCGAGACGGGCGCCGCGGGGCGCAAGCCCGCCGCGGGCGCGTCCGGCGGGAAGGCCGGCGGCCGGTCCGGCGCCAAGCCGGCGGCGAAGGGAACGGCGAAGGGCGCGCGCAAGGCGGTGGGCGGCCGGCCGTCCGGGAAGGGCGCGCAGGGCGGCTCCGCCGGGGCCAAGCGGGGCAAGCCGCGGCGCGGCCGGTAGCGGCGGCGCCACCGAAGGCTGACGGACAGTCATTTCCCGTGCATGGTGCGGCACTTGTTGTGCTCGGAGGTGCCGTGGGACGATGTCCGTCGGTGCCGGTCCCGGCGCCGGTGGGGGGTTTCGGCGGGCGCGGGGGCGCCGGCCTGCAAGGGGGGAACGACCTTGGCAGTCCGTTTCATCAATCTGTTCACGAGCGACCCGGTGTTCCAGGCGGCCGAGGCGCAATTCACCGCCTGCGACCGGGTGGCCGCGGCCGGCGACGCCGCCTGGGGCCTGTGGCCGGCACCTCCCGTGCTGGGCGGGCGGATGCTGACCAAGCTGGCCAACGTGCCCGGCGCCAACGTGCTGATCAGCGGAGTCAACCGGAGCCGGATGCCGGTGGGGTCGACCGAGCTGATCGCCATCCCGCACGGCACCACGAACCAGCACAACCTGACCCAGGAGACGGCCGCGGGCGTGCGCCAGTGGCTCGCGGCGAACCCCGGAGCGGCGGTGGGCATCAAGGTCGAGGTGGTGGCCACCCCGAGCACCCTGTTCGCCGGCACGATCGTGGAGATCCTCACCCACGAACTGGCCGCGCACGCGGAGCCGTTCGCGGACTTCCTGATCGCAGAGGCGGCCCAGGCCGGCACCGGCGTCCTGGACACCGAGGCCCAGCAGCACGCGGCGCTGCACCACGGCAACCCCCGCTACCGCCTGATCGGGGCCGGGTACGTGACCACGTACGTCGCAGCCGACCAGGGGCCACGCTTCCGGGTGCGGATGCAGCAGGACACGGCGGCCAACGCGACCCTGCCACCGGGCGTCTGAGCCCGGGGCCGGGGGCGGTCAGCCGGGGGAGTGGGGGCGCGGCCGGAGCCGGCCCAGGGTGTAGCCCCGGCCGGCCGGGTCGAGCGGCCGGGTGGCCTGCTTGAACAGGTATTCGGCCCGCTCGTACGACAGCCGTCCCCGGCCGGTCTCCGGGCACAGGTCGGCCTCGGCGGGCCGGCGGCCCGGCCCGGGGCGCCGGTCGGCGAGGAACAGCGGGCCGCGGGTCCGGCCGGCCAGCAGCGGGGGCAGCAGCAGCGCCGTCCCGGCCCGCCAGCCGATGCCGGTGCCGGTACCGGTGCCGTCGCGGCGGGCCCGGCGCGCCGCCAGGTCGAGGTCCTGCACGTCCAGGTCCAGGACCGCGCGGACGCCCGCGCCCGACTCGTGCAGCAGCCGCCACAGCGTCAGTTCGCGCGGTGCGACGCCCGGCAGTGCCCAGAGCGCCGCGAGTGCCTCCGGGCCGAGCGGCCGTACGGCGGAGCGGGGTTCGGCCCGCCGGTCGAGCCCGGCCGCCAGGTCGCCCAGCGCCGCCCAGGCGGCGAAGGACCGCACGGCGGCCCGGTGGCGGTTCCAGGTCCTGGCCGCGGTGCCGCGCCACAGGGAGTCGAACGCCTCCGCCACCCGGGCGGCGGTCAGCGCTTCCAACGGCAGCCGGTCACCCAGCACCGGGCCGAGCCGGCCCAGGGTCTGGCGGTAGGAGCGGACGGTGGCCGGGCCGAGGTCGCCGCGTGCCAGGAATCCCTCGACGGCCGCCCCGAGCGTCGTACCCGCCGCCCCGAGCGTCGTGCCCGCCGCTCCGGCCGGGGTCAGCGCGTCCGCGCGGCGCAGCAGGAACGCCCGCTCGGCGGCGTTCCCGGTCAGGCCCGCCGCCCGGTGGAACTCGTCCCTGGCCTCCGCGTCCCGTCCCGCGCGGGCCAGCAGATCGCCCCGCACGCTCGGCAGCAGGTGGTAGTCGCGCAGCGCGGGATCGCCGCGCACCGCGTCGACCAGCGCCAGACCGGCCTGCGGCCCGTCGGCCATCGCGACCGCGATGGCCCGGTTCAGCCGGACCACCGGCGTCGGCAGCAGCCGCTCCAGCGCCCCGTACAGTGCGGCGATCTGCGCCCAGTCGGTGGCCTCGGCGCTGCGGGCCTGCGCGTGGCAGACCGCGATGGCCGCCTGCAGCAGGTACGGCCCCGGGGGGCCGCCGGCCTGCCGGGCCCGGAGCATGGCGGTGAAGCCGCGCCGGATCAGCAGCTGGTCCCAGCGGCCCCGGTTCTGCTCGTGCAGCTGGACCGGCTCCCCCGAGGGGCCGGTCCGCGCGGCCGAGCGGGACGCCTGGATCTCCATCAGCGCGACCAGCCCGTGCACCTCGGCCTCGTCCGGGGCCAGCCGGGCCAGCAGCCGGCCCAGCCGCAGCGCCTCCCGGCACAGGCCGGGGCGGATCAGGTCGTCACCCGAGGTCGCCGCGTAGCCCTCGTTGAAGACCAGGTAGACGACCTCGAGCACGGACGAGAGGCGTTCGGCCAGCGCCGGGCCGCTCGGCAGGTCGAACGGCACCCGCCGTTCGGCCAGCGTCCGCTTCGCCGCCGCGATCCGCCCGGCCACCACCGGCGTCCTGACCAGGAACGCGCGGGCGATCTCGTCGGCGGTCAGCCCGCCGAGCAGCCGCAGCGTCAGTGCGACCCGCTGCTCGGTCGGGAGCACCGGGTGGCAGGAGATCAGGATCAGCCGCAGGACGTCGTCCTGCTCCGGCTCCGGGTCCGGCTCGTGGCCCGGCTCTCCGTCCGGGCCCGGCTGCTCGCGGGCCGCCTCGTGGGCGAGCTGCCGCTGCCGCTGCCCGAGCCGCTCGGAGCGGCGGATGTGGTCCACCGCCCGACGCCTGGCGACCGTGGTCAGCCAGGCGCCGGGGTTGTCCGGGACGCCGGTGGCCGGCCACTGCTCCAGCGCGGCCACCAGCGCGTCCTGGGCCAGCTCCTCGGCGAGGCCGACGTCGCGGACCAGGCGGGTGAGCGAGGCGATGATCCTCGCGGACTCGAGCCGCCAGAGCGCGTCGACGGTGCGGTGCAGGCCGGTGGCGGTCACGGTGCGGTACCCGGGGTGGTCCGGTGGCCGGTCAGGGGCCGAAGACCTGCTGGATCACGCTCTCGCCGTCGCCGACGATCCGGCGGAAGCGGCGGCCCATCTCGATCGCCTCCTCCCGGGAGCCGACCTCGACCAGGGCGAAGCCGGCCACGGCCTCCCGGGCCTCGGCGAACGGCCCGTCGGTGACGGTGATCTCGTCGCCGGCGGAGGTGATCCGCACCCCGCCCGGCTCCAGGCCGCCGGTGGCCAGCAGCACGCCGGCGGCGGTCAGCTCCTCGATGAACCTGCCCATCTCGGCGAACAGCTTCTCGTCCGGGGCGGGGGTGGTGTCGGTCGGCCGGGTGGTCATCAGGTAGCGCATGGGTCCTTCTCCTTCGGTGGGTCGGTCGGTGTGCCGGAGCCGATGCTCTGCCTGTACGTCGAACCACCCTATGTGACAGGGAACGCCCACCGGGGCTGATTGAGTACCCGTACTCAGGCGCGGGGTGCGGTCGGGACGCGAGAGTGTCCGGGTGCGCCCGGGCGGCAGGACCCGGGGGCGGCCGACGGCATCTCGTCACGGAACACAGGGGGATGGACATGGACAGGCGTACGGGTCTCGGGCTGGCGGCAGCGGTGGGCGTGCTGGTCACGTTCGCCGGACCGGCCGGGGGAGCGCAGGCGGCCGCCTCGGGCGAGGTGCTGCCGCACCCGGGACCGGACGGGCTGATCTGGATCCCGGAGTGGACCGGCGACGGGGGCGCGGTCACCGGCGGGGCGAGCGCGGACCGGCCGTTCACGGTGACGGTCGGCTGCCAGGGCGGCGGGGACGTGCAGGTCACGGTGGTGCCGGGCGGCGGGGACACCACGCCGGTCACGTTCCGGGTCGGGTGCCCGGTGGACGGGACGGGCCTCGGTTCGGTGGAGCTCGCGGGGGAGCAGGGCCGGTCGTTCGGGGTGCAGGTGCGCACCTCGGCGCCCGGGATCCGCTGGGGGCTGACCGCCACCCAGCGGGACTGAGCGGGCCGGCGGCCGGGTCGTGGTCGAAGGACCGCACGCCCCGAACGGCCGGGCCGCGTACGGCCCGGCGGATCTCCCCGACCCGGCGCGCCGCCTGATGGTCCGTCAGGAGGAGTGCCCGCCGCCCGGCGATGATCGAGTGCCGTACAGTGCGGGCATGGAGGCACTGGGTGGGGCGGATCCCCGGCGAATAGGCGACTTCCGGC
The DNA here is from genome assembly GCF_057220535.1 of Kitasatospora sp. NEAU-CNBT7. Taxonomy (NCBI): domain Bacteria; kingdom Bacillati; phylum Actinomycetota; class Actinomycetes; order Kitasatosporales; family Streptomycetaceae; genus Kitasatospora; species Kitasatospora sp. NEAU-CNBT7. The sequence goes on along the minus strand of NZ_JBXQQB010000018.1, from coordinate 157,656 downwards.
TGCTGCGGCGCCTCGGGGCGGGCGGCATGGGCGAGGTCTACCTCGGCCGTACCGCGGGCGGCCGGACGGTGGCGGTGAAGACCGTGCGCGGCGAGTTCGCCGCGGACCACGAGTTCCGGGTGAGGTTCCGTCAGGAAGTCCTCGCCGCCCGGCAGGTCGGCGGCCGATGGACGGCCCCCGTGCTGGACGCCGACACCGAGGGGCCGCAGCCGTGGGTCGCGACCGGCTACGTTGCCGGGCCCTCGCTGACCTCCGCCGTACGGGAGTTCGGACCGTTGCCCGCGGACGCGGTGCGGGTGCTCGGTGCGGGGCTGGCCGAGGCGCTGACCGCCGTACACGCGGTCGGGCTGGTGCACCGGGACGTCAAGCCGTCCAACGTCCTGCTGGCGCTGGACGGACCGCGCCTGATCGACTTCGGCATCGCCCGTTCGCTGGACGCGGCCACCTCGCTGACCCGGTCCGGTTTCGTGATCGGCTCGCCCGGCTACCTCTCGCCCGAGCAGGCCCAGGGTCGGCCGGTCGGACCGGCCAGCGACGTCTTCTCGCTCGGCGCGGTGCTCGCCTTCGCCGCGAGCGCGAGCTCGCCGTTCGGCGAGGGCGCCAGCGCCCCCGTCCTGCTCTACCGGGTCGTGCACGAGGACCCCGACCTGCGGCGGCTCGGGGAGGCCGACCACGGCCTGCGTGACCTGATCGCGGCCTGCCTGGCCAAGGACCCGGCCGACCGGCCGACGCCGGAGCAGCTGCGCGAGCGGCTCGCCGCCGGTACCCCGACCGGGCCGGGCGGGGACTGGCTGCCGCCCGCGGTGGCCGGCTCGGTGGCGCGGCTGGCGGTCGAACTGCTGGACCTGGACACCGAGGCCGCCGCCGGGCCGGCGCCCGGCCCGGGCAGCCCCACCGGTCGGTTCGGGCCTCCGCTGCCGATGCCGGCGCACGTACCGGTGCCCACGCACGTACCCACGCCGACGCACACAGCGGCACCGGCGCACACGCCGACACCGACCCAGCTGCCGACCGCGGCTCCCACCGGCCCGACGGGGGCGGCCCCGGGGCCGCGCGGCCCGGTGCTGGTCGCCGCCGCCGCGGCGGTGGTGCTGGCGGCGGGGCTGGCGTTCTGGTTCACCCAGGGGACGGGGGTGGCCGGCGGCGGCAAGCACCGCAACCAGGTGACGGCCACCGGCGGCGGCAGTGCCACCGGCCACGGCGCCCAGACCCCGGCCGCCGAGCAGGGTGCCACCCCGGCGGGCCAGGCCGCCACCGGCCTGGTGCCGGACGGCTACCTGGGCACCTGGTCGGGCAACCTCGGCACCCCGGCGCACCCCGGCCGGGCCGAGTTCCGGATCACCATCGGCCAGGGCGGCAAGGGCGACCTGGTCGGCAGCATCCACAACAACACCGGCCCCGGCACGGGCTACTGCGACAGCAGCGCCCTGCTGGTCTCCGTCGACGCCGCCCGCCTGGTGCTGAAGACCTCGCCGACCACCGGTCTGAGCGGCTGCGTCGCCAACCCCTCCCCGCAGGTCTACACCCGCAACACCGACGGCAGCCTGCACCTGGAGGTCGACGGCTTCACCGGCGACCTCGCCCGCCAGCGCTGACCCGGCCGTCCGCCGCCGCGCGCGGCTCGAGCCGGTAGAGCGCCGTGCCGTGGGCGGGCACCTCGGCGCCGAACGGGACGGACGGGCCGGCGACGGTCGCGGTGCGGCCGGTCCACAGGTCGGTCACGGTGAGGTCGTCCGCGTCCGGCAGACCCGCCGCGGCGGCGGTGGTGGTGAGCACGGCAGGGCCGTCGCCGGTGTTGGTGAGGGAGACCGAACGGCCGCCGTCCGCCAGCGGCCTGCTGACGACCAGCCGGCCGTCCCCGTCGTCGATCACGGTGCCCTGGGCGCCCAGCGGGTCCTGGTCGACGGCGATCACCCCGGGATCGGCGAGCAGGTCCCTGACCCGGGCGGGCATCGCGGTGAGCCGGTTCCCGGCGATCAGCGGCGCCGCCATCTGGGCCCACAGCGCGAGGTGGGTGCGGGCCTCGTCGTCGCTCAGGCCGCCGACGCCGACCTCCAGCATGTCCGGGTCGTTCCAGTGCCCGGGACCGGCCCGTCCGGCCAGGTGGACATTGACCCCGGCGATCTCCAGGACGCCCTGCGCGCTCCCGTCGGCCGGATCGGCGCGGGTGGCCCAGGCCGCGGTGATGTCCTCGGTGGTGCGCCACAGGTTGGCGACCGGCGACCAGTCGTACCGGGTGCCGTTCTTGTCGGGGTGGTAGCTGTTCGGGTTGATGCTGTAGACGACCGGGCGGCCGGTGTCCCGCAGTGCGTCGCGCATCAGGGTGAACGCGGCGACCTGGTCGGCGAGCGTCCCCTCCGGGGAGCACCAGTCGTACTTGAGGTAGTCCACGCCCCACTCGGCGAACGTGGCCGCGTCCTGCCGCTCGTGCCCGCGGCTGCCGGTCGCGCCGGGCAGCACGCCGCCGCGCTGCGCGCAGGTCCGCTCGGTCGGCACCTGGTACAGGCCGAAGCGCAGGCCCAGCGCGTGCACGTGGTCCGCCAGCGCCTTGATCCCGCCCGGGAACCGGACGGGGTCGGCGACCAGCCGGCCGGCCGGGTCGCGTTCCGGGGCCATCCAGCAGTCGTCGAGCACGACGTACCGGTACCCGGCCGCGCGCAGACCGGAGGCGGCCAGGGCGTCGGCGGAGTCCCGGATCAGCTGTTCGTCGACGGCGCAGCCGTAGGAGTTCCACGAGTCCCAGCCCATCGGCGGGGTGCGGGCGGTGCCGTTGTCCAGCGCGGCCGCGCCGGGGGCCGGGACGAGCAGCCCGGCCGCGGCGGCCAGCACCAGGGCGGCGGCGAGCAGCTTCGGCGTGCGCAGGCGGCGGTGCATGGCGGACTCCTTCGTACGGGCGGTCGCGTCGGGACGGCTCGGCCGGCGGGGCGTGTCGGTCGGGGATCGTCGGTCAGGCTTCGTCGGTCAGGCTTCGTCGGTCAGGCTTCGTCGGTCAGGGCCGCGTGCAGGGTGACCGGCCGGGGCCGGAGCTGGTGCAGGTCGAACAGCAGCAGCTCGTTGGTGCCCGCCCGCAGCCAGGGCGCCGGGCAGTACAGGCGCTGCTGCGGGCCGATCTGCCAGTAGCGGCCGAGGTTGCGGCCGTTGACCCAGACCACGCCCTTGGTCCAGCCCGACAGGTCGAGGTAGGTGTCGCCGAGCCGGGTCAGCTCGAACGTGGTCCGGAAGAAGATGCCGGGCCGCCGCTGATCGCCCACCCCCGGGACGAGCGCGGCGACGAACGCCCCGTCCATCGGCAGCAGCGTGGTCCGCCAGTCCGTCAGCTCCCCGGTGAGCGGACCGGCGTCCCGCAGGGTCACCGGGCCGAGCAGGCCCTTGCGGTCGGCCAGCGCCGGACCGGTGTTGGTCCGGCCCATGCCCTCCACCAGCAGGTCCAGCCGCGGGCCCGGGGCGCCCGCGGCCGTACCGTCCACCGGGCCCAGGTCCAGGGAGGGCGGCGGGCCGTCGGCGGCGATGCCCAGCGCGTCGGTGACGGCCGCGGGCAGCGCCTGCCGGGCGAAGGCGCCCAGGTACCGGCCGTCCAGGCAGACGGTCGCGTAGTCGTGCACCCGCCCGGCGGCGAGCCGCCCGCCGCGCAGACCGGGCAGCTGCCTGCTGTACAGGACGAAGCCGGTGTTCTGGCCGTACGCCTCCATCGGCCGGGGGGCGGCGCCCGGCTCGGCGGGCAGCGGGGCCGGCAGGTTGTCCCAGAGCGAGGCGTACGGCTGCGGCAGCAGCGCGGGCACGTCACCGCCGGTCAGGGTGGGCACGGCCGGCGGCGGCTGCGGCGGCGGGACGGCCAGGTGTTCGGCGATCACCGCGCGGTACGCGGCGTACCGGGCGGTGGGCACGCCCTGCTCGGTGATCGGGGCGCCGTAGTCGTAGCTGGTGATGTCGGCGCGGTAGCCGCCGCCCTGGTCGTCGGCGTTGGCCCCGGCGGTGAAACCGAAGTTGGTGCCGCCGTGCACCATGTAGATGTTGAACGACAGGCCCTGCTCCATGCAGCCGCGCAGGGTGGCCGCGATGTCGTTGCCCCTCCCCTGGAAGGTGTCGTCGCCCCAGTGGGTCAGCCAGCCCGGGTAGACCTCGCCGGCCAGCGCGGGCACACCGGGGAACGCCCGGCGGGCGGCGGCGATGGCGGCCGGGTCACCGCCGCTGAGCCCGATCGCGCCGCCGCCGACCACGGTCCGGGCGGTCTCGGCCTGGGCGAGCACGTCCTCGGTGTAGAACGGCCCGTCGACGCCGTGGTCGAGCCACAGCCTGCGCAGCTCCTCCAGGTAGCCGGAGCCGCTGCCGACGGACGCGTACTCGTTCTCCAGCTGCACCATCAGCACCGGACCGCCGTTGGAAGCCAGCAGCGGCGCGATCCGCGGCGCCAGCGCGGCGACGTACCGGGTCACGGCCGCCAGGTACCGGGGGTCGTCCGCGGAGCCGACCCGCAGCCGGATGTCCGGGTCCCGCAGCAGGTACGGCGGCAGACCGCCGAGGTCCCACTCGCCGCAGATGTACGGGCCCGGGCGCAGCAGCACCCGCATCTCCTCCTGCCGGCACAGGTCGATGAAGCCTTCGACGTCGCGCCGGTCGGTGCGCAGGTCGAAGACGCCGGGGGACTCCTCCAGCTGGTTCCACATGACGTACAGGGCGATGGTGTTCAGGCCCATCGCGCGGGCCGTCCGAATCCGGTGGCGCCAGTACTCGACCGGGATGCGGGCGGGGTGCATCTCCCCGCTGCGGATCTGGAACGGCGCGCCGTCGAGCAGGAACCCGCTGCCGTCGGCCGCGAAGCCGAACCCGCGCCGCCCGGCCGCCGGGGCCGCCGCCGGGCCCGGTCCCGCGCCGGCGACCAGCGCGGCCGGGCCCAGGATCCCGACGGACAGGAAGCGGCGACGATCCACGGTGCCCTCCTCGCGAACCGGCGGTGTACGTACCGCCTCTGACCGGCAGTCAACCAGGGCGCCCGGCCCGGCCGGCGGCAGGACGCGCCGGGGGCCGCCGGGCGGTTCGGCGGCACCGCGTCCCGTCCCCGCCGCCGGTCCGGGCCGACGGCGCGAGTGGCGGGCCGGTGCCCGGTCGGGGCAGCCTGGAACGGTGGGGCGGCCCCCGGGGGCCGCCCGCGGACGGCAGGGAGGCGGGTCATGGCCGAGGTCGACGTCCTGGTGGTCGGAGCGGGTCCGGTCGGGCTGACGGCGGCGGCCGAGTTACGGCGCCGCGGCGTCGACTGCCGGATCATCGACCGGCTGCCCGCCCCCCAGCTGTACGCCAAGGCCGTCGGCGTCCAGCCCAGGACCCTCGAGCTGTGGGAGGCCATGGGGATGTCGCGGGCGGCGCTGGACGAGGCCGTCCCGATGCTCGGCCAGCTGCTCTTCGAGAACGGCAGCCCCGGCCCGCGGGTCGAGCTGGCGCTGCCGCCGGAGATCCCGTACCGCTTCGCCGCGCTGCCGCAGTACACCACCGAGCGGCTGCTCGCCGAGCACCTCGCGGGCTACGGCACCAGCGTGGAGCGCGGCACCGAGCTGCTCTCGGCCGAGCAGGACGAGGACCTGGTCAGGGCCACCCTCAGCACCCCCGACGGCACCGAGCAGCTCCGTGCCCGCTACGTGATCGGGTGCGACGGCGCGCACAGCCGGGTGCGGCGCGCGGCCGGCCTGAGCTTCGAGGGCGACGCGTTCCCGGAGCAGTACATGCTCGGCGACGTGGAGGTCGACTGGGACCTGCCCGCCGGGTACGGCATCCGGTCGAGCCACCGCGACGGCGACGGCCGGGTGGACGACATCCTGGTCTGCATCCCGCTCCCCGGCCACCGCCGGTACCGGATGTCGATGACGGTCCCGCCCGAGCTCGCCGGCGGCGCCGACGGCCCGGACGGCGTCACCCACGGCCTCGACGTCGGCAAGGTCCCGGAACTGCGGCACATCCAGGCCGTCCTCGACCGGCTCTCCCCCACCCCCACCACCGCCTCCCGCCTGCGCTGGTCGTCGACGTTCCGGATCAGCCACCGGCTGGTCGACCGCTACCGCACGGGCCGGCTGTTCGTCGCCGGGGACGCCGCCCACATCCACCCGCCCACCGGCGCCCAGGGCATGAACACCGGCGTCCAGGACGCCTACAACCTGGCCTGGAAGCTCGCCCTGGTGATCGCCGGCGTCGGCGCGGAGGACCTGCTGGAGAGCTACCACGCCGAGCGGCACCCGGTGGGGGAGGAGGTCGTCGGCCGCACCGTCCGGCACGCCAGGGACGGCGTCGACGCCGACCCCGAGGACTTCACCACCGTCCTGCTGCGCGAGGCGCAGCTGCTGGTCGGCTACCCCGGCAGCCCCCTGGTCGACCCGGCCCCGCCCGGCGGCCTCCCCGGCGGCCCGGCGCCCGGGGACCGCGCCCCGGACTGCACCGGGCTCACCCGGGACCTCGCCGCCTTCCCGCTGCGCCTGTTCGACCTGCTGCGCGGCCCGCACCACACGCTGCTGCTGTACGCCGGTCCCGGCACCGCCGCCGACGCCCTGCACGCCTGCGCCGCCGCGGCCACCACTGCCGCGCACGGCCTGCTCGACGTCTACGTCCTGACGGCGGACGCCCGGCCGGACGGGCTGCTGCTGCCGCAGGCCGAGGACACCGTGGGCGCCTTCCGGGCCGCCTACGCGCCCCGCGACGGCGAGGCCTTCGTCATCCGCCCCGACGGGTACCTCGGCGGCCGCTTCCACCCCGCCCGCCCGGAGCCCCTCACCGCCCACCTGCGCCGGACCTTCGCCGCGACGGGCGCCGGGGGCGGGTGACCGCCCCCGGGCCGGGCGGCCCTACTCCCGGGCGAGCATGGCCTCGGCCTCGGCCACCAGGTCGACGTAGGGCTCGCCGGTGACGTCGACGGCGACGCGGTGCAGGGTGCCGCCGGTGAAGGTGCAGGGGGCGGGCGAGGGGTAGTCGGAGGTGACGGCCTCGCCGCTGTCGCGGCCGACGGTGAGCCCCTCCCCGGCGAGGGTGAACCGGCCCGGCTGGGTCCTGATCCGGCCCTCGCCGACCTTCCGCTCACCGTGGTAGAGACTCAGGACGCCGGTGGCGACCCCGGGGGTCACCTCGCCGTCCTTGTCGAAGGAGGCGGCGAGGATCACCTTGGTCCCGGTGGGCAGCTCCTCGGAAGCGGTGACGTGCTGCTCCTCGCTGCCGAGGAAGTTGTAGACGTAGTGGAGCCGGTCGTCCTTGACGTACAGCGCGTGGCCGCCGAACCGGCCGCCGTGGGCGAACAGCACGCCCGAGGCCCCCGGGCCGGGGAGGTCGACCAGCGCGCCGATGCTGTAGGAGCGGTTGCGGATGTTGACCGCGAGGCTCTCGGGGACCTCGGAGCCGCCGGGCCGGTACACGTAGCGGCCGCGCGGCGGGGTCAGCTGCGGCCGCGGGGTGGAGAGGATCTCCAGGGCGGACCGGTCGTCCAGCGGGAACGCCTGGTTGACGCCGGCCTCGTAGAACCACAGGCCGATCAGCCGGTTCAGCCGGGCCGGCTCCTGCTCGGCGAGGTCGTACAGCTCCGAGCGGTCCACGTCGGTGTGGTAGAGCTCCCAGGTGTCCTCGTCGAACCGGCTCCAGCCGCTGATCGCCGGGTGGGTGGTGACGGCCTTCCAGCCCTGGTGCCAGATGCCGCGGGTGCCGAGCATGGAAGTAGAACTGCGTGGACCGGGTGGTGGGCACGCCCGGGGCGTCGAAGCTGTAGCGCATGCTGACGCCCTGGAACGGGATCTGGGTGTACCCCTTCACCGTCTCCGGCAGCTCCAGGCCGATGCAGTCCAGCACCGTGGGGACGATGTCGATGGCGTGGTGGTACTGGGTGCGGACCTCGCCGCGGGAGGCGATTCCGGCCGGCCAGGCGATGATGCACGGGTCGCAGGTGCCGCCGTTGAACGAGTACCGCTTCCACATCTTGAACGGCGTGTTGAAGGCCATCGCCCAGCCGTTGGGGTAGTGGTTGTAGGCCTCCACCCCGCCGAGCTTGTCGATCATGGCCAGGTTCTCGGCGAGGTCGTCCTCGACGTTGTTGAAGAACTTGTTCTCGTTGACCGAGCCGTTCGGGCCGCCCTCGCCGGAGGCGCCGTTGTCGGAGACCACGACGAAGACGGTGTTGTCGAACTGGCCGATGTCGTCGAGGTAGGCCAGCAGGCGGCCGATCTGGTCGTCGCAGTGGGAGACGAAACCCGCGTACACCTCGGCCATCCGGGCGAACAGGCGGCGTTCGTCGTCGTTGAGCTCGGCCCAGGGCCGGGTGTAGTCCAGGGCGGGGAACGGCTCGCCGTTCGGGCCGCTGCGGGTGTAGGGGCTGCCGATCGGGTTGAGCGGCGGCAGCTCGGTGTCGGCCGGGACCAGGCCCAGCTCCTTCTGACGGGCCAGGATCTGCTCCCGCATGGCCTCGTAACCCGCGTCGAACCGGCCCCGGTAGCGGTCGATCCACTCGCGCGGCGCCTGGTGCGGGGCGTGCGCGCAGCCCGGCGCGTAATAGAGGAAGACCGGGCGCTCGGGGGCGAGCGCCTTGACGTCGTCGATGTACTGGATCGCCTTGTCGGTGATGTCGACGCCGAAGTGGTAGCCCTGCTCGGGGGTGGCGGGCTGCTCGACCGGGTGGTTGTCGTGGACCAGGTCGGGGTACCACTGGCTGGTCTCGGCGCCGAGGAAGCCGTAGAACCGCTCGAAGCCGCGCCCGGTGGGCCAGTTGCGGCGGGTGGAGGCGAGGTTCATCTCGTCCTCCGGGCACAGGTGCCACTTGCCGGTGATGGCCGTGCTGTAGCCGTGCTCGACCAGCACCTCGGCGATGGTCGCGCACTGCGGCGGGATGTGGCTGTTGGCGTTCGGGAACCCGATCGCGGCCTCGCTGATGCAGGCCATGCCGTTGGTGGTGTGGTTGCGTCCGGTCAGCAGCGCGGAACGGGTCGGGGAGCACAGCGCGGTGGTGTGCCACTGGGAGTAGCGCAGACCGCTCTGCGCCAGCCGGTCGATGTGGGGGGTGTCGATCGGGCCGCCGTAACTGCTCAGCGCACCGAAGCCGACGTCGTCCAGGACGATGTACACGACGTTCGGTGCCCCCTCGGGGGCCTTCGGTTGCTCGTACGCCGACCAGTCCGGCACGGAGTCACGGACGTCGAGGTTCACCACTCCGCGAAACGTCGGAGGCACGGGTCCCGCCTTCCACCGGTACGCCCGCACCACGGATCGGTGCGGGCTCCTGACCGCCATGCTGGTACCGGCATCCGGCGGTGCGCCGGGCGGCACGCGTGGCCGATCGGGTGAACGGACCCCCGGCGGCGGCGCGCGGCGGCGGGCGGTTCAGCGCACCACGCAGCGGAACCCGAGGTGGCAGGTGGCGGTGTCCTCGGTCTGCCCCTGACGGGCCGCCGGCCGGTAGCGCAGGCAGTAGGTGGGCGCGCACAGGTGCGAGCCGCCCTTGACCACCCGCCGGGGGAACCGCTCCGGCGCCGGCCCGGCGGGGTCCGGCGGCGGGGTGTCGACCCGGGGGTTGCGCGGGGCGCAGCAGGCCGAGGGCGCCGGGTCGGGATGGCGGACGGTGTAGTGGTCGCGGGTCCACTCCCAGACGTTGCCCGCCATGTCGTGCAGGCCGTAGCCGTTGGGCGGGTAGCCGCCCACCGGGGTGGTGCCCGGGGCGGGGCCGGCCTTCCCGGCGGGCCGGTACTCCCAGGGGAACCGGCCGTGCCAGGTGTTGGCCATCCGGCGGCCCTTCGGCGTGAACTCATCACCCCACGGGAAGACCGCCGAGGCGAGACCGCCCCGGGCGGCGAACTCCCACTCCGCCTCGGTCGGCAGCTCCTTGCCCGCCCAGGCGGCGAAGGCCAGGGCGTCCTCGAAGGCGACCTGGGTGACCGGGTGCCGGTCGCGCCCGTTGCGGGGACTGCCCGCGCCGTACGGGCGGTGCCAGGACGCGCCCGGGGTGTAACTCCACCACCGGCGCCAGTCGTCGAGGTCGACCGGCCCGGAGGTCATCCGGAAGACCAGCGCCCCGGGGACGAGCCCGGCCGGGTCGGCGCCGGGGTAGTCGGCGGGGTCGACCGGGCGCTCGGCCACGGTCAGGTAGCCGGTCGCGCGCACGAAACGGCGGAAGGCGGCCACGGTGACGGGGTGTTCGTCCATCCAGAAGCCGTCCACCACCACCGGGTGCACCGGCCGTTCCTCCGGGTAGAAGGCATCGGATCCCATCAGGAACGAGCCCCCCGGGATCCGTACCATTCCCCGGGCCGGGGCCGGGAGCGGTCGCTGCGCAGTCGTCGTCACGACACCCGACGGTGCACCACCGCGGGCCGGTCCGGCCCCGCGACACGCCCGGGGCGGTCCGCGGGACGCGGGGCGCGGGTCACGGTCGGTGCCGGGTCACCGTTTCAGCGCGCGGTACCGCTTGAGCAGCGCCGTGAGCGTGGCCGGGTCGCCCGCGCCGTTCAGCTCCGCCACCAGGGCGTCGGGGCACAGCTCGTAGTGGTCACCCCACCAGCGGCGCACCTTGTTGTCCCAGATCCGGTACCCGCCCGGGACACCCCGTGCCACGTACCGCCGCCCGCCCACCGCACACCGGCCTCTCCGGGCGGCCCGCGCGGCGCCCACCGCCCGGCAGCGTACCGGCCCGGAACCGCCGTACGGCCGCCGACGGCACAGCAGGTCGGCGCGGCACTATGATCATCTGACTGACAGTCACCCGGACGGAGGCCCGAACCCCCATGGCGGACCAGCGCGTTGTCATCGTCACCGGAGGCGGCACCGGAATCGGCGCCGCCACCGCCAGGCTGTTGCGGGCCGGCGGGCACCAGGTGGTCGTCTCGGGCCGGCGGCCGGAACCGCTGCGGCTCATCGCCGAGGAGACCGGCGCCCTCGCCCACCCGTCCGACACCACCGACCCGGACGGCATCCGGTCGCTGGTCGACGCGACACTCGCCGCCTTCGGGCGGCTCGACGGACTCGTGGTCAACGCCGGCACCGGGCGCGGCGGCGCCGTCGGCGACCTCTCCCCGGAGGACTGGGAGACCGTCATGCGGACCAATGTCACCGGCCCGTTCCTGCTGCTGCGGGCCGCACTGCCGCACCTGCTGGCGGCCCGGGGCGCGGTGGTGGCCGTCGCCTCGGTGTCCGCGCTGCGCAACGGCCCCGGCAACGCCGCGTACGCGACCTCCAAGGCGGCGCTGCTCCAGCTCTGCCGCTCGCTCGCCGTCGACTACGGCCACCGGGGGCTGCGTGCCAACACCGTCTGCCCGAGCTGGGTGCGGACCGAGATGGCCGACCGGCGGATGGCCCGGTTCGCCGACGAGGCCGAGCTGCCCGGCGGCGCCGAGCAGGCCTACGCGGAGGCCACCCGGCTCAGTCCGGTCCGGCGGCCCGGCGAGCCGGAGGAGGTCGCCGAGGCGATCGCCTGGCTGCTGTCACCGGCGGCCGGACTGGTCAACGGCGCCGTGCTGACCGTCGACGGCGGGATCAGCGCCCTCGACCCGGGCACGGCCGCGTTCGACTTCCAGCTGCGCCCGCGCTGACCGGGGGCCAGGGCCCGGCGCCCGGGGGTGGACTGGCCCGGGCCGCCGGACGGGTGATAGGCATGCCCCTTGATCCCGCGACCGCCCGTCGCACCAGCTCCGACCTGCGAGGACCCCCGTGGCCGACGGCCCCCACCACGCCCCGTCCCGGGCCGGCCGGTCCGGAGCCGCGCTCCCTGCCGTGCTGCTGCTGACCGCCGGCCTGCTGCTGGCCGGCTGCGCGGAGCCCGCGGACCGCCCCGGCGCGGCCCCGGCCTCGCCGTCCGACTCCGCCGCCCCGCCCTCCCCGATCCCGTCCGCCTCCGGGTCCGCGGCGGCCCGCCCGAGCGACCCCGTACCCTCCGCACCCTCCGCGTCACCGGCCGGCAATGCCACCGGCACGGCCTTCACCGGCCTCGCCTTCGACACCTGCACCGCACCCCCGCTCGGCACCATGAACGCCTGGCGCGGCACGTCCCCGTACGGCGCCGCCGCCGTCTACATCGGCGGCCGCAACCGCGGCTGCGCGCAGCCGCAGCTCACCCCCGCCTGGGTGAGCGCCGTCAGCGCGTCCGGCTGGCGGCTGATCCCGCTGTACGTCGGCGCCCAGCCGCCCTGCCGGACCGGCAGCAGTCCCGAGAAGATCACCGCGGCGAGCGCCGGGACGCTCGGCGCGGCCGACGGCGCGGACGCCGTGGCCAAGGCGTCCGCCCTCGGGATGCGGCCCGGCAGCACCCTCTACCTCGACGTCGAGGCCTACGACGCGGCCGACACCGCCTGCGCCGCCGCCGTCCTGACGTACACCCGGGCCTTCGACCGGGCGCTGAGCGCGCGCTCCTACCGGCCCGGGTTCTACGGCTTCGCCGGCTCCGGCGCCGCCGCGGTCGCCGCCGCCGTCGCCCAGGGCGGGCCCGACCTGCCGGAGTCGCTCTGGTACGCCGAGTACGACGGCGCCGCCGACACCACCGGCAGCTTCCCGTACGCCGCAGGCCTGTTCACCGGCCACCACCGGGCCCACCAGTACCAGGTCGACCAGCGGGAGACGTACGGCGGCGCCACCCTCACCGTCGACCGCAACGCCTGGGACGCCCCCGTCGCCGTCACCTCCTGACCTCCCCGGCCCGCGCACCGGGGATGAGGGAGTGTCACGAGGGGCAGATGCGGGAAGGGTTTGGTTCAATCGACGCGGATGCCGTCGGCGCGGGAGGATGGTATGGCTGCCGGGGAGGAAGCGCAGGTCATCGTGGTGGGCGCCGGGCCCGCGGGCTCCAGTGCGGCGCTGCACCTGGCGCGGGCCGGGGTGGACGTCCTGCTGCTGGAGAAGGGCGACTTCCCGCGCGAGAAGGTCTGCGGCGACGGGCTGACGCCCCGCGGCGTGCACCAGCTGGTCCGGATGGGGATCGACCTCGACGAACCCGGCTGGATGCGCAACCGCGGGATGCGCTGGATCTGCGGCGGCCACCAGGTCGACATCGACTGGCCCGGCCTCGGCCGCTACCCCGACTTCGGACTCACCCGCACCCGGCACGACTTCGACGACATCCTGGTCCGGCACGCCCGGGCGGCCGGCGCCCGGCTGCGGGTCGGCGTGAAGGTCACCGGCCCCGTCCGGGACCGCGCCGGGCGGATCGTCGGCGTCGAGGCCGTCACCGGCGCGGACCGCGAACCGACCGTCCACCGGGCGCCGCTGGTGATCTCCGCCGAGGGCGCCTCCGCCAGGACCGCCCTCGCGATGGGCCTCGACCGCGACCGGCGCCGGTCCATCGCGACAGCCGCCCGCCGCTACTACCTCAGCCCCACCCGCACCAAGGACGAGTACCTCGAACTCTGGGCCGACCTGCGCTGCTCCCGCACCGGCCGCGACCTGCCCGGCTACGGCTGGATCTTCCCGCTCGGCGATGGCCGCGTCAACGTCGGCCTCGGCGCCCTCCCGCACCGCCGGCACGGCACCGTCGACCTGCGCGCCACCTTCGACCGGTGGCTGGCCCGGCTGCCCGAGGAGTGGGGCCTGCGCGAGGAGAACGCCGACTCCCCGCTGCGCAGCGCCGCCCTGCCGATGGGCTTCAACCGCCATCCGCAGTACGGCCGCGGCCTGCTGCTGGTCGGCGACAGCGGCGGCATGATCAGCCCGTGGAGCGGCGAGGGCATCGCCGAGGCCATGGAGGCCGCCGAGATCGCCGCCGAGACCGTCGCCCTCGCCCTGACCAGGCCCGAGGGCCCGCGCCGGGAGCAGGCCCTGCACCGGTACCCGGCCGAGCTCCGCCGCCGCTGGGGCCGCTACTACCGGCTCGGCAACCTCGCCGCCGACCAGATCTTCGGCCGGGTCGGCTACCGCCCGCTGCTGCACCCCCGGGTGATGGCCAGCCCCGCGCTGGTCAACACGCTCGCCCGGCTGCTCACCCAGCTCACCGACGAACCCTCCAGGGACGCCACCGACCGGGTCCTCACCACCCTGCTGCGGCTGGTCCCCCCGGGCCGCCGCCGCTGACCGGCCCGGCCGGACCGCCCGCCAACTCACCGACCAGCCGGGCGGTGACGGGCACCGGCACGCCGTGCCGGGCGGGGTTCCCGCCCGGCAGAGGTGGGTGCGCCCAGAGATCGGACCGACCGGGGTGACCGACACTCTTGAGCGCAAGCCTCGGCCTTCAGGCCGGGGTTAGCTCATCCTTGGCCCGGAGGCGCGGAGCGTCGTAGCTCTCTGCGCCTCCGTTCTGAGGGTCAGACGGGCCGCTGCTGGTTCTCGATGTACTGGCGGATGATGCTGAGCGGTGCGCCGCCGCAGGACGCGGCGAAGTAGGACGGTGACCACAGGTGGCCGTGCATGATCGCCCGGTTCATCGCACCGGTGTACTCCTGCCGCAGATACCGCGCGGAGACGCCCTTGAGGCTGTTCACCAGCTTGGACACGGCCATCTTCGGCGCGTAGTGCACCAGCAGGTGGACGTGATCCTTCTCGCCGTTGAACTCCTTCAACTCGGCCTCGAAGCTCACGCACACGTCCCGCATGATCTCCTCGCAGCGCGTCAGCATCTCGTCGGTGAAGACGCCGCGCCGGTACTTCGTCACGAAGACCAAGTGCACGTGCATCGCCGTAACCACGTGCCTAACGCGTCGATAGTCTGTCAGTTCACTCATAGACCAAACGATATGATCACTCGTATGCAGCTCCGCTACAACTACCGGGTCTACCCGGACGCCTCTCAGCGCCGTGCGCTGGCCCAGGCGTTCGGGTGCGCCCGCGTGGTCTTCAACGACGGGCTCCGCGCCCGCCAAGAGGCCCACAAGGCGGAGCTGCCGTACATCAAGGACAACGACCTCCAGAAGCAGGTCATCACCGCCGCCAAGCGCACCGACGAACGGGCGTGGCTTGGCGATGTGTCCTCGGTGGCGCTCGTGCAGTCCCTCCGTGATCTGCACACCGCCTACCGGAACTTCTTCTCCTCGGTCACCGGCAAGCGCAAGGGGCCGAAGATCGCACCGCCGCGCTTCAAGTCGAAGCGGGACAACCGGCAGTCGATCCGGCTCACCACCAACGGGTTCTCCCTGCGGGACTCCGGGCGTCTGTACGTGGCCAAGGTCGGAGACCTCGAAGTCCGCTGGTCCCGTCCGCTCCCGGCGACACCGACCAGCGTCACCGTCACCAAGGACGCCTCGGACCGGTACTGGGCCAGCTTCGTCGTGGACACCGACCCGGAGATCCTGCCCGAGCTGGACACCGAGACCGGGATCGACCTCGGACTCACCCACTTCGCGGTGCTCTCCGACGGACGAAAGGTCGACTCCCCGAAGTTCCTACGCCGCGCCGAGAAGAAGCTCAAGCGCATGCAGAAGGCGCTGAGCCGCTGCGAGAAGGGATCGAAGAACCGGGCCAAGTCCCGCAAGAAGGTCGCGCGTCAGCACGCCAAGGTGGCCGACCGCCGCCGGGACTGGCACCACAAGGAATCCACGAAGATCATCCGCGAGAGCCAAGCGGTGTACGTGGAAGACCTCGCGGTGTCCGGCCTCGGACGGACCAGGCTCGCCAAGTCCGTGCAGGACGCCGGATGGTCGGCGTTCGTCACCATGCTGGAGTACAAGGCCGCCAAACACGGCCGGTACTTCGGCAGGATCGGCCGCTTCGAGCCCACCTCTCAGGTGTGCTCGACCTGCGGCATCAAGGACGGCCCCAAGCCCCTCTCGGTCCGCGAGTGGACCTGCGGGGACTGCGGGACCGTCCACGACCGCGACATCAACGCAGCACGCAACATCATGGCCGCCGGACGGGCGGACAGGCTAAACGCCTGTGGAGCGCAGGTAAGACCGGGACTCGTCCCGGCACCGCGCCGTGAAGCAGGAACCCACCGAGACGGTCAGACGACCGTGGTAGGAATCCAGGCCCCCTAGGGCCTGGAGGACGTCAAGGGATTCGAACCCGCGACCTCCCCATGGGCAGTGGAAGTAACCCTGGTCTGCGCACCTGGACGCGTCGCCGACTGTACCTTCACCGCGGAGCCGGCCGGGCGGATTTTCCCGCCCGGCCGGCCGCCCGGCTCCGGTACGCCGGACCGGCGTCAGCCGGCGGGCTGCGGTGCGGGCTGTGCGGTGGTACGCCCGAAGCAGCGCTCCAGCTCGCCCAGGTCGTAGAAGTAGCTGCCCTTGGCGATCGGGCGGCACCCGGGCCTGAAGGCGGTCTGCCGCTCGTTGTAGACCATGCGGACCAGGAACTTGTCGTCCTTGCGGAACAGGTCCCACTGGATGTTGGCGCCCATCGGCGCCACCGTCGCCCCGCGCCACGGGTTGTCCGCGTAGGTGTACGGCTTCGCCGGGTCGGCCTGCCGGGTGCTGTCGGGCAGCTGCATCAGGGCGGCCAGCGGGATGATCTCCTCGGCGTGGGTGAACCGCAGTTCGGCGCCCAGGTCGCTGGTACCCGCCTTCTTCGCCTCGGCCTTGGCGAAGAAGTCGTCGAGCAGCACACCGGCCATCCAGTACGTGATGTCGTCGCCCGCGAAGCCCGGTCCCTTGCTGTAGAACTCCTCGGCGTCGTCGAGGTAGCCGAACCAGGCGGCGTCGCCGGCGTCGAGGTAGTGGCCGAAGTGCCAGTCACCCTCGTCGGCCAGGCTCGGGGTGATGCTCCACAGGCTGTACAGCGCCTCGGCCGCCGCCACCTCGTCGGTGACCCCGAGGCCCCGGTACGCGCCGGCGGCGACGCGGTCGACGAACGGGCGGCCGAACAGCCGCTCCAGCACCCGGCGGGAGACCTGGTGGGTGCGCTCCTGGCCCCGGATCGCCGTCAGGGTGGCGGCGAGCCGCGGGTCGTGGTCGACGTAGTCGCGGTAGTCCTTGTTGGCGGGCGCCTTGTGGAAGTACAGCAGGCCGGTGTCGGTACGGGTGGCCCCGACCGCGGGCGCGAGGCCGGGCTCGGCGGCGACCAGGCCGCCGGTGAACGCCGCGCCGCTGTCGGTCGCGCGCTGCTGCCCGGAGCTCACCACGTCGATCCGCTCGGCGCCGCCGGAGGCCGCGATGGCGTCGAACAGCGCGGGCAGCCGGCGCTCCATCCGCACCGCGGTGTCATGGATCTCGCGCTTGCCGCGGCCGGTCAACTGCCCGTAGCCGACCTGGGCGTTGGCGTCCAGCAGGGCCTGGACGTCCGGGCCGAGGCGACGGCCGACCGGGGTCAGCGCGCCCTCGGTCTGCGCCTGGCGCCACAGGGCGAGCAGCAGCTCCCCGTCCTCGCCGTCGGACAGTGCGCGGGAGCCGTGCCGGGAGGCGTTCTCGGTGAAGACGGGGGAGTAGCCGGCCGGCGGGCGCTGGTAGTCGCGCGGCGACTGCTGCGGACGGTACGGGGTCTTGGTGGTGAGCGCGGTGTCCGGGCCGGCCGCCTGCGCGGGGGCGGCGGCCACGGCGGACAGTACCGCACAGGCGGTCAGGGTAACGGCGGTGGTGGCGGTGCGTCGCATGATTCTCCGTCGGATCGGCCGGTGTCGGAAGCGGCCTCACCCTGGTGCGTACGCGTGGCCGCCGGGTGGTCGGCGGGTGGCCTCCCGTCGACCGGACGGACAACGCCCGGCGTGCGTCCGGCGCGCGATCGGCGTGCGACCGGCGCCCGGTCCGGCGCGCGACGGCGGCCTCGAACTGGCACGCTGTGCCGATTGAGGCCGATCATCCCGTTTGCCGGGTGCGCGGCGGTCCGGCGCGGGATGATCGGCGTTGTGACAGGTACCTGGTGGCAACACCGCCGCGATCAACTGCTGGCCGAGATCGCCCGTGAACTCGCCCCGTGGAGCGAGGACGAGCTGGACGACCCCGGCATCGGCGAGCTGGCCGGTCTGCTGGCCGACGCCGCCCGGCAGTGCACGGCGGACGCCGCCGGGCGCCCGTGGACCGGCGGCTGTGCGGCGCCGCTCGGCCGGGCGGCGGAGGAACTCGCCCTGGCCGACCGGTTCCTGGGCGGTTTCCTGCCGCTGGTCGTCCGCCATCTGCACGCGGCCCTGGGACTGGTCCGCGAGGCCCGCGCGGTCCTGGCCGCCGAACCGGCCGCGCTGAGCTGACCCGGACGGCGGCCGGCCCCGGGAGGACGCCCGCCGGCGGCCCGTGCTCCGCGGGCGGCCGGCTACCGGGCCACCCGCGCGGCCAGTTCGTCCAGGGTCCGGTGCCAGGAGTCCGTTGCCGCCTTCTCGTGGTAGGTGTCCGGCCGCTCGTCGTTGAAGAAGCCGTGCCCGACGCCCTCGTAGGTGATCTGCTCGAACGCCGCGCCCGCCGCGGCCAGGCGCTCACCGACCCGGCGCCACTCCTGCGGCGGCACCACGGGGTCCTCGGCGCCGAGGAAGCCGAGCAGGAAGCCGGTCCGCCCGGCGATCCGGTCCGCCCGGGCGACCGGGGCGACCGGCTCGGCGAGCGGGATCCCGCCGTCCAGCAGCCAGCCGCCGTAGTAGCTCACCACCAGGTCGAACGGCAGCTCGGTGGCGCCGAGCACCGCGAGGTGACCGCCCAGGCCGAAGCCGAGCACCGCGACCCCGCCGGTGCCGGCGCACTCCCCGGCCACCCGCCGGGCGGCCGTCAGGTCCGCCAGCACCTCCTCCCGGCGCAGACCGGTCATCAGCCGGCTGCCCTCGGTGCGGCCCTCCTGGTCGTACCCGAAACCGGCGCGCGGGGTGTCCCGCCAGTAGAAGTCGGGGGCGAGGACGGCGTAGCCCTCGCCCGCCAGCCGGTTGCACACCAACCGCAGGTGGCGGTTGACGCCGAAGAGTTCGCCGGCCACCATCACCGCGCCTCGGGCGGCTCCCTTCCGGGGCACCGCGAGGTACCCCTCGGGTCCTCCGCCGAGCGCGATCCACCGCGCTCCGACCGCCACCTCGGTCACCGACATCCCTCCCGCTCCCGTGCGTGCGCGAGGAGTGTAGCCCGTCTTGACGAACCGTCAGAAAAGTACTTCGGAGCCGCCCGTGGAATCGGCCGGTGGTGCGGAGCCGAATCGAACCTCCGGAACGACCCGTCAGGGATGTTCCGGTGCGGTGACGGTGACATTCCGTCGGCGCGCCGGGCGGATTTGACCTCATTAGGCATGCCTAACCTAATATTCGCAGGTGTTGAGCGTCGGCCGGGCGGCCCCGCCCTGCCCCACCTCGGACCGGAGAGGACCCGGCGCGTCCATGCGGCTGCACCTGCACGTCCCCAGCCCCACCGCCCCGCACCGCCGCGCCCGCCGCGGCCGGCCCGGTACGCTCGGCCGCTCCGGACCCGACCCGTCCGCCCCGCCCCGTACGGGCGCGGCGCCGGGCGCCGCCGACCGCTGGGGGACCGCGCCGTGAGTGTCGAACAGGAACTGACCCTGCGGGTCCTTGCGGCGCTGCTGCGCGAGGACGTCCTCGGCCTGCGCACCCGCAGCACGCCCGAACGCCGCACGGACGGCCGCTGGCTGCGGCTCGACCTCGACGGGGTCACCGTCCGGCTGCCCGTCACCCGGGACGGCTTCCAGTGCGAGGACACCGCCCGGCTGCCGCTGCTCCGGGTCGCCGGGGCCGAACTGACCTCGCCCGCGGCCATCGTGGACGCACTGGGCGAACTCGCCGACCCGCGGGACCGGGACGGCTACCGCGCCTTCGCCGAGGAGTGCCGGCAGACCCTCGCCACCATGGCCCTGCACGCCGCCGCCCGCCCCACGGTCCACGCCGACCTGGCCGCCCGCTACGGCGCCTCCCCGGCCGGCTGGACCGGCCTCGGCCCGGCCCTGGCCCAGGACACCCTGGCCGCCCACCTGGACCACCCCGTGTACCCGACCGCCCGCGGCCGCAGCGGCCTCGGCGAGCGCGAACTGATGCGCTACGCACCGGAGTTCCATCCATCCTTCCTGCTGCGCTGGCTCGCCCTGCCGGCCGCCGCGGCCAACCTCCACGCCTTCGCACCGCTCCCCGCCTGGTGGCCCACCGCCGCCTCGCTCGGCCTGCCGCCGTCCACTGCACCCGAGGTGGTCATCCCCGTCCACCCGCTGACCGCCGACGGCCCGCTGGACCAGGCCCTGCACGCCGCCGGCCTGGACGGCCGGGCCCGGCTCGCCGCCCGCCCCTACCTCGAGGTCCGCCCCACCCTGTCGATGCGGACCGTGGCCGTGGTGCGCGACCCCGCCCACCACCTCAAACTGCCGCTCCCCACCGCCACCCTCGGCCTGCGCAACCGCCGCACCATCAAACCCGGCGTCCTGCCCGACGGCGCCGCCGCCCAGCGCCTGCTGGAGAGCGTCCTCGCCCGCAACCCCCGGTTCGCGGACACCGTCCTGCACGCCGACGAGCAGAGCTATGCGGAGGGCGGCCACGAGCTGCTCGCCGTCCTGCTGCGGCGCTACCCGGCCGGCCTCCGGGACGCCCTGACGGTCCCGCTGGCCGCACTGCTGGCGGACGCCCCGGGCGGACGCCTGGTCGTCGACCACGTCGCCGACCGCTACTACGACGGAGACCCGCTCGCCCTCTACGACGCCCTGCTGACCGCGCTGTTCGACTGGCACACCACGCTCTTCGCGCACGGCATCGCCCTGGAGTCCCACCAGCAGAACACCTCCCTGGTGCTGGACCGGCCGGACGGCCGCACCCGGCTGCGGTTGCTCCTCAAGGACAACGACGGCCTGCGGGTCAACGGCCCGAAGATGGCCGCGGCACTCGGCGAACTCGCCCCGAAACCGGAGGAGTTCGATGACCACCGGCGGATCTTCGGGGACGCCGACCGGCCGCTCACCGACCTGTTCACCACCATCACCGGCCACCTGTGCACCGGCGCGCTCGCCTTCGGCCTGGCCGCGCACGGCCGCGTCCCGGCGGCCACCGCCCTCGGCCTGCTGCGCCGCCGCCTGGAGAGCGCCGTCAACCGGCTCGGACCGGCGGGCGAACCCCTGCGCGCCGCCCTGCTGGACGCCGAACGGCTCCCGGTCAAGGCCATGGTCACCGCGGGGACCCTGCTCAGCAAGGAACGCTCCGGCGCCGCGGACATCAACAAGCACTACACCAGCGGCCCCAACTACCTGCTCCCGGGCCGCCCCGACCGGCGCCGGCCGTGACCGCGGGTGTCGCGCGCACGGGGACGGGTAGCTTCTCCGCCCCGCCGCAGCCGCGGCACCCGGTCCGCCCGCTGTCCGGCCTCACCCGTCCCCGTCCCCGCCAGCGTCGGAGTCACTGATGCCCCAGCCGCACCCCGCACCCAGCGCCCGGCCGGCCCCGGCCGCCCCGCCCGCCCAGCCCGACCACGGCGCCGCACCGGCCACCGGACCACTGCCCGCCGCGCCGCTGCCCACCGCCGAGGAGGCGGTCTGCCACACCCTGCTCAACTGCCTGCTGCGCGAGGTCGCCGCCCCCGAGCAGCAGAGCGACGTCACCGACGGCGCCGTCCGGATCCGGCTCCCGCGCCGCGGCGTCCACCTGCGGGTCAGGCTGCGCCGCGCCTCGCTGCTCGGGGCCCACCGCTTCACCGGCCCGGTCCTCGAGGAGCGGCCCGAGGGCTGGCGCACCCTCGGCTGGCGCGAACTGGCCGAACACGTCCGCGCCGAGCTGACCCTGCGCACCGGCGTCCCCAACGACGAGTTCCTCGACCAGCTCGCCTCCAGCCACCGCGGCGTCCAGGCCGGCCTCGGCGCCCGCCCCGCCGCGGGGGGCGACCGCTACCTGGAGTCCGAGCAGGCCCTGCTGTTCGGCCACCGCTTCCACCCCGCCCCCAAGTCCCGCTCCGCCGAACGCGGCGACTGGCGGGCCTACGCCCCCGAGTCCCGGGCCGCCTTCCAGCTGCGCCACCTCGCCGTCCGCCCCGGCCTGCTGGCCGGCGAGAGCCTCGACCGGGCCGCCACCGACCTGCTGGACGGGCTGCGCCCGGCACCGCACGGCTACCGGACCCTGCCCGTCCACCCCTGGCAGTACGAACTCCTGCGCGACCACCCGCTGCTGCGGCGCGCGCTGGCCCGCGGCGACCTCGTCGACCTCGGCCCCGGCGGCGAGCCGTTCACCGCCACCGCGTCGGTGCGCACCCTGCACGGCGCCGGCGCCTTCCTCAAGTTCAGCCTGAACGTGCGGATCACCAACTGCCTGCGCAAGAACGCCGCCTACGAGCTGACCGGCGCCGTCGCCCTGACCGGGCTGCTCGCCCCCGCCCTCGACGACCTGGCCCGGCGCTTCCCGGACGCCACCGTGCTGCGCGAACCGGCCTTCCGCACCCTCGCCCTGCCCGGCGCCGACGGCCGGCCCGACCTCGCCCTGTACGAGGGCTTCGGGCTGATCGTCCGGGAGGGCGTCGAGCGCGCCCTGCGCCCCGGCGTCACCCCGCTGCTGGCCGCCGCCGTCGCCGACGAGTACCCGACCAGCTCCGCCCACATCTCGCGGCTGCTCGCCGGGGCCGGCCCGCAGGAGGCCCTCGACTGGTGGCGCGGCTACCTGCGGCTGCTGGTACCGCCGGTGCTGGCCGCCTACTTCGACCACGGCGTCGCCCTGGAGCCGCACCTGCAGAACGTCCTGATCGGCGTGGACGCCGCCGGCCGGCCCGCCCAGGTGCTGTTCCGCGACCTCGAGGGCACCAAACTCCTCCCCGACCGGAACGCCGCCCTGCTGGCACGCCTGCCGCCGGAGGTCGCCGGACCCATGACGTACGGCCCGCAGCGCGGCTGGGACCGGGTGGTGTACTGCCTGCTGGTCAACCACGTGGCCGAACTGCTCGCCGCCCTCGCCGACCTCCACCCCACCCTGGAACCGGCCCTGTGGGGCGCCGTCCGCCGGACCCTGCGCGAGCACGCCGACGAGCACGGCTGCCCGCCAAGGCTGCGCGGCCTGCTCGCCGGGGTGCCGCTGCCCGCCAAGGCCAACCTGCTGACCCGCTGGGAGCGCAAGGCCGACCGGGAGGCCGGCTACATCCGGCTGCCCTCCCCGCTGGCGGTCCCCCGGGCGCCGCCCGGCCCGCCACCCGCAGCGCCGGCCCCGCCCGGCTGCCGGACCGCCAGGACCGCCACCCCACCCGCACCCCCGCCCGGAGCACCCGATGACGGCCACCGCCCCCGTCCGCCGCCTCGCCGCCGCACTCGCCCCCGACGACCTCCCCGCGTACCTGTACGACCTGGCGGCGCTGCGCGCCCACGCCACCGCCGTCCGGGCCGCCCTCCCCGCCCGGGTCGAGCTGTACTACGCGGCGAAGGCCAACCCCGAACCACCCGTCCTGGCCGCGCTGCGCGGCACGGTCGACGGCTACGAGGTCGCCAGCGGCGGCGAAGCCGCGCACGTCGCGGCCGCGGTGCCGGGCGCGCGGCTGGCCTTCGGCGGACCCGGCAAGACACCCGCCGAGATCGCCGCCGCCGTCCGGTCCGGGGTGCACCGCTGGCACCTGGAGAGCGAACAGGAACTGCACCTGCTGGCCGACGCGCTCGCCGACCACCCCGGCACCGGGGCCGACGTCCTGCTGCGGGCCAACCTGCCGCTCGACGAGGGCGCACTGGACTCCGTCGCCCTGACGATGGGCGGCCGGCCCACCCCCTTCGGACTGGACCCCGACCGGGTCGAGCACTGCGTCCGGCTGCTCGCCGGCCCGCTCGGGCGCCGGATCCGGCTGCGCGGCATCCACGCCCACCTCGCCAGCGGCCTCGCCGCCGACCGGCAGACCGCCCTGGCCGGGCAGATCGTCGACTGGTCGACCGGCCTGGCCCGGCGGCACGGCCTCGCCCTGGACGAGGTCAACGTCGGCGGCGGCATGGCCGTCGACTACGCCGACCCCGGCGCCCGCTTCGACTGGACCGCCTTCGGCACCGGCCTGGCCGCACTGCTCGACCGCCACCCGGGCCTCACCCTGCGGATCGAGCCCGGCCGCGCCCTCACCGCCTACTGCGGCTGGTACGCCACCCAGGTGCTGGACGTGAAGCACAGCCACGGCGAGGACTTCGCCGTCGTCCGCGGCGGCACCCACCACCTGCGCACCCCGGCCACCCGCGGCCACGACCAGCCGTTCGAGGTGCTGCCGGTCGAGCACTGGCCGCACCCGTGGCCGCGCCCCGCCGCCCGTACCGGCCGCGCCACCCTCGCCGGCCAGCTGTGCACCCCCAAGGACGTCCTGGCGCACCGCGCCCCCGCCCCGGGCCTGCGGGCCGGCGACCGGGTGCTGTTCGCGATGGCCGGCGCGTACGCCTGGAACATTTCGCACCACGACTTCCTGATGCACCCCCGCCCCGGCTTCCACCACCTCGACGAGGTGCCCCCGGGCGGCTGACCGCGCCGCCTCACCGGCCGGGCCGACTGCGCCGGTAGTACCGCGGTACCACCCGTCCGGGCCCCTTCCCGCCCTGGGTACCACGGGTGCGGGCCGGGTCGCGCCTAGCGTGGGCAGCGAGGCG
The DNA here is from genome assembly GCF_057220535.1 of Kitasatospora sp. NEAU-CNBT7. Taxonomy (NCBI): domain Bacteria; kingdom Bacillati; phylum Actinomycetota; class Actinomycetes; order Kitasatosporales; family Streptomycetaceae; genus Kitasatospora; species Kitasatospora sp. NEAU-CNBT7. The sequence goes on along the minus strand of NZ_JBXQQB010000018.1, from coordinate 133,323 downwards.
ATCCGGGGCGACCGGTGCCCGAGCGTGAGGGAAGAACCGATGATCGAAGCGCACCAGCTGACCAAGCGGTACGGCGAGAAGACGGCGGTCGACCGGCTGGACTTCACCGTCAAGCCGGGCTCCGTGACCGGCTTCCTGGGCCCCAACGGCGCGGGCAAGTCCACCACGATGCGGATGATCGTCGGCCTGGACGCACCCACCGACGGCACGGTCAGCGTCAACGGCCGCCGCTACGCCCAGCACAGCGCCCCGCTGCAGGAGGTCGGCGCACTGCTGGAGGCCAAGTCCATCCACCCCGGCCGCACCGCGTTCAACCACCTGATGGCCCAGGCCCACACCCACGGCATCCCGCGCCGCCGGGTCGACGAGGTGATCGAGCTGACCGGCCTGCAGTCGGTGGCCAGGAAGCGCGCCGGGGCCTTCTCGCTCGGCATGGGCCAGCGGCTCGGCATCGCGGCCGCCCTGCTCGGCGACCCCGCCACGATCATGCTGGACGAGCCCGTCAACGGCCTCGACCCCGAAGGCGTGCGGTGGATCCGCAACCTGCTGGTCGGCCTGGCCGCCGAGGGCCGCACGGTCTTCGTCTCCTCCCACCTGATGAGCGAGATGGCGCTGGTCGCCGACCACCTGATCGTGGTCGGCCGCGGGCGGCTGCTCGCCGACACCACCGTCGAGGAGCTGGTCCGCCAGTCCGGCGGCGACACCGTGAAGGTCGCCAGCTCCGACCCCGGCCGGCTGCGGGAGCTGCTGGCCGCCCCGGGCGTCGGGATCACCGGCCGCAGCGGCTCCGAGGAACTGCTGGTCACCGGCGTCACCGCGCGCGAGATCGGCCTCAAGGCCGCCGAGCACGGCATCGCCCTGTTCGAGCTGAGCTCCCGGCAGGTCTCCCTGGAGGAGGCGTTCATGGAGCTGACCAGGGACGCGGTCGAGTACCACGGCACCACCGGCCCCGGCCTCACCGGCACCGTCGAGCCGATCGGCGGCACCGACCCGGTCAGCGCCACCGGCCCGCTCACCACCACCGGCCCCGACACCCCCGGGAGGGCGGCATGACCACCATCGCCCCGATCCAGACCTCAGGACCGGCCGCCGAAGGCCGCCCCCGTCCGGCCTACCGGGTGACCGGCCGCCGCGTGCTGCGCGCGGAGTGGGCCAAGCTCTGGTCGCTGCGCTCCACCTGGATCACGCTGGGCCTGGCCTTGCTGTTCGTGGTGGCGTTCGGCCTGATCGCCTCGGCCCAGTACAAGTCCCGGATCACCTCCGGCGGCCGGATGGACCACGACTTCGCCGCCGCCAGCGCCGTCCGGCTCTCCCTGTTCGGCACCAACTTCGGGCAGCTCGCGCTCGGCGTCCTCGGCGTCCTGGTCACCGCGGGCGAGTACTCCACCGGGATGATCCGCTCCACCCTCGCCGCGGTCCCCAAGCGGCTGCCGGTGCTGTGGTCCAAGGCAGTCGTCTACGGCCTGGTCGCGCTCGCCGTCGGCACCGCCGGCGCCTTCACCGCCTTCCTGATCGGCAGCCGCATCGTCACCGGCACCCCGGCGGCGCTGACCATCTCCGACCAGGGTGTGGTGCGCAGCCTGCTCGGCGCGGGGCTGTACCTCGGGCTGGTGGGCGTGATCGGGACGGCGTTGGGCGCGCTGCTGCGCTCGGTCGCGGGCGGGATCTCCGTGCTGGTGGCCTCGCTGATGCTGATCCCCGGCCTGGTGAGCCTGCTGCCCACCGCCTGGCAGGACCACCTCGGGCCGTACCTGCCCAGCAACGCGGGCGAGTCGATGTTCACCCTGCACCACGTCGCGAACACCCTGACGCCCGGCACCGGCCTGCTGGTGTTCCTCGGCTGGACCGCGCTGGCGCTGGCCGGAGCCGCCTGGCGGCTCGGCCGCACCGACGCCTGAACCCCGGGAGGCCCGGGCCGGCACCGCCCGAGCCTGCGACGCCTGAGACACTGCCCGGGCGAGGGACCGGTGGCCGGCGGCAGAACCCAAGGCGGCAGCCAACCGCCCCCACCCCCAA